>NZ_PUAP01000001.1 GCF_002947535.1 Enterococcus mundtii
TCAGAGGTCGGGACAGAAGTGTTCAGCCTCGAGAAATAAGGCGCCATCCACGAAAATTGTTCTTCAAATTTTTGTGGATGGCGCCTTATTTCCGAAGAGGTTACTTCTGTTTCCGCCGTTTATTCGGTTTTAGGTGGTGGGAGAGAACTAATGTCCCACTCCCTGTTTTTTTGTTGTATATTTTCATTCGACACTAGAGAGAGCAAGACGAAATACAACGAAAGAATCAAAAATTGAAAGTGCCATTTCCGAATTTTTTCGTTGTATTCGTAGCAGATGATCATCGCTGAATTGTCCGCTTTTGGGGAAAACATGTTTCATCATAAAAGCAAAATATGAGAATTGACTGATCAAAGAATCATCCGATCATTTACCAGATAACCACTTGTATAACCAATCAAAAGGTGCAAAGAAAAGATTTTCCATAGGTGCTCCCTCCTTTACAAAAAGAATACCACCTTTCTATTTACAACAGTGTGAACTTTTGTTACGTTTATGTTTCTAAAACAAAATAATCGTACATTTAAGGATCAATCCCGTCAGTTATTGCTCCTATGTGTTATAATAATTCAGTTAATACTTAAAAGAATGGAGAACAAAAGATGGAAGGCTTATTACCTTTATGGAAAGAACGCGGCATGACTAGCCACGATTGTGTATTCAAATTACGAAAAATTTTACATACAAAGAAAATCGGACATGGTGGGACATTAGATCCTGATGTAGATGGTGTTCTTCCAATTTGTATTGGTAAAGCCACTAAAGTCATTGAATATTTGACGGATTCGGGGAAGACCTACAAAGGAGAAATCACACTTGGCTATAGTACGACGACTGAAGATAAATCAGGAGAAATCGTCGAACAGCGAGCTGTAATTGAAGCGTTGACAGAGGACCAAGTAGATGAAGCAATGGCTGCTTTTGTCGGTGAGATCACACAGGTCCCTCCGATGTACTCGGCTGTGAAAGTCAATGGCAGACGTTTATATGAATATGCGCGAAACAATGAAACGGTGGAACGACCTGTTCGCAAGGCACAGATCTATCGTTTTGAACGAACGAGCGAAATCATCTGGTCAAAAGAAGCAGGGACCGTTTCGTGGCGGTTTGAAGTCGAATGTGGCAAAGGCACCTATGTTCGGACGTTGGCTGTTGATACGGGTAGTAAGTTGGGCTATCCGGCACATATGTCAGATTTGACGAGAGCAGCTAGTGCTGGCATGGATGAATCCCAAGCAATTACTTTAGCTGAAGTAGCATCATATATGGAAAATGGCACGATCGACGAATATTTATTACCCATTGAAACAGGTGTAGCAAAGTTCAAACAGGTCGATATCGATGAAACAGTGTGGCAGAAAGTCAAGAATGGCATGCGTTTAGATTACCAAGTATTCGGTTTATCAGAGATGCCATCAGAAGAAATTGCCCTTTTTTATCAAGGAAAAGTAGTGAGTATCTACCAACCAAATCCAAAAGAAAAAAACAAGTTGAAACCAAGTAAAGTTTTAAGAAATGAGGTTTAATGTAAAAATGGAAATCATCAAAATCAGACACCCTTATCAAGTTTCTCAAATTCCGAAAGAAGACGTCGTATTGATCTTAGGTTTCTTTGACGGAGTTCATTTAGGACATCAGAAAGTGATCGAAACGGGGCGAGAGATTGCTCAAAGAGAGGGTCTGAAATTGGCACTGATGACATTTAATCAACATCCGTCAATCGTCTTTAAAAAAATCAATCCAAGTAGTGTCAAATACTTGACTACGTTAGAACAAAAAGAAGCAAAAATGGCAGAACTTGGTATCGATTATCTTTACGAAATTGAATTTACTTCAGCTTTTGCCCACTTAGCCCCTCAAGATTTCGTTGATCAATATATTGTGGGACTCAATGCTAAGTATGCTGTTTCTGGCTTTGACTATACGTATGGTCCAAAAGAAATTGCGGATGTTCCTCATCTTCCTGGTTATGCAAAAGGTCGCTTTGAAGTGGTCACAGTACCAAAAGAGCAACAAGAAGAGGAAAAAATCAGTTCTTCACGGATTCGTCAAGACTTGGATGCTGGGGATGTTGCGAGTGTGGCTCATTTACTCGGTTACATTTATGAAATCGACGGTGTGGTCATCCATGGGGACGCACGTGGGCGTTTATTAGGATTTCCGACAGCCAATGTCAAAGTCAAAAGCACCGTTCATTTACCAAAAGTGGGTGTCTATGTTTGTGAAATCAAAATCGGTGACACGTGGTACCCAGCGATGGGATCGATCGGTCATAACGACACGTTCGGTGATGGACGTGAATTGACAGTCGAACTGTATATTCTAGATTTTGACCAAGATATCTATGGAGAACATGTCTACATTCGTTGGCACGAATTTATCCGAGATCAAGTGAAGTTTGATGGAGCAGAAGCTCTGATCGAACAATTGAAAGCAGACGAACAAGCAACTGCTGATTTTTTTGAACATGTTGAGTGAGCCAATATCGTATTCGAGAATAAGAAAGAAGCCCGATCAGTGATGCTGAAGGGCTTTCTTTTTTTGGAAAGAATTTTTTAGTGCGTATGATTTGCTTTCACCTACACTGCGTAGTGTACACTGTCTTTATAGCTAATAACGAATGTTTTAAAATATTTGTTATTAATGTGATAAAAGAAAGGGTGTCTTCTATGTATAAAGAATTAGAACAGAAAGTAGCTGTAGTAACTGGCGGGTCCAAAGGAATCGGTACAGCCATTTCTCAGCGTTTTGGAGAAGAGAAGATGAAAGTCGTCGTAAATTACCATTCCGATGCTGATGGAGCCGAAGAAGCAGTAAAAACGATTGAAGAAGCTGGAGGTCAAGCTTTAGCAGTCAAAGCCGATGTGGGGACAGAAGAAGGTGTGCAGACTCTGATTGATCAAGCGATAGAAGCCTATGGTCAGTTGGATGTTTGGGTCAACAATGCTGGAACGGAAAACCAAAAGCCAACGCATGAATTAAGCTTGGAAGAATGGGAAACCGTGATGCAAGTCAACTTGACTGGTGTGTTTTTAGGAACAAAAGCTGCTATCAATTATTTCAAGAAACATAAAGTAAAAGGAAACATCATCAATCTTTCCTCTGTCCATGAACAAATCCCGTGGCCGACCTTTTCACATTATGCCGCTTCAAAAGGTGGGGTAAAACTATTCACACAAAGTGTAGCCATGGAATATGCACCTGAAGGAATACGTATCAATAGTATTGGACCAGGAGCAATCAAAACACCGATCAATGCCGAAAAATTTGATGATCCAGAGCAAAAAGCAACGACAGAAAGCATGATCCCGATGGAACGTATCGGAAAACCAAGTGAAGTTGCGGCTGCGGCTGCATGGTTGGCTTCAGATGAATCAAGTTACGTCACAGGTATCACATTGTTTGTAGATGGTGGTATGACGCTTTATCCTTCATTTCAAGGTGGGAAAGGGTAGGGATTGATTGATGGGAATCTTAATTGCATTAATACCAGCGATTGGCTGGGGGATCCAACCACTGGTTTTGAAAAAAATCGGTGGGCGTCCCACCAATGAAATATTAGGTACGGGTATTGGCGCATTACTCGTTGGTCTAGCTGTTCAATTGTTCATGTCACCCGGTGGTATTTCGATTACTACATTTTTGATCAGTCTTTTATCGGGAGCGTTTTGGGTCATTGGCCAAATCGGACAATACACCACGTTCAATTTGATTGGTGTATCAAAAACAATGCCCATTTCTACTGCGATGCAGCTCGTCGGAACGTCACTGATTGGTGTTTTCGCTTTTGGCGAATGGGCAGGTACAACAGGAAAAGTGATCGGTGGAGTGGCGATCGTCTTACTAGTGATTGGTTCAGCGTTGACAGCAGTAAGCGATGGAGGAAGTAAACAAGGCGGAATAACTAAAGGAATTTCAATTCTTGCTTCTACGAGTATTGGTTATTGGGTATACAGTGCATTACCTAAATTAGTCAATGCAGACGGTGTTGCCATCTTCTTTCCACAAATGTTAGGTGTTTTCTTAGCAGCAGCTATTTACGTCGTCTTGAAGCAACCAAAAGCTTACGGGGATGGAAAAAGTTGGAAAGCAACGATCGTCGGAGTCATTTTTAGTTTAGCTGCATTTGCTTATATATTTTCAGCTAGCGCCAATGGAGTGGCCACTGCCTATATCATCACGCAACTGAATGTAGTGATCTCTACACTAGGTGGTATGGTTATTTTGCACGAAAAGAAGAGCAAGAAAGAATTAAGGTACACTTTGATCGGCTTAGCTCTGATAGTTGGCGGAAGCATGATCACCGTATTGATTTAAATAAAGCAGTGTAAGACA
>NZ_PUAP01000010.1 GCF_002947535.1 Enterococcus mundtii
CAATATGTCACGAAAGTAGGGCACTACTTAGAACCTGAACTGATCCAGTTCATGACGTACGATACCTACCAAGAGAAAGTCAATGCAGCATGGCGTCAAGGTGTCAATTATGAAACCGGCGAAAAATTAGACCCACTCTTAGGCAGTCTCGTCTCTACCTCGCAATACGTTAAAGACGGCTACACATGGATCAACGAATCTGAACTCGGTCAAGCCCTGATGATCTTAGGCTTTACTTATGCGTCTTACAAAGTATTGACGACCACTGGTGTGAAGCATGTAGAGAATGGTAAGATTGAGGAGGTGAGTGTTAGTAACATAACAAATCCTGATATAGAAAATAAGCTTGATTACGTTTTTGGAAAAGCCAAGGGTAATAAACATAATATTCAGAGATCACAAACTATGAAAAATGAACTAAGTAAGATTGGTATTCTTGATACACCTACAAATAGAGATTTTTTAAGTAGCCATCTAAAAGATGTATTAAAAGACTCATCTAATATTTCAAAGACGGAAAGTAGAAGCTATGTAGCAAAAGAGCTGTATGGTAAACCAACGGTAAACTATACAGCTACTGTAAGAGAAAGTTTTTTAAAAGGCCCAAACGGAGGTGTTAAAATTGAGTCGGTTTGGGATGGAGATAGGTTATTAACAATAATTATTAAAGGTGGGAGATAAGTGAGCTCATTTGAAAAAAAAATTTATGAATCAGCAATAGAATTAAAAGATAGTTTAAGAAAAAGATCATTCTTACTTGGTGAAGATATAGCCGAAAGTAACCAATTTATAAAATTTAGTAATAATTTAATTGACGTAGGATTTATATACGATGATTTGGGATTAGAACCTCAGATGAACATATCAACTCGTTCAAATAAAGTGTTTTTAGGAATAAATAGTCTTTCCGCATGTTTAGATTCTGCAAATATGTCGGTGTCTTTTGAAAAGAAATTACCTTCTCTGTTGTATGAAATAATGATAGATCCGAGCTCTAAATACATTATGTTTATTTGTGAGCTGGATATACTCGTTTACGAAAGTAGTGGGTCATTATTATGGCATATGGGATTCAGAAATATTGTTGAAGACTATTACTTAAAAAGGGATGACTCGATCGTTATTGAGTGTGGAGATGGTGATATAACCATGTTTTCTTTAGAGTCAGGGAAAATAAAATGAATAGATCACATCGTCACCCATTTTGTCTTATCTTTTCTGGAGTATGATAAGTATAAATATAGAATTTGACTCTATTCAAAATCTAAAAAGGAAAATTATAGTGAAAGAAAAACGACTAGCAAATATCCTACAATTGTACGACAAACAACAAACATTTAAAATTGCAGACTTCTTAACTTCAGAAATAGATAAAGATAACCTGCAAGATACAATAGATTTCGTAGTTTCTAATAATAGTAACAATAGTAATTTTAAAGATGAGCTGTATGAAGAAGACGAATACGAAGGAATATTTTTAGAAGGCAATCAATATTTATTAGCTAGTTCTGAAGGAGAAGTAACGATAATAGATATGATAAGTGAGGATCATGGTGTTAGTGTAAAAGACACCCGTGTAAAATTTACGGAAGAAAGTTTTATTATTCTAATAACAAATAAAGAAGAAACTCTTGACTGGATAAAAAAATATAGGGCGGATAAATAAAAATAGAAGAACTTTGAAATCAATGTTTTAATTAATGAAATTGTATCTTTTAAAACCACAGGAGATAATACAAGATGAGTAATATAAAAAAGTAAACTGGATAGATGAAGACTCAGGAGAAGCTGATATTTTACTTTCAGATGGCTTATATTCCATTGAATGTTTTTGTAGTGATTGTGATGTATCAGAAGGTGATATGTTCACAGATATAATTTATGGATTTAACATCAAACACATTGTTAAAAGTTTAAATGAAGAATATATAGTAGATAAAAAAACTGATTACTATCATGTTCAGGGAGAGCTTGTAGATTTGAAAAACAAAATTCTTCAAATAGGAGAATTTAAAATAGATTTGTCAGATGGGAATATACCTAAGGATATTAAACAAAATGAGTACGTAGAAGCTGACATTTCAAGGATTGATATTTATTAAATAAGATGAAATGATTGCAAAATAAGAGCTTATCCATTCATCTCCTACATAGATTTTCAGTACCAGCTATGCTAAACTAGCTAGGACAAAAAAAGTGGAGGAATGAATAGATGTTTACAAATGAAATGAAAATCATGTTATATGTAGATGACGTTGAAAAAAATGCAGATTTCTGGCAGCAGATCGGTTTTGTGGAGTTGGATCGTCAAGAAATGGATGGTACATTGATTATTGAGATTGCCCAATCAAAAGATGCGGGTACTGCGTTTGTTTTATATGATCGTGAATTTATCGAACAGCATTCACCAGGCACAGCTAGTGGGGCACCTTCTTTGATGTTCTATAGTGCGGATATTTTTGATCTATATAAAAAGATGCAACAATTAGAAGTGACATTAGGTGATTTAGTCCATTTAGGTGAAGAATATGTATTCAATTTTGCAGATCCCGATGGCAATTACTTTGCTGTGACAGGAAAATAATTTACTTAGTAAGATTAAGGCAAGAACTCCGACTGATATTTTAGTCGGTTTTTTTGTGTCTATGAATACATAAAATTACAATATTTATATTATGTAAACTACACTTGCGCAAAAATACACAAGCAGAAATATCGTCATTTCATTTATACTTCTTTATACTGTTATGGAATGAATTGAAGGAAGGAAGTAACTAAATGGATTACCAAGTACTACTATATTATAAATATACAACAATTTCTGACCCTGAACTTTTTGCGAAAGAGCATCTGGCTTTTTGTCGATCACTAAATTTAAAAGGTCGTATCCTTGTCGCAGAAGAGGGGATCAATGGAACAGTTTCTGGAACGATTGCGGAGACTGAGGCATACATGGAAGCGATGTTGGCAGATGAGCGTTTTGCCGACACATTTTTCAAAATTGATCCTAGCGAGGGTCATGCGTTTAAAAAAATGTTTGTTCGTGCGCGTCCTGAACTAGTTTCACTAAAACTAGAAGATGACATTGATCCAAAAGAAATGACTGGTGCTTATTTATCGCCTAAAGAATTTAAAGAAGCGATTCTTGATGAAGATACTGTTGTAATCGATGCACGAAATGACTATGAATATGATCTTGGGCATTTTAGAGGAGCAGTTCGCCCCGATATTCGTAGCTTTAGAGAACTGCCACAATGGATTCGTGATCACAAAGAAGAGTTTATGGAAAAGCGAGTCGTGACTTACTGTACTGGTGGGATTCGCTGTGAGAAGTTTTCAGGTTGGTTAGTGAGAGAAGGATTTAAAGACGTCGGTCAATTACATGGTGGTATTGCGACCTATGGCAAAGACCCAGAAGTCCAAGGGGAACTATGGGATGGCAAAATGTACGTTTTTGATGAGCGTATCGCTGTCGACATCAATCATGTAGATAAGCAGATCGTTGGGAAAGACTGGTTTGATGGTACTCCTTGCGAACGTTATATCAACTGTGCAAATCCAGAGTGTAATCGTCAAATGTTAGCATCAGTGGAAAACGAAGAAAAACATTTAGGCTCATGTTCAGTAGCATGTGCCAAACATCCGCATAATCGCTATGTCAAAGAAAGAAATCTATCTACGGAAGACATCGATGCGCATCTAGCAGCATTTGTATAATTTTTCTAACAATCAAAGTAGACGTAGTTAGTGTTTATCAAATAAAATGAGAGTCATGAAAGTTGTTCTACAAATTTTCGTGGCTCTCATTTTAATTTGAAATCAGGAGATTTTTCCTTTAAAGATTCGGAAATTGTTGCTACCTATGATAGTGAAATTACGTTATAATCAAATGAAAAGGTGGTGGTATCATGAATAAACCATTTGTCTACGCAATCGGTGATGTCCATGGAAGTTATGATCTTTTTCAACAGTTATTGACACATTATGATCCCCGTATTCATCAATTAGTCTTGATCGGTGACCTGAATGATCGCGGTCCTAAAACAAAAGATTGTTTTTTACTAGGAATGAAGCTAGTAAAAGAAACTGGTGCGGTCTACTTGCGAGGTAATCATGAAGAGTACTTCTTACAGTTTCTCCAAGAGCCGGAAGACTGGTATCCTTCTTATCTACGAAATGGTGGAAAAGAAACAATGGAAAGTCTCTTGCATCCAGGCGCAGCAGAGGAGTATTCACCCACTGAGATCGCCATGATGATCCGTTCAAGATATCGTGAGTTAGTGGATTTTTTATGCGATTTACCTTTGTATTATGAATGGGAAGACTATCTTTTTGTTCATGCGGGTGTCGATCTAACTAAAAAAGATTGGCATGAAACTAGCTCTAGCGATTTTTTATGGATCAGAGAGCCTTTTCATGTGCGAAAGAATCGGACGGGTAAGACGATCGTATTTGGTCATACGATCACGCCACTACTCCATGGAGATATGCAAACGACTGATTTATGGATAAACGATCAGAAAATCGGGATCGATGGCGGAGCTGTTTTTGGTGGATCGATGCACGGTGTACTTTTTGATCCAACTAGAATCATTCAAGATATCGAGTATCAAAACAATCAAGGACCATGGCAACCGCGTGATTGACCAGCAAAAGCTTTTGATAAACTTATCTAGTTCCGATAAATAAGCCGAGAAACCCGAAATTTGTTGTTCAAATTTTTGGGCTTTTTAGCTTAGTGCTGAAAGTCAGTTTTTTGGAACACCGTTGATTCGGTTAAGGTTAGAAACAAACATGGATTTTATTTTTGGCTCGGACACCGTTTAGTTACATTTAGAAATACCAGAATCTATGCTAAAATAAATCAGTATGATTTTTTTGATTCTTGCTTTTTTAAAGTAGTAATACATAGCAAGTATCGATTTCGACTTAGAAAAGAGGCTATTTAATGACAGACAAAGTGAATCCCACGATCCTAGACCTTGTAAAAAAAGAATTGGCAGATTATCAAGCAAAGCAGCTAACGACTGTATTGAATTTATTAGCAGAAGGTAACACGGTGCCTTTTATTGCTCGTTACCGTAAAGAAATGACCGGAAGCTTGGACGAAGTGCAAATTCGTGAAATCGAAGAGCGCTATGCTTATTTAGAAAATTTGGAAAAACGTAAAACTGAAGTCTTACGTTTGATTGATGAACAAGGAAAATTGACGCCAGAATTACAACAAAGTATTACGCAATCGGTGAAGATGCAACAAGTGGAAGACTTGTATCGTCCGTATAAACAAAAACGGAGAACGAAAGCGACGATCGCAAAAGAAAAAGGGTTAGAACCTTTAGCGACTTGGTTATTGACCTTTACGTCTGAGGATGTTTTGAGCGAAGCAGCTAAATACGTCACTGAAGAAGTTCCAACGCCTGAAGAAGCCTTACAAGGTGCCCATGAGATCATTGCGGAGCAAGTAAGTGACAACGCAAAATTCAGAACCTGGGTCCGTTCCTATACGTACAACAAGGGCCTGTATGAAAGTACGGTCAAGAACAAAGAGAATGATGAAAAAGGCGTATATGAAATGTATTATGAGTTCTCTGAACCGATTCATAAAATCGTTTCTCATCGAATCTTAGCGACCAATCGTGGAGAAAAAGAAGAAGTATTGAAAGTCAATTTAACGGTTGATGAAGCAGCGATTTTGACTTACTTGGAAAGACAACTGATTTCTGATACGAATTCGCCTTCTGCTACTTATGTTCGTTTAGCGATCCACGATAGTTACAAACGATTCATTCAACCTGCGATCGAACGGGAAGTCCGTAATGAGTTGACCGAAAAAGCGGATGAGCAAGCAATCGCTATATTTGGCGAGAATCTGCGTAACTTGTTATTGCAACCACCTTTGAAAGGGAAAGTCGTTTTAGGCTTTGACCCGGCTTATCGTACCGGCTGTAAATTAGCAGTGGTTGATGCGACAGGTAAGGTTTTAGCGATTGAAGTGATCTACCCGCACAAACCGGCGAATCAAGCAAAAAGAGCCGAAGCAGGTCCTGCATTTGTGAAATTGATTGATCAGTATCAAGTGGACATGGTTGCAATCGGTAATGGGACGGCGAGCCGTGAATCGGAGTTATTTGTGGCAGAACAGTTGAAGTTAGCCAAACATCAAGCGTTTTATGCCATCGTCAATGAAGCCGGAGCTTCTGTCTATTCTGCAAGTGATATTGCCCGTAAAGAATTTCCTGAGTTACAAGTGGAAGAACGGAGTGCAGTTTCGATTGCTAGAAGACTACAAGATCCGTTGGCTGAATTAGTGAAGATCGATCCGAAGGCTGTTGGCGTGGGTCAGTATCAACATGATGTTTCACAAAAACGATTAGCAGAACAGTTGGATTTTGTTGTTGAAACGGCAGTGAACCAAGTAGGGGTCGATGTCAATACAGCGAGTCCTCAGTTGTTGCAACATATTTCAGGTCTGAACAAGACGACTGCTCAAAACATCGTGACTTATCGTGAGGAGAATGGGGCATTTGCTTCTCGTACACAGTTGAAGAAGGTCCCACGCTTAGGACCAAAAGCCTATGAACAAGCGATCGGTTTCCTACGCGTGCCTGGTGGGAAACATGTACTTGATAATACTGCGATCCATCCAGAGAGTTATGCAGTAGCAAAAGAGATTTTACAGGCAAACCAATTATCTGAAAAAGACTTAGGAACAAAAGACGCAATCGAAAAATTAAGTCAACTTTCTCCGCAACATTTGGCGCAACAGGTGCCAGTAGGTGAAGAAACATTGAAAGATATTCTTGAAGGGTTGACCCAACCAGGACGAGACATGCGAGATGAAATGCCTGCACCACTTTTGCGTTCAGATGTACTAAGTATGGAAGACTTGAAACATGGCATGGAATTAAAAGGAACAGTCCGAAACGTGATCGATTTTGGGGCATTCGTCGATATTGGTGTGAAACAAGATGGTTTAGTCCATATCTCAAAATTAAGCAATAAATTCGTCAAACATCCAACTGACGTTGTTTCCGTTGGGGATGTCGTCACTGTTTGGATTGAACAAGTGGATACGAACAAAGGGCGCATCAGTCTAACGATGCTTTCGCCTTACGAGGAAAAAGCGTGACACAAGAAGAATTGCAACAGTTAGTCGAAGAGGTTTCTTTGATAAGCTTCCAGCGTCCGTTCAGCCACCAAGCAATGTTCAATAAGCGTTTGAAAACAACAGGTGGTAGGTATCATTTGAATGATCACCACTTAGATTTTAATCCGACGATGTTTGCGGTTGCCGACCGAGAAACGATTATTGGGATCATCAAGCATGAGTTGTGTCATTACCATCTTCACTTGACCGGAAAAGGCTACCGTCACCGGGACAAGGACTTCAAAAATTTATTGACTAAGACAGGTGGATTACGGTATGCACCAGTTACTCCCTCAAATCGAAACCGAAAAATCGAAGGGTATCAATGCCAACAATGTGCTGGATGGATTTATCGTAAAAGAAAAATCAATACAGATCGCTATTTATGTGGGCGGTGTAGAGGACGATTGGTTTGGAAAGAAACTACGTACTTGGATGTTGAGTAATTGTATGAGGAGAGAAACAAAATGACAGATGAACGATCGAAAAATGCGGACTGGAATTGCTTATTGGATTTTTTAGCAGAAGCTGACCCACAGGAGTGTTCGGAACTAAAAGCACCAATATTGATTTTAGCTGGGAATTGTTTGCCTGTTTTAGTAGATGAGGCAGCAAAAGCTTACTTGAATCAACAGGTCGAGCAAATCGTTTTAGTCGGTGGGATCGGGCATGCGACGAAATATCTCTACAAAAACTTCGAAAAACAAGGATTTTTATTTGAAGAAGGATTAAGTGAAAGTGAGATTTGTGCCCGCTATTTGGTTGAAAAATATGGTTTACCTGAACAGGCGCTATTGTTAGAAACAGAGTCAACCAATTGTGGTGAGAATGCTTCATTTTCATACACCTTATTAAAAGAGGATGGACCATTACCTGAAAGGGTTCTTTTGATGAATGATCCGACGTTACAACGACGCACAAAGGCGACTTTTGAGAAGGAATGGGGCAATGAGTCTGTCCATTTTTATAATTATGTACCGATACTTCCACAAGTGACTGAAAGTACCAAGGGATTCAAGTTCTCTGATCAAAGACTAAATGACTTGTGGCCTTCTGATTATTTCCAGGCCTTAGTATTTGGAGAAATGGTTCGTTTGAAAGATGATGCCCAAGGTTACGGACCTAATGGAACGGGATTTATTGATCATGTCGACATCCCAGATGAAGTGTGGTCTGCTTATTTACGTCTCTTAGCGATGAATGAAAAAGTTTCGCTAAAAAGGTAGTCAGAACGCTAATATTTAAGGAACTGGAGATCATCCGAATAAATTTGGTTGAAATTTTTTATCGTTTATAAGATAATGGGTTTCGTGTTGAATGTATGAATAAAATAATGGATGATAGTTAAGAGAAGAGGATTCAAATGAAAAATCAAGAAAATTTGTACCACTTTGTTGGTATTAAAGGCTCAGGCATGAGCTCTTTGGCACTTGTATTACATGAAAAAGGATTAAACGTCCAAGGATCAGATATCGAAAAATATTTCTTTACCCAAAGAGATTTAGAAAAAGCCAATATCCCGATCTTGCCGTTTGATGCAGAAAACGTCAAACCAGGAATGATCGTGATCGCCGGTAATGCTTTTCCAGATTCACACGAAGAGATCCAACGTGCAAAAGAGCTTGGATTAGAAGTGATCCGTTACCATGATTTTATTGCAGATTTTATCCAAAATTATACGAGTATCGCTGTCACTGGTTCCCATGGGAAAACAAGTACGACAGGATTATTATCACATGTATTGACAGGGATTCGTCCGACAAGTTACTTGATTGGTGACGGCACTGGTCATGGTGATCCAGAGGCAGAATTCTTTGCTTTTGAAGCATGTGAATATCGTCGTCACTTTTTAGCTTACTCTCCTGATTATGTGATCATGACGAATATCGATTTTGATCATCCTGATTATTATACAAGTATCGATGATGTTTTCTCTGCTTTTCAAACGATGGCAAAACAAGTCAAAAAAGCAATCTTTGCTTACGGAGATGACGATTATTTAAGAAAATTAGAAGCAGATGTGCCAATCTATTATTACGGTATGAATGAGGATGACGATATCCAAGCACGTAATATTGAACGTACCACAACTGGCTCAGCTTTTGATGTCTTCCATGGAGATGAATTTGTTGGACACTTTACAGTTCCGGCATTTGGCAAACACAATATTCTGAATGCACTTGGTGTTATCGCAGTTGCTTACTTCGAGAAGCTAGATGTCAAAGAAGTTGCTGACGAAATGTTGACATTCCCTGGTGTGAAACGCCGTTTTAGCGAGAAAATCGTGGCTGATATGACAGTCGTTGATGACTATGCTCACCATCCAGCTGAAATCAAAGCTACTATTGATGGCGCGCGTCAGAAATATCCAGATAAAGAAATCATTGCGGTCTTCCAACCTCATACATTTACTCGTACGATTGCCTTGATGGATGAATTTGCCGAAGCCTTAGATTTAGCTGACCGCGTGTATCTATGTGATATTTTTGGTTCTGCCCGTGAAGAACAAGGGGACGTTAAAATCGAAGACCTAGGGGCAAAAATCAAAAAAGGTGGTCAAGTAATCAAAGAAGATAATGTTTCGCCGTTATTAGACTACCACGAAGCAGTGATTATTTTCATGGGTGCTGGTGATGTTCAAAAATTTGAACAAGCGTATGAAAAATTATTGAGTAGTACAACGAAAAACGTTCTTTGATCAGTTAAGTGAATAAAAGAAGTTAGCGTCAAAAGGGGTTGTCATGTGATAGCCCCTTTTGGCTTTTTTTGTGTTTATTTTTTTCTCTACCAATGTCTATTGCCTTAATGATCCTATGTGTTCGATCGAATTAAGAAATTTTAAAGTATCCAGACAAAATACGCTCGGTTTTTATTCAAATATGCTATAGTCTTCAATAAATAACGCAGAATCAAAAAAAGACCGAACTTACATAAGCGAAAGATGAATGCATGTTCTGTAACTTGCGTTTTTTGTATGATTTGGTACAATTGGTACGAATGAATAAATAAACTGGAGGGTTTAAACTTGAACATAAGTAAACCGCGTAAATTAGGAAAAACAATCAATGAAATCGAGGAAGGTGACTCGTTATCTTTAACAGAATCAATTGAAGATAATCAGTTATTATTGTATTTAGGATTAACAAACGATGCCAACCCTTTATATATCCAACATGATTTTGCACAGAAAACGGAATATCATCAACCAATTGTTCCAACTGTGATGCTGATGGGAATCATTACAAGTGCAGTGTCCAAACACTTGCCTGGTCCAGGTTCTCATGTGGTGAATTTTTCAGCTAATTTTGTCGAGCCGGTTTTTCATTATGAAACATTGACGTTTCAGTTTGAAGTCATTCGAGTGGATAAGATGAAAAATGTTGTGACTATTTCAGTGGAGGCCACGAATACACAAGACAATCGTGTGTTAGACGCAGTAGTCATGGTACAGCCACCAGAATTAGAACAAGAATTAACTCTTGAAAGTGAAGGTGAATAAGATGAACAATCAAATCATATCAAATAGTATCAACCGCTTTTATGCGAAAGTCTACGGATTCTTAGGGATCGGTTTAGCGCTAAGTGCGATCACTTCCTATTTAGCGATCCAAGTCTTTCCTTATCAAGTAGCAAGTTTTATCAATAATTTTCCATTAGGTTTTATGGGATTGTGGATCGTCCAAATCATTTTGGTTTTAGTTTTAGGAGCGAAAGCACAAAAAAATCCAAGCTTAGCAATCGGTGGATTTATCGCATATTCCTTGTTGAACGGCGTAGTTTTAGCTGTTACATTAGCTTTTTATGATATCGGAACGATCACAACTGCTTTTATTTCAGCAACTGGAATGTTCATCGGGATGTCAGCAATCGGGATGTTCACTAAAAAAGATCTAACAGGTGTGGGTCGTGCCGGAATGGCAGCTTTGATCGGCGTGATCATTGCGATGGTCTTGAATGTATTTATCTTAAGAAGTAGTGCAGTTGAACTGTTCATCTCATTATTACTTGTCGTGATTTTTGCAGGGATCACCGCTTATGATAACCAAAAGATCGGAAATGTTTATGTCCAATCAAATGGGCAAGCAAATAGTGGGGTCGCCGTATTCTTAGCACTTCAACTATATCTTGATTTCATCAACTTGTTCTTAGCATTCTTGCGAATCTTTGGACGTAATAACTAAGCAATAAACGAAGAGCAAGATAAAAATATCTCTCACATGAAAAGATAGAATCCACAGAATTTGATCGTCAAATTCTAGTGGGTTCTTTTTTTGGTGTCATCGATATCATTTGAAACTGTTTTTGAATTTTATCCTACTGCTCAAGCTAGATTACTTTGTTCGCAATCTAGGATAAACGATGTTCAAGAAGTAATATTTCTGCCTTACGTCTTAGTACGGACCGCTTTTCCCACAACCTTTTACTTATCCGTTTTTTCTTTTCGCATTCTTTGTCATTCTTTGTTAGAATGAGAAAGAACTTTATAGTGAGGAGTTAAGCGGATGACTAAAAATAAATTATTGCTCGTTGACGGAAATAGTGTGGCCTTTCGTGCATTCTTTGCGTTGCACAATTCGTTGGAACGTTTTAAAAATCGTAATGGGTTGCATACAAACGCGATCTATGCGTTTCATAATATGTTTGAGAATGTCATGCAAAAAGAACAACCAACGCATGTTTTGGTTGCTTTTGATGCGGGAAAAACAACATTCCGAACAGAAATGTACGCAGAATACAAAGGTGGCCGTTCAAAGACACCGGGAGAATTCAAAGAACAAATGCCTTATATCCGTGAGCTTCTAACCGGTCTAGGTGTGAAGTATTACGAGTTACCAAACTACGAGGCAGACGATATCATCGGTACTTTAGCAGAAAAAGTGGATAAAGAAACATTCGATGTAGTTGTCTTGTCCGGTGACCGAGATTTAACACAGTTGGCATCAAAAGAAATCAAAGTCGATATCACTGTGAAAGGTGTAAGCGATATTGAAAGTTATACGCCAGAACATGTGGCGGAAAAATATGATGGCCTTACACCGAAACAAATCATCGATATGAAGGGATTAGCAGGGGATGCTTCAGATAACATTCCTGGCGTAACTAAGATCGGTGAGAAAACAGCGATCAAACTGTTGAATCAATATGGCTCTGTCGAAGGGATCTATGAACATATCGACGAAATGAAACAAAGTAAAATGAAAGAAAATCTGATCAATGACAAAGAGCAAGCTTTCTTGTCTAAAAAATTAGCAACGATCGATACAGATGCGCCAGTAGAAGTTGATATTGATTCTCTTGAATATCAAGGGAAAGACTTAGATAAATTGGTACCTTTCTTCAAGGAAATGGATTTCAAACAATTCCTTGCTAATTTAGATGTGGTCGAAGAACAAGTGGAAATGAAAGATATTTTGTTTGAAGTGGTCCATGAATATGATGAAAGCATGTTCCAGACAAATATGGCGTTATATGTCGAGATGATGGGAGACAACTATCATACAGAAGACATCGTTGGTGTGGCTTGGGGAACATCAGAAAAAATCTATGTGACAGACGATTTAGCGATTTTTGAAAATGAAGCCTTTCTTTCATGGATCAGGGACAAGACTCGGCTGAAAAATGTATATGATGCTAAGCGTACGTATGTGGCATTGAACCGCTATGCAACGAAATTACAAGGGATCGACTTTGATGTCTTACTAGGTGCCTATTTATTGGATACAAACGAGAAAAGTGAGGACATCGAAGGGATAGCTACACATTATGGGTATCACGATATCCAATCGGATGAATCCATCTACGGAAAAGGCGCGAAGAAAGGTCTACCAGAAGATGAGGAGGTTTTCTTTGCCCACCTAGCACGAAAAGTTTCAGCAATCAATGGCTTGACGCCTAAACTAAGTCAAGAATTAGCAGAAAAAAATCAAGAAGACCTTTTCCGAAAAATGGAATTACCTTTGTCGATCATCTTGGCTGAAATGGAAATCAGTGGGATCAAAGTGGATGCGACTCGTCTTCAAGAAATGAAAATCGAATTTTCGGATCGTTTGAGAGAGATCGAACGAAAAATCTATGAAGAGGCTGGAGAAGAATTCAATCTAAACTCACCCAAACAATTAGGTGTGATCCTTTTTGAAAAGATGGGTCTTCCAGTGATCAAAAAAACCAAAACAGGGTATTCGACTGCTGTTGATGTCTTAGAACAATTGCGTGAGCAAGCACCGATCGTTGATGATATTTTGATTTATCGCCAAATCGCTAAAATCCAATCGACCTATGTCGAAGGCTTATTGAAAGTGATCCAATCGGATGGAAAAGTCCATACTCGCTATGTTCAGACATTGACACAGACAGGTCGTTTAAGCTCGGTTGATCCGAACTTACAAAATATTCCGATCCGCTTAGATGAAGGTCGTAAGATCCGTCAAGCATTCGTTCCTAGAAATAAAGATTGGTTGATCTATTCTTCTGACTATTCTCAAATCGAATTGCGTGTATTGGCGCATATCTCAGATGATGAGCATTTGAAAGCTGCCTTTTTAGAAGGACAAGATATCCATTCAAGTACAGCAATGCGTGTATTCGGCATTGAAAAAGCCGAAGATGTCACACCTAATATGCGTCGTCAAGCGAAAGCAGTCAATTTCGGGATCGTCTATGGGATTTCTGATTATGGGTTATCACAAAACTTAGGGATTACTCGTAAAGCGGCACAACAATATATCGATACGTACTTTGAAAAATATCCAGGTGTCAAAGAATACATGGAGCGTATTGTTCGTGAAGCGAAAGATCAAGGCTTTGTAGAAACGCTCTATCATCGTCGTCGCTATTTACCAGATATCAATTCAAGAAACTACAACATTCGTTCATTTGCCGAACGAACAGCGATCAATACACCGATCCAAGGAAGCGCGGCGGATATTTTGAAAATCGCCATGATCGAATTAGACAAACGCTTGAAAGAATCAGACTTGCAAGCGACGATGTTGCTTCAAGTGCACGATGAATTAGTGTTTGAAGTGCCAGAAAGTGAATTAGAGATGTTAGATAAATTAGTCAGTGAAGTAATGGAACAAGCGGTTTCCTTGCACGTCCCATTGATCACAGATAGCAGCTGGGGCAAAACTTGGTATGAAGCTAAATAATTTTTTACTTTTATACCGATAGATAGACATCGAGGGAAGCTCTTGGATCGAGTTCGTTCGATCCAGGAGGAGGTTGTGACAGCAGTGTCCAACTCCGAGAAATAAGAAGAGAAACCCGAAAATTGTTTTTCAAATTTTTGGGTTTCTTGGCTTATTTCTGAAGGATTGCTTAGGGAACACCGTTTATTCAGTTTTTAAGTAAGAAATAAAAATGAATTTTATTTTTCCCCAGCTAAGTTCGATTCAAATCAAATAAGTTAAAATTGTAGGTGAAAAAAGGATGCCCGAATTACCAGAAGTTGAAACTGTCCGCAAAGGATTAGAAAAATTAGTGAAAAACAAAAAAATCAAAAACGTCCAAGTATTGTGGCCAAGAATCATTGAACAACCGGAGGTCCCGATATTTGAAGCAACGTTAATTGGTGAAACCATCGAATCGATTGGTCGTAGAGGGAAGTTTTTGATTTTTCACTTGAGTCATTATGAAATGATCTCCCATTTACGGATGGAAGGAAAATATCGATATTTTGAAAAAGAAGAACCAATCGATAAGCACACACATGTGATTTTTTCTTTTGAAGATGGCAGCCAATTACGGTACCACGATGTACGAAAATTCGGTCGTATGACGATCGTTGAAAAAGGAGCGAGCAATACCTATAAAGGAATCTTGAAATTAGGTCCAGAGCCGTTACCAGATCTATTCTTATTAAAAGACTTTACCTTAGGACTACAAAAGTCACACAAAGCCATCAAACCTTTGCTGCTTGATCAAAAGTTAGTCACAGGACTAGGGAATATCTACGTAGATGAAGCGTTATGGGAAGCGAAGATCCATCCAGAGCAACCAGCTGATTCTTTACGCCCGAAAGAAATCAAGTTACTCCGTCAAGCAATCATCGATGTGTTATCACGAGCAATTGAAGCAGGGGGAACAACGATCCGAAGTTATCTCAATGCGTTAGGCGAGTCAGGGAGTTTCCAAGTGGCTTTACATGTCTACGGACAGACAGGGCAAGCATGTGTTCGTTGTCAAACACCAATCGTGAAAACGAAAGTTGCGCAAAGGGGGACGCACTATTGTCCAACATGTCAGAAATTAAGAATACCCAAGTAGGATTTGTTTTAGGTTTGACAGGGGGGATTGCGACAGGTAAGAGTACGGCTGCTGCTGTTTTCCAACAATGTGGCTTTCCAGTGATCGATGCCGATATAGTGGCAAGAGAGGTCGTTGAACCTGATACGCCAGGACTTCAAGCGTTGGTTCAAGCATTCGGCAAAGAGATCATCCAACAGGATGGTCAGTTGGATCGGGCAAAGCTTGGACAATTGATTTTCGGTTCTGAAACTGCACGTGAGCAATTGAATCTAGTGTTAGATCCATTTATCCGCGGGAAAATCACTGAAGAAATCATAGAGAAGAAAGCAAAATATCCGCTGATCGTCGTCGATATTCCTTTATTATTTGAAGGGCATTATGATACACAAATGGATGCCGTCGCAGTGGTCTATATCCCAGAATCCCAACAAATCGAACGTTTGATGGTACGCAATCAATTATCGAAACAAGAAGCAGAACAACGGGTCAAAAGCCAATTGTCGATTGAGGAAAAGAAACGACGGGCGGATATCGTATTCGATAATCGTCAAAGCAAAGAATATTTATCCGCTGAAATCAAAAAATGGTTGTCATTTAATCGCTTTCTTTGAGTAAATTGCAACATTTTGCTATGCTATTTATATAAAGAAAGAGGGGGAGATGATACGATGGGTACATTCAAAAACCAAAAAGACAAAGTTGTAGGTTCTGCGAAAGAAAAAATTGGTGAGATTTTCCATAAAGAAGATTTACAGGAAAAGGGCCAGATCCAAGCAGAAGAAGGTAAGATCCGTGAAGATGAATACCGTGCGAGAATCGCTGAGTTAGAAGATCAACATGTCGAAAAAGAATCTAAGCGACAAGACTTGACAAAAGAACGTAAAGATCCCGAAACAAGTCCTGATGAAAACCAAGACCCCCAATTTGATCATCGTTCAACAGAACAAAAAATCGAAGAAGAACGTATGAAACGCTACACAGGAATCGAAGATAAGTTATAGGGATTTTCCCAACGTTTAGTAAAGCAGAATATCAAAAATGAAACAGACTGGTGGTTGACGCCAGTCTGTTTTCGTTCGTTGACATCAAAACACTACAAATCTTTCATTCTAAGCGATTTTTTAACTGGGACAGTCGCATTGCTTAATTGTTTCATGTTATACTAAAGTTAGTAATAAGAAAACGTTTATTACGATCCACTTGAACGAGTCCTATAGAAATCAGTGGAGAAAAAATTCATAAACAATAAGCAGTGAAGTTGCGAAAAATACTGTGAACTGAGCAGTTAGATAAAAATTGAAAAAATCCTTTTCATATTTTATAATTTTTAAGCTTAGTGTTGAAAACCAGCTTTTTGGGCACCAAAATGCTATGTTTGGTGTAAGAGTCAACTGATGGAACAACTTCATTTGGTACATTCAAATAAGCGATCAAACTACACCAAGAGAGGTGAAAATTACGATGAGATGTCCTAGATGTCAACATAACAACTCAAGAGTGATCGATAGTCGTCAAGCTGACGATGGTCGAGCAATAAGAAGACGCCGGGAGTGCGAAAAATGTTCCTTCCGTTTTACGACCTTTGAACGAATCGAAGCAGCACCGTTATTAGTGATCAAGAAAAATGGCGAACGTGAAGAATTCAATCGTGACAAAATTTTACGAGGCTTGATCCGTTCTGCCGAAAAACGACCAGTAGCGATGGAACAAATGGAACAGATCGTCAACCATGTTGAAAATCGTGTGAGAAGTCTCGGCGAAAATGAAGTTTCAACTAATCTGATCGGCGAATACGTCATGGAAGATTTAGTGAACTTAGATGAAATCGCCTATATTCGTTTTGCAAGTGTCTATCGTCAATTCAAAGATATGTCTGTCTTTTTGAAAGAATTACAAGACATTGTTGATAAAGCCAAAGATACGAGTAAAAGTGAAAATGATGCGTAAATAATAAAGGAGGGAGCATTCCTTGGAAAATGCGTGGAAAGAATTACAACCGAAAAATATTTACCAAGGAAGAAAGAGCAGTCCTTTAAAAGAAGAAGGAAAATCTGCCTTGTTGTCCCTTTACCAACCATTGATCGGGGGAGAAGCGTTGAGTCTTTACTTGACGTTGTATTCGGAGATCTCGTTAGAAACTGGCGTAGGTCCTGAAGGATTACACGCCGATTTATTGAGTAGTTTAAGTTGTGGATTACCGCAATTTTATGAGGCACGAAAAAAATTAGAAGGAATCGGTCTTTTAGAAGTCTATTTCAAGAAGGATGAAAGTTTGGGCAATTGTTTTCTTTATGAGTTGTTGGAACCGATGGACGTTACTGCGTTTTTCAATGATACGTTACTTTCTTTTTTACTTCTAGAAAAAGTTGGCGAACGTCGATTCAATCAATTGACAGAGTTATTCAAGCCTAAAGATCTTTCGTATGATGGCTACCAAAAAGTCACTAAGAAGTTTCTCGATGTCTATCGGTTCAACGAAACAGTCTATGCTGCCAATCAGGAGCAAGTGGAAGCGATCCAACAAAAATTCACACCGGTTGAACCCAAATCACTGATGGAAGATTCTAGCTCCTTCGACTGGGTGTTTTTAACCGACTGGTTGAAGAAACAACACATCAACCAGCTGACAGAAGCAGTCCTTCAGCAAGTGAAAATATACCAACAGCTCTATGGCTTCGATGAACTGACTTTAGGAGAGTTGATTTTACAGTCGTTTGATTTTACGACGGAAGAAGTATCTTTAAAAGAGCTCCAGCGGATCGTCTTGATACGGCAGCAACAGCAGAATGTCTCGCGGCAATCAAGTAACACTCCAGATACCGATCAGCCTGCTGAAACTAGTGTGCCTGTCAATCAAACTTTACCAAGTGCTGCGCAACAATTGATCCAAGTCGCACGACAAACGCCACCGATGCGCTATCTCGAAGCGATAAAAAAAGAAAAAGGCGGATATGTCTCTAAACAAGAAAATTGGTTACTACAAGATTTGGTCACACAATCCGGTTTAGCTAGCAGTGTCATCAACATTTTGATCAACTATGTGTTAGTCATAAAAAATCATGCAAGCTTAAACGCTAGCTTTGTGAATACGATCGCCAATGAGTGGGCACAAAAAAAAATCAGTACACCAGAAGAAGCGATTGAGCATCTCCATACTTTGAGTACCAAAGCAAAACAACCGAAAGCAACGAAACAAAACAATTCGTCAAATTATCGACGCAATGTAAGACGAGAAAAATTGCCTGATTGGGTCAATCAACCAAAAGACGAAACACAAATCAGTACAGAGAAAAAAGCCGAGATCGATCGTCGCTTTAAAGAGTATCTGGCTAAAAAGGAAGGTGAGAGCTAATGGAAGATGTGGGAAAAGAACTGAAGAAAATCATCAGTAAACGCAACTACCAAGAAAAGTATTCTGAGATGATTGCTGAAGTTTTGAATGATGCGGATGTTCAAGCCTTTCTGTCAGCCCATCAAGACCGATTGACGCAAGCAGATATCGAAAAGAGTTATGCCAAACTCTATGAGTATGTCCAAGAAAAAAGAAAATATCAAACGAACGATCCAACCATGATCGCTCCAGGATATGAACCAAAATTGACATTGAATTTCCACTATGTCGATGTGACTTACGTGCCGACAGAAGCACTCTTAGCTCGTCAAAAACAAGAAGAGATCAAGAGTCGTGTGAAAGCAATGGATATGCCAAAAGATATCCAGTCTGCCTCTTTCGAAAATTTCGAACGAACAGATGGACGTGGTTATGCAAGTTTAGAAGCATTAGACTTCGTCGAACAATATTCGGCTGATCCTAAAAGCTTCCACAAAGGGTTATACTTGGTCGGAAGTTTTGGTATCGGCAAAACCTATCTGTTAGGAGCAACAGCAAAAGAACTGGCAATCAAAGGATTCACGACAACGTTGGTCCATTTCCCAACATTTGCTGTTGAAATGAAGCAAGCCATCGGCAAAGACCAAGTGGCTGAAAAGTTAGATGCGGTGAAGAAATCGCCGATCTTGATGATCGATGATATTGGAGCGGATGCGATGAGTAGTTGGATCCGTGACGAAGTATTTGGCGTCATCTTACAATATCGAATGCAAGAACAATTGCCGACGTTCTTTTCATCAAACTTCACGATGAACGAATTAGAACAGCATTTGACGGTAACACAACGCGGCGATGAGGAACCGTTGAAAGCCAAACGGATCATGGAGCGAATCCGCTACTTGACAAAAGAAATCGAGATGACAGGCCGAAATCGCCGAAATGGCTGATGCCATCAATTGATTTTTACAGAAACAGGTTGGAGTATCTACTCGACTGTCACTGTTTTTCACCTTTTCAATAAAGATTCATAAAAAATGAACAAAGTTAAGATGAAACGAATCCATGGACTTGAAGAAATAACCGGATGGAATCATCAAAGCAGTAACGCAAGAAATTACACGGAGGATGTATGATGAAAGCTATTTTAACTGGTCTAGTTGCTGCCGGTCTCTTGTTTGCATTGACAGGCTGTGGCAACGAAGAAGGAAGTACAGGTTCAATCGATTCGATCAATGCAGAATCGACAGTGGAAACAGATAGTTCTACCGAACAAAAACAAAGTGTGTTTACAGGTACGATCGAAAGCTTCGGTGAAGCGGAAGGTGACGTTTACCAAATCACCGTCAAGGATGTAGAAGAAATAGAAGATCCAGCAAATATCGGTACGTCATTCAGCAATGACGGAGTGATCTTGAATGCTTCAGTTGATCAAATCACTGGTGGTGTCGATTCCTTGAAAGAAGGAGAAAAGATCGAATTTAAATTGGTAGAAATGGCGGTCATGACAATGTCGATCCCTCCACAAGTTCCTGGGAATTCGATCATTGAGATCACTGTCCAATAAAAACAAAAGAAATTAATCGAACTTTTTTGATGACTTGTTGAAAAAAGACTGGGACATTTTCCCAGTTCTTTTTTCTATTGAACATAAACAAATGTTATGATAGGAACAAGAATAATAGTTATCAGAAAAGCGTAAATAAGTAGGATAACTTTTATAAGTAAGTGTTTGTCCAAAGTCATGACAAAATGGATGGCATCCAAACATTCAGTAGTTAAGGAGTGGAAAAATGAATCACACAGATTTATCGAAGCGTCTTGAAGCAGTTGGACGTTTTGTACCAGAAGCTGCTCGTTTAGCAGATATCGGTTCAGATCATGCGTACTTACCCGTCGCATTGATGCTAAAAGGAAAAATCGACTTTGCAGTAGCTGGGGAAGTGGTTAAAGGTCCTTTTGAATCAGCGAAGAGGCAAGTGAGTAAGAACGGGTTATCTGAGCGAATCGAGGTACGTTTGGCTAATGGATTAGATGCAATCGAAAAGCAAGACCAAATCAACGCGATCACGATTGCTGGTATGGGGGGCTCATTGATTCGCGATATCTTAGAATCTGGTCGGCAAAATCAACGTCTATCAGGAAAAGAACGCTTGATTTTACAACCCAACATCGGCGAGAAAACGCTAAGAACGTGGCTCAAGGAAAACAACTATCAGATCATTGCAGAAGAAATCCTCGAAGAAAATAAAAAAATCTATGAGATCATTGTAGGCGAAAAGAAAGAGCAGCCAATCAAATACTCTGAAAAAGAGCTGATGTTTGGCCCACACTTACTCGCAGAGAAAAATGCGATATTTTTGGCAAAATGGCAACGTGAGCTAAAACAACGTGAAGTGATCTTAGAGCAATTAAAAAATGCGAGTGAACAAAACAGACATGAGACAATCCAACAAGAGGTGGAATGGATCAAGGAGGTTTTATGACATGACGATAAAAGCGCAAGACTTCATCAAAAAATTTGAAAGCTATTGTCCCCAGTGGCTAGCAGAAGAAGGCGATCCTGTGGGTTTGCATATTGGCACCTTGGATAAACCGATCCAACGTGTGATGATGACTTTAGACGTCCGTCCAGAAGTGGTGGCAGAAGCCATTGAGAAAAAGATCGATCTATTGATTGCGAAACATCCGCCAATTTTTAGACCAGTCAAACGCCTGATCACTGATTCTCCACAGGAAAAAATGTACGCTGATTTGTTGAAACATGATATTGCGGTCTATGCCGCACATACGAACATGGATATCATTGAAGACGGCTTAAACGATTGGTTTTGTGAGCAATTAGGAATTGACGTCACAGGTTATCTCGTTAAAACGCATGAACGAGGTTACAAAAAATTGATTAGTTATCTTCCGGTGGCGGATGCCCCGCGTTTGAGAACTGCTTTGGCAAAAGCGGGAGCTGGAGAGCAAGGAGATTATGACAGTACAAGTTTCACCTCTGTTGGGCAAGGACGATTCCGTCCGAAAACAGGGGCACATCCAGCAATTGGAGAAATTGGGCGTGCTGAACAAGTCCAAGAAGCCAAAGTCGAAGTGATCTTCCCAGAAAATCTGGAAGAGAAAGTCTTACAAGCGATGTATGCCGCACATCCTTACGAAGAACCGGCATTTGATTTGTTTCCGATCGAGGCACCAGTCAAAACTTGGGGATTAGGTCGTATTGGAGAACTAGCGAAAGAACAGAGTTTGGATGATTTTGCCGCGCATGTGAAAGAAGTCTTTCAATTGGAAGGGTTACGTGTGGTTCGCCCCACGACAAATCCACAAAAAATAATCAAACGTGTCGCTATCTGTGGCGGGAGTGGTGAGAAGTTTTATCCTGCAGCCTTGGCGCAAGGAGCAGATGTCTATATCACTGGCGACATTTATTTCCATACAGCACAAGATATGCAAAGCGCAGGATTAGCTGCGATCGATCCGGGACACTATATCGAATCATTATGCAAAGAAAAATTTGTAGAGAAGTTCGAAATCTGGAAAGAGGAAGAGAATTGGTCGGTTGACTTTTTTGTTTCAGAAACATCAACCAATCCATTTGAATTTAAATAAAAGGAGAGTCATTTATGTACGAGAATCTATTACCACGTTTTTTAAGATACGTCAAAACGGAAACACAATCCGATCCAACAAGTCATACTACACCGTCTACGCAAACACAAGTAGAGTTTGCAAAAGTATTGAAAAAAGAGTTAGAAGATCTAGGATTATCTGATGTGACTTACAATACAGAAAATGGTTTTGTGATTGCGACATTGCCAAGCAATGTTGATCATGACGTACGTTCGATCGGTTTTATTGCACACATGGATACAGCGGATTTCAATGCAGTAGGCGTGAGTCCTCAAATCATTGAAAACTATGACGGGGAATCAACGATCGTTCTAGATAAAGAAGGACGCTTCACGTTGAATGTCAAAGATTTCCCTAATTTAAAAAATTATGGTGGCCATACGTTGATCACAACAGATGGTACCACATTACTAGGTGCAGATGACAAAGCGGGTATTGCAGAAATCATGACAGCTATGGAAATCTTGCTAAAAAATCCTTCGATCCCTCACGGTGAGATCAAAGTCGCTTTTGGTCCAGATGAAGAAATCGGTGTTGGTGCTGATAAGTTTGATGTAGAACAGTTCAACGTTGATTTTGCTTACACGATCGACGGCGGTCCTTTAGGAGAGTTGCAATACGAAACCTTTAGTGCAGCGCAAGCCAACATCACGATCCAAGGGAAAAATGTCCATCCTGGGACAGCGAAGGATACAATGATCAATGCCCTACAATTAGCGATCGACTTCCATAATGCATTACCAGCAGATGAAGTTCCTGAAAAAACTGAGGGTTACGAAGGGTTCTTCCATTTGATGGCATTGACCGGTAGTCCTGAAGAGGCGAAGATGAGTTATATCATTCGTGACCATAAACGTGATTCATTTGAAGCGAGAAAAGCAATGATCACAAGCATTCAAGAAAAAATGAACCAGCAATTTGACCAAGAACGTATCCAAGTGGAAATGTATGATCAATATTATAATATGCGTGAGATCATCGAAAAGGACATGAGTATTGTCGATCTAGCTGAAAAAGCAATGATCGAATTAGAGATCAAGCCAGTGATCGAACCGGTACGTGGTGGGACAGATGGTTCAAAAATCTCTTATCTAGGAATACCGACACCAAATTTATTTGCTGGTGGCGAAAACATGCACGGCCGTTTTGAATTTGTGTCACTACAAGTGATGGAAAAAGCGACGGATGTCATTGTTAAAATCGCGGAACTGAATACACAGGCATAATCGATCCGTTTCACTAGATCGTAAAAGATTAAAATTCAACCAATAATGTGGGATTGTTGGTTGATTGCTACACTGCGTTGGCATATGATTGATTCGAGGCTATTTTAGTCAGCGCTCGAATCAATGTTCATGGGGGAGGGTGAGCGTTTATTTCGCATCCATCCCCTTTGTTTTTTGCAGGAAAGTAGGAGGAATATGGTTTATGAAGAAGTTACTTGTATTTTATAACAAAAGTTCAGGAAAGGACGAAGGAGAACAGTTAGCAGAGTGGTTCAAAGAGTATGTCGCAAAACACCGACCAGAACTAGAAGTCTATTTGACTGAAACTGGTCCGTCGATCAAAGATGAAACGCTGAGAGAAAAAGCGAAAGAACATGAGGTAGATACATTAGTTATCATTGGTGGAGATGGGACCATCCATCACATCATCCAAGCGTTCCAAGATGAATTAGATCATTATCACGTTGGGTTATTACCAGGTGGAACAATCAATAATTTAGCGAAAGTGCTAGGGATTCCTTTTGAGAAAGAAGAAGCCGCAGCGATGATGTTAGAAGAATCGATCCGCAAAATCGACTACGGGAAAGTGAACAATAAAGTAGTTATTTCTACTTTGACTATTGGGATATTAGCAGACACAGCGGTCTGGATCAGTCAAAAAGAAAAACAAAAATATGGTTCATGGATCTTTATCAAGCGTTTCGTGAAATTATTGATGAAAAAGAAAAAATATCATTTGGATATCAAAACTGAAGATGTTCATTGGCAAGGAAAAGCACAGTTGTTGACGATCACGATGTCTAACTCAGTAGGTGGCTTTACTGGTTTCGATGATTCTGCTGCACCAGATGATGGTAAGTTCCATATCACTATCGTTCCTTCATTAGATTTTTTCCGGTTTGCTTTTTATCTCCCACGTATGATCAAAGGAAAAATCTATTCTGTTCCTGGCATCAAATATCTGACAGCTAGTCAAGTCAATATCCAGGCAAGAGAAAAGAAAGTGACGACTCGGACAGATGGTGACACTACCGATGACTTGCCGATCGAATTGAAAGTCATTCCAAAAGGTATAGCGATCTACGTACCAAAAGAAAAAGATCAATAAATGGAGGAAGTCGATGGAAGTATTGATGCATAATCCCTTGTGGTTTTACTTGTTCATTGTAAATGTTTATCTATTTGGCTTGATGGGTTATGATAAACGTCAGGCAAAAAAAGCCGCTTGGCGCGTACCAGAAAGTAATTTATTGTTTGTTAGCTTGTTAGGCGGTGGTTTGGGCGGGTTGCTCGCACAACGCGTATTCCGTCACAAAACCAAAAAAAAGAAGTTCACGATCGTTTTCATGTTAGGAATCATGATTGATCTCGTCTTGATCTATTTTTTCCATTAAGGAGTCGTACATGTCTACTAAAGGAACAAAATCAAAAATTATCATTAACCTATTATTGTTGACCATTATTCTCGCTATTATTTATTATTTGATCAATCAATCTTTTGCAGATATTTTCAAAGAGTTGCTTTCAACAAGTATCCAAGTACTTCTAGCGATGTTTTTTTTCGGTACACTTTATCAGGTTGTAGAAGGTCGCTCGATCAAAGAGATCGCCAAACCATTTTCAAAATCTTTCAGTACAAGTGATGGGTTTTGGACATCTTGTTACATTGCCTTTTATCGGATCGTCTCATTTGGAACTGGCACACTCATCTCAGAAATTTATTTTTACAATAAAAAAGGGTTGAAATTTTCTCAAGGAGCAGGAGTCACTGCCTTGCATATGATCATGTATAAATTAGCGGTGATCACTTATGCGGTCATTGGCTTGATCGTTCAATTTTCTTTGTTTTACGAAAATGCGCCAAATATGATCTGGTTCATCATTGCCGGTATCATCTTAACAGCTTTGATCATTTTATTTCTTGTGACAATATCTGTCAGTTTGAATCTACAAGTGTTTTTTGTCAAAGTCTCCAATCGTTTATTCAAAAGTGACCGTTTACGCAACTGGGTGGATACGTGTAACAGTCAGATCTATTCATTGAGAGAAACGGTGCAAACGATCATTCAAGACCGTACCGCCTTGATCAGGATCTATTGTTGGAACTTATTGAAATTACTGTGTTGGTATGTAATGCCTTATCTTTTTCTAGTGGAAAATCATCCAAATCTTGATTTTCTTTTGACATTCTCATTTATTAGTTTTGCTGTGGTTTTGTCAGGCGTGTTACCAACTCCCGCAGGTATTGGTTCGTTTGAGTTTGTTTATCTATTGCTCTTTCGACCTGTAGTTGGAACGGTGGATGCTGTTTCTTCCTTACTGCTTTACCGCTTTGGCTCGTTCATCTTGCCATTTATTTATGGCTTTTTCTATGTGATCGCAGAAAGACGGAATATCTTACGTCAAGAGATCCATGAAGTAAAGGCAGAGAAAAAACGCACGAAGGGGAAAATCTAATTGTTTTGAAAAGCTTCGTGGGTAAGTTCAACTATATACAACTTGATAGAGAATCAGTCTGAGCTGAAAATGGCTTAGATTGATTCTTTTTTTGTTTATAACAAGCTAGATTCAAATACCACGTATCCACCAAGACAGTCTCAATTACGTAGGGAAAGATAGATCAAACAAAGCCGATTCTTTTTAAAAGCCAAATAACCGTTTTTATTGATGAAAGTCTATACTTAATGGTATATACTTTATGTTGAATAAACATAAGACTCGGATTTCATTAAGCGGGTTTTTTTCTCATCATACGAATAGGGTGAAAAGCTTTAGAAGTAAAATTTTTATTTTTGACAGTTAAGCTTTTAGACGTTTGGCTTCTTAAGTCAGAAACGAATCGACCGTATGATGAATGATACGTAGTTAGAAAGTAGGTAATGAAGTGAAAAAACAAGCGGTTTTCCAAGATATAGCTGATAAAATTGCACAACGGGTCAATGATGGAATCTATGTAACTAGTCAAAAGTTGCCTTCTGATTATGATTTAGCTGAAGAATTTCAATGCAGTCGACTGACGGTGCGCAAAGCAATTGACCTTTTGATTACTCAAAACATCTTAGTGAAAGAAAGAGGAAAAGGGACTTATGTCATGAAGCAACCGAAGATCCAAAGCGGCTCTGGTGGTTTACAAAGTTTCACTGAAACTGCCAAGGCACAAGGGAAAAAGACCAGAACCGAAGTCTTGCAGGTTGAAATCGTAAAAGAAGTGCCGATGAAGATTCGTCAGATGTTCGCTGATTATGGAAATGAAGTAATGGTTTATCTGTCTCGTTTGCGTTACTTTGATAATGAACCGATGACGGTTGAAAACCTCTATATACTAAAACGTTATTTGCAAAATGAAAGTGGTGAGATTCCTCAAGATCAGCTGGCGTCTTCATTGTATGAAATAATTGAAACAAACATTGAGATTGGCTACGCGCATCAAGAAGTCGAAGCAGTCAAAAGTCCACCGGATATTGCCAAGTTATTGCATGTATCAGAAGATGATCCAATGCTTCTCGTCCATTCAATGACTTATTCTCCATCTGCTAAACCGATATTGTTCGACACGTCTTTTTATCGTGCAGATCAATATACGTTTAAGAATACATTGATACGTCAAAAATAAGAGGTGAAAAATGGATCAAATCAATACAGCAATCGAAGAGAATTGGCTGGATTTTCTGGATTTACTCAAACAAGTGATGCAAGTTCCTAGTGTCAAATCAGAGGCGAGACCAGGAGCTCCTTTTGGTAAAGAAGTACGCTCGGTTCTTTCTTTAGTTATGAAAAAAAGTGCAGGATATGGTTTCCAAACAAAAGTAATTGATGATGCGATCGGTTATGCCCAGTGGGGGGATGAAGGAAGTGATCATATCGGGGTCCTTGGACATCTCGATGTTGTCCCTGCTGGTCAAGGATGGGAGTTTCCGCCGTTTGATCTCAGTGAGAAAAAGGATCGTTTTTATGGTCGAGGAATATTAGACAATAAAGGGCCCATCATGTGTTGTCTGTATGGCATGAAACTATTAAAGGAACTAGGACATCAGCCAAAAAAGAATCTTCGGATCATCTTTGGTACGGATGAAGAAAGTGGCATGTCAGATATTCCTCACTACTTAGCTGAGGAAAGTCCTCCGTCATTTGGTTTCACACCCGATTGTAAATATCCCGTGGTCTATGGCGAACGTGGTATCGTAAATGTTGTCCTCCACTTTACTTTACCCGAAGAGGAACGTCAACAAATCAGTCGATTCGAAGGAGACCAGTTCCGTGATCATGTTCCAGATCAACTGCACGTGAGAATTGCCAAACAAGAAGTAAGCGCCAGTGGGAAACACGCTCCCAGTAACGCACCTGAGCTAGGAGAAAATGCCATCACGATCTTGGCGACAAAACTGGCGGAAGGACAAAGGATCCCACCAATCGCCCAGAACTATTTCCGCTGGATTAGTCAAAGTCTTCATCAAAAGCATTTCGGAGAAGGAGTTGATTTAGCACTTGAAGACGAAGATTCAGGCAAGTTGATTTTAACTCCTGTTGTGTTACAAAAGTCTCCAGAAGGCATGCTATTAGAAATTGCTTTTCGCTACCCGGTGACCGTCTCAGAAAAACAAGTAGTGTCACGGCTGAAAAGTCAATTGCCTCTAGGTGTTGATTTGGAAGTCATTCGCAGTATTCCTGGATTTTGTCGTACAGAAGAGTCAAAAAAAATCGCCACACTGTCAACGATCTATCATCAAGTAACCGGTAATGATCCTAAACCGGTAACGACGACAGGCGCCACCTATGCGCGTAAAATGCCGAATATCTTAGCATTTGGCCCTTCATTTCCAGGACAAAAAGGGATTGCCCACACCGCAAATGAATACATGGATGTCGCAGACTTACGAACAAATTTAGAAATCTACATGCGCAGCCTCCAAGCATTAACAGAATAAAACATGACGATAAAACCAATAATTGAAAAATAAATTTCATGTAAAACGAGTTTCTAATAAAACGATGAGTTTTAAAGAGAAACTCGTTTTTAGTATAGACATAATAGTATATACCATATAGAATATACTTGAAAGCGCTACAAATACGAAGCGATGGAGGGAAAAAAATGTGGGGAATGATTGCAACTTGGCGCATGGCACATGAAGGTGTCTTAGCGGCTAAACAACAATTAGAAGCACAGTTTTCATGTAAAGATGCTGTGGAAACGGCGATCAAAGCAGTAGAAGATTATCCATTTTATAAATCCGTCGGTTATGGTGGATTACCAAATGAAAAAGGAATCGTGGAAATGGATGCTGCTTTTATGGATGGGGAAACATTTAAGATTGGTGCAGTAGCCGGAATTACTGATGTGGCCAATCCGATTTCTGTTGCTCGGCAGTTGAGTGATGAAAAATTCAATAGTTTTCGGGTAGGACAAGGAGCAACAGAGTATGCGATGCTCTCTGGTTTTGAACGAAAGAATATGTTGACCCCACGTGCAAAGAAAATCTGGGAACAGCGAGTAAAAGAAATCGCAACGTTGAATTTAGATCCCTACGATGGCCATGATACGGTTGGGGTCGTCGCACTTGATACGCAACAACAGATGGCAGTAGGAACATCTAGTTCCGGTTTATTTATGAAAAAACATGGACGTGTAGGGGATTCGCCATTATCTGGTTCGGGGTTTTATGTGGATAGTACGATTGGCGGTGCAGCAGCTACAGGCTTAGGGGAGGATCTTATGAAAGGTTGCCTCTCATATGAAATCGTTCGATTGATGGGGAATGGATGTACGCCACAAGCAGCTTGTGATCGAGCTGTTTATGGATTTGATGAGCGATTGCGCAAACGTTATGGCAAAGCGGGCGCGTTCTCGTTAATAGCATTAGATAAATATGGTGAATGGGGGGTAGCGACGAACGTTGAATTTACATTTAGTGTGGCAACGATGACCCAAGAACCAGCAATTTTCATGGCAAACCCTGGTCCGGATCAGTCGACAGTGATCACACCAATCACGCAAGAATGGCTTGATGCCTATGAAGCACGTATAAAAGCACCCATCTAAAGGTGCAATCGAACAAACGGTTAACAAGAATAAACTGGAGGAATAGATATGGCAACTAAAAAAATTTATTTATTTTGTGAAGCAGGAATGTCAACCAGTATTATGGTCAATAAAATGATGGAAGTCGTCAGAAAACACAAGATGCCCTTAGAAATTGCAGCTTTTCCTGCGATCCATGCGGAAGAAAAAGTAGCACAAGAAAAACCTGTGGCTATTTTGCTAGGACCTCAAGTCCGTCATTTAGCGAGTAAAATGAAAGAAACATTTGAACCAATGGGCATTCCTGTTGGCACGATTGCTCCAGAAACATATGGCATGATGGACGGGGAAAAAGCGTTAAAAGAAGTCTTAGGTTTGATCAAAAAATCAAAAGCGACAAAGTAGAGTGACAAAATGAGATTTTCGATCGAAGAATTGTGTCCTCAAACAAAAATAAAACAGATGGATGGGAGGAAGAAACATGCAAAAATTTTTGGATTGGTTAGAACGCGTGTTAACACCAATGGCGAAAACAATCGGTGAAAATAAGTATTTGATTGCGATTCGTGATGGTTTTTTACTATCAACACCTTTACTAATCGTAGGATCGCTCTTTTTAGTTTTGACTAATTTTCCAATTCCAAATTGGAATGAAACGATGAGCAGTATTCTCGGAGATAACTGGGCAACGATGTTGAATATGCCTGCCACGGCAAGTTTTGATATTATGACGATTCTAGCAGTTGGAGGAATCGGATATAGTTTGGCAAAACAATTTAAAGTAGATGCCATGCAAGCGGCAATTATTTCATTAGTCGCTTTTTTTATCGTGACCCCTTTTACAACCTTATTTACACCAGAAGGTTCCACTGAAGTCTATGAAGTAGGAAGCTTGCCATTACGTTGGATGGGCTCTAGTGGCCTGTTCTTAGGGATGGTCGTGGCTTTGGTTGCGACCCGATTGTTTGTCGCTTTATTACGTAAAGGTTGGACGATCAAAATGCCTGAGGGTGTGCCACCAACCGTCGTGCAATCCTTTGAAGCGTTGATCCCAAGTTTTGTGATCGTCACACTTTTTATGATTGTCAATTGGTTAGCGAATCTAACCTCATATGGTAATTTACAAGAAATACTGTTTAAGTTCCTACAAACTCCTTTACTTAGCTTAGGAAATACTCTAGGCGCAATGATCATTGCCTACTTATTCTTACACTTTTTTTGGTTTTTTGGTATCAACGGTTCGAGTGTGGTTGGTGCAGTATTCAATCCGATTTTACGAGCACTGTCCGTTGAAAATTTAGATGCCTTCAAAAATGGCGCAGATATACCAAATATCATCACAGGTCAATTTCAAGATATGTTTGCTACTTTTGGTGGTGGGGGATCTACGCTTTCATTGATTCTAGTCATGATTCTAGTATGCAAAAGCCAACGAGTGAAAAAATTGTCGCAATTGTCATTAGTACCAGGGATTTTTGGAATCAATGAACCGATTATTTTTGGTTTACCAATTGTTTTAAATCCAGTCTTACTGATTCCATTTGCACTCGTACCTACGATCAATATCATCATTTCCTATTTTTGTATGGAATTAGGATTAGTAAACTATACAAATGGTATTCAATTGCCGTGGACAACACCACCGATCATCTCTGGCTTCTTAGTTAGTGGTTGGCAGGCATCTATTTTGCAAGCCCTCTTGATCGTACTAGGGATGGCTATTTATTATCCTTTTATCAAAGTGCTAGATAATCAGTACTTAAAAGAAGAAGCAGAGGCGGTACAGGAAGAAGAAGAAATCGATTTTGACGAATTCGACTTTGATGATTTATAGGAAAAGAGGCCGTAGAAATGAAAAAAATAGTCTTGATTCTCAATCATTTGACTGCTGGCATGGGCAGTGATGAAAATGCCCAGTTACCACCAAGTGGCAAAAAAACAGCTCTTGGACCAGGGCGTACCTTAAATCCACTTTTTCAAGAACATGATACGGAAATCGTTGCTACATTGTATTGTGGTGATCAGTATTATCTTGATCACCAAGAAGAGGTGAATAAAAAATTTGTAGGATTTGCTAAAAAATTTAGTGCAGATGCTGTTCTTTGTGGACCCGCGATGCATTATGCTAATTTTGGAATGATGGCAGCCCAATTAGCCTTGGCATTCAGCGAACAAGGAATTCCCAGTGTAGCAGCGATGTCTGAAGAAAATCCTGCCTTTGCCATTTACACTGAAAAGATCAACATAATCAAAATGCCTAAAAAAGGCGGAATCGGTTTAAATGATTCATATAAAAATATCAGCCACTTTATTTCAGCCCTCGCTCATCAAAATCAATCATCATGACCTGATTTCGATGAATCAACTAGTTTGTGCTAAGCAATAATCAAAAAAAATACCTCAAGGTCGAAATAGAAGCAGCCTCTATAATCAAGGGCAACAACCACGAAAATGTTCTGCAAATGTTTGTGGTTGTTACCCTTATTTTTGTAGAGTTTTCTTCTGTTTCTGTCGTTTATTTGGTTTTGAGTGACAGATAAAATTGAGTGTAACTTCTGTCTCAAATTTTTTTTGATGATTGTGAGTATTATCTTTGACCAAAACTGACCAAATGAGTATAATAATCATGTAAAGGTTAAAGAAACGAGACTTTAGACGGATGTTTCAGACGTCAGAGAAAGATATAGTTGTCTTTGACCAAACAACTTCTACCATAGGAGGGAAATACATGAATAGCGAAAAAATGACAACTACGCTCCAAGAAGCGATTGCAGAAGCACAACAAGTAGCGATGACAAGAACGCATCAAGAAATCGACATTGTCCATTTATGGAAGATCTTTTTACAACCGAATCATTTTGGGCGTAATCTCTATACAGATGCAGGAATCGACGCAGATGCGTTTGAACAAGAGATTGATCGAGTGTTAGATGAGTATCCAACAGTCTCAGGCAGCAATGTTCAATATGGACAAAATCTTAGTCAAAATCTTTTTCATTTATTGAATGAAGCGGATCAACTGAGAGAAAGTTTTGGCGATGAATTCTTATCTACTGAGATCGTGCTACTAGCATTAATGAAATTAAAAAATTATCCACTGACTGTTTATTTGACAAAACAGGGGCTGAATGAAAAAGAATTGCGTAAAAATATCGAAGACATGAGGGGAGGAGAGCGTGTGACCTCTAAAAATCAAGAAGAACAATATAAAGCGTTAGAAAAATATGGTGTCGATCTTGTCCAACAAGTCCGTAGTGGCAAAATGGACCCGATCATTGGACGTGACGAAGAGATTCGTGATGTGATCCGGATCTTATCGCGTAAAACTAAAAACAACCCTGTGTTGATCGGGGAACCTGGCGTTGGTAAAACAGCGATCGTTGAAGGATTAGCTCAACGTATCGTTCGCAAAGACGTACCAGAAAACTTAAAAGATAAAACCATTTTTTCTTTAGATATGGGTGCCTTGATTGCCGGAGCGAAATTCCGTGGAGAATTTGAAGAACGCTTGAAAGCAGTCTTGAAAGAAGTGAAGAAAAGCGATGGACGGATCATCTTGTTCATTGATGAGATCCATAACATCGTCGGTGCAGGAAAAACGGAAGGTAGTATGGATGCCGGTAACTTGCTTAAACCGATGTTAGCACGTGGTGAACTTCATTTGATCGGTGCAACTACTTTAGATGAATACCGCCAATACATGGAAAAGGACAAAGCGTTAGAGCGCCGTTTCCAAAAAGTATTAGTGAAGGAACCAACTGTTGAAGATACGATTAGTATTCTTCGAGGATTGAAAGAGCGTTTTGAGATCCACCATAGCGTCAATATCCATGACAATGCTTTGGTTGCGGCAGCTACATTATCAGATCGCTATATCACAGATCGCTTTTTACCTGATAAAGCCATTGATTTGATCGATGAAGCAAGTGCTACGATCCGAGTAGAAATGAATTCCATGCCAACGGAATTAGATCAAGTGACTCGTCGCTTGATGCAGTTGGAGATCGAAGAAGCAGCATTGAAGAAAGAATCTGATGATGCAAGTAAAAAACGTTTGAAGAACTTACAAGAAGAACTAGCCGATCTTCGAGAAGAAGCCAATGCGATGAAGATGCAGTGGGAAACTGAAAAAGAAGAAGTAAATACCGTTTCTTCTAAACGTGCAGAAATCGATAAGGCAAAACATGAATTAGAAGACGCAGAAAACAATTATGACCTTGAGCGTGCCGCTGTTTTACGTCATGGAACGATTCCACAATTAGAGAAAGAATTAGCAGAACTAGAAGCAAAAACAAAAGACAGTGATATCAAGATGGTACAAGAATCTGTCACTGAAAATGAGATTGCTCAAGTTGTTGGCCGTTTAACAGGGATTCCAGTAACGAAACTCGTGGAAGGTGAACGAGAAAAACTGATCAAGTTGAATGAAACTCTTCATAAACGTGTCATTGGGCAAGATGAAGCGGTAGACGCAGTGAGTGATGCGGTCATTCGTTCTCGTGCGGGATTACAAGATCCAAATCGACCATTGGGCTCATTCCTATTCTTAGGACCAACAGGTGTCGGTAAAACGGAACTGGCAAAAGCTTTAGCAGAAAACTTGTTTGATTCTGAAGAGCATATGGTGCGGATCGACATGAGTGAATACATGGAAAAACATGCTGTTTCTCGTTTAGTTGGTGCCCCTCCAGGTTACATTGGCTACGAAGAAGGTGGACAGCTAACAGAGGCTGTGCGACGAAACCCATATACGATCGTTTTGCTCGATGAAATTGAAAAGGCACATCCAGATGTCTTCAATATTTTATTACAAGTATTAGACGATGGCCGTTTGACGGATTCAAAAGGTCGTCTCGTTGACTTTAAAAATACGGTGATGATCATGACAAGCAATATCGGTTCTCAATTATTGTTGGAAGGTGTTACCGCGGAAGGTACGATACCAGAAGAAGTCGAAGAACAAGTGAGAACGATCCTTCGTGGCCATTTCAAACCAGAATTTTTGAATCGTATCGATGACACGATTCTATTTACACCATTAAGTCTAAACAATGTCAAAGGGATCGTTGACAAGATGATTTCTCATTTGGCACATCGTTTAGAACATCAAGAAATCATTTTGGAAATCAGTGACGAAGCAAAAACATGGATTGCAGAAAATGCGTATGAGCCTGCATATGGCGCACGCCCATTGAAACGATTCATTACAAAAGAAGTAGAAACGCCATTGGCTAAAGAAATCGTAGCAGGGAAGATCATGCCGAAATCGAAAGTAACGATTACTTTATTTGATCACCACTTGGCATTCGCCACAGAAAGCCTACCCGAAGATGAATAATAGGAAATGCGACGCCAACTCTGATGCATGATTGAGGAAGAAAACATTGCCTGTCAAAGTAAAAGACTATTACTAATAGTCTCTAGCTTTGACAGGTATTTTTTTTCGTCTATACTTAATAAACAATTACTTGGTTCATTGAAGGACCAGAAACCAAAAAATGAATGGTGGTCGTCAAGTTAGCGACTAAACCTATGATTTACTGTATTCAAAACGGTAAAAGTAAGTGTTTTCATAAATCGGTAGACAAGCTAAGATAGGAAATGTAGATGAGGTGATAGTGTGATGATCAAGGAACGGGAAAAAGCAATCATTCAATATATTTTGATGAACGAACATACGACGGTCACAAAAATAGCGAAACACATGAATTTATCGAATAAAACAGTTTCACAATCACTAAAATTGATCGATGAGCTATTTAGCGGAACGACCATCGAACTAATCAGAAAACCACGAGTCGGTGTCTCGATCAACGGTGATCCAAACGAAATATTAAATCAGATCGATACAACGAACATGGTAACAGTTCCGGCTTCTAAAAAAGAACGTATTCAATTCCTCTGTTTTGAACTCTTGAAAAAAAAGACCTATTTCACTCGCCAAGAACTACAAGATACACTATTTATAAGCAAATCGACATTAGAAGGTGATATGAACCAAGTCCATGAGATTTTCCGCCATTTCAACGTTAGCATCGATCGATTGCCTGGTAAAGGTTCGTTTTTAAACTTATCAGAGCAAGAAAAAAGACGCTTAGCCTTTGATCTGATTTACTATTTTTGGGGTAGTAATTGGAAAATCACCAAAAAGAATCAACTATATCTACACTCGATCCAAGGCATTCCTCCTTTTGTCAATGAGTTCATCGACATGAACAATATCACATTAGTTGATACATTGCTGCAAGAATATCTAAAGCATGCACAAATAAGGTTGAATGATACGACCTATCATTCATTATTGCTCCATCTGTTGATCATGATCGATCGCATAAGAGAGGATAATTATTTAGAAAGCGAAGAAGTCTACGGAAAAGTCAGAGAAAATAAACCATTTGATTTATTCATTCTAAAACTAGAAAAAACTTTCTCATTGACGCTACCGTCTTCTGAGGTTCGTTATATTCACTTACATTTAGAAGGTGACACATTACTTGAACAAACCAAGAAAATGAATGAAGTGACGGATAAACGCATTCGGCAATTGATTCACGAAAATGTAACCCTTTACAATGAAAGTATCATTTTAGGAATGGTTACCCACATCAAAGAAGCAGTCTTGCGCATCAAAAAAGGGCTGTTGATCCATAATCCTTTTTTACAAGATGTGAAGAAAAACTTTCCTGTGGCTTTTACAGAAGCAATCCAATTAGCGAACGCCTTAAGCCAAGATTTTGCCATCAACGTCCCAGAAGATGAAGTTGCTTTTCTTGCTGTCCACATCCAAGCAATGAAAGAACAAAAAGAAGAAAAACATCAAAAGAAGGTCAGCGTCTTACTTGTTTGTAGTAGTGGAAAAGGCACCTCGCAACTCTTGGCTGCCCGACTTCGTAGAAATTATGAGAAGATCGAGATTTCTAGGATACTTTCAATCCAAGAGTTGATGCAGACATCGATCGATGAAGATCTGGTGATATCGACTGTCAACTTGAACCTAGAGACGATACCAACGATCAATGTTTCACCGGTTCTCAACAAATTAGAACGTCAGAAAATCGAACAATTTTTAAAAAATGCCCAAAATAAACCAATCAAATCAACGAATCACTTTGGAAAGTTGATCAAAGATGACTTGATCTTTTTGGATCATTCATTCACAGCCTATCAAGAAGTGATCCAATTCGTTGGACAGCAATTGATTGATAATGGATATGCGGAAGAAGAAATCATTTCTTCTTCTTTAGAAAGAGAACAGCTTTCTTTTACCTCTTTTGGAAAATTTGCGACACCACACGGGGCCCCTAAATACGTCAAAAAATCAGCCATCGTCTTTTTGCGTTTAGCCAATGAATTGATGTGGGGAGAAACGAAAGTCAAATATTTATTTTTCATCTGTATCAAAGATGAAACAGCGCAAGAGCTGGAAGAAGTCTATGATATCATGCTAGAGATCATCGAATCTGGTGAAAAAAAATATTTGTTAAAAGGAACTAAAAATGAGATCAAAAACTATTTGAAAGAGGAATTTTAATATGAGCATTGCAACTTTACTACCTTCTAATCATATTTTTTTAGATATGGAAAGTACAACGAAAGAAGAAACGATCCGTCAATTAGCAGAAGTTTTAACGAATAACGGAATAGTCAACGACAAAGAAGCGTATATCCAGTCTGTGTTAGAAAGAGAAGAACATTCGACGACAGGCATTGGTAACAATATTGCCATTCCCCATGGGAAAAGTGAAGCAGTCAGTGAGCCAGCAATTGTTTTTGCAAGATTGAAACAACCAATCGATTGGCAATCATTAGATGAAGAGCCAGTTTTTGTGGTCATATTATTAGCGATCCCAGAGTCACAAAAAGGGGATACTCATCTAAGGATCTTATCTGAAATTGCGATGAAATTAATGGATGATGACATTACGGCACAACTAAAAACTGAGACAGATAAACAACAAATCGCGAAACTATTAAGCGAATAAACAAACGAAAAGAGGAAAAAGAAATGAAAAGAAAAATTATCGCAGTTACAGCCTGTGCTACAGGGGTCGCTCATACGTATATGGCAGCCCAAGCACTTAAGAAAGCAGCAGCAAAACGTGGAGATTTGATCAAAGTGGAAACACAAGGAGCAACAGGTATCGAAAATGAATTGACTGAAAAAGATTGCAACATTGGCGAAGTCGTTATTTTTGCAGTGGATACAAAAGTGAGAAATGAAGAACGTTTCAAAGGCAAAACAATCTTAAAAGTACCAGTCGCAGCACCAATCAAGAATGCAGAAAAAGTAATCGAAGAAGCTTTAGGAATGATCGACTAATCAATTAATCAGTGGGGGAGAAAGTAAATGAAAAAAATAGCAAGTGAAATCAAAAACCATGTTTTAACAGGAATTTCTTATATGATACCTTTGGTGATCGCTGGAGCGGTCATCATGGCCATCTCTCGTGTGGGTGGTTCATTTTACGGGATTGTTGATATTTGGGACGGTTCTCATGGAGAGAGTGGTAATGCAATCATTCGTTTATTGCATAGTTTAGATGGCTTCGGTGGCACAGCCCTTGGTTTGATGTTCCCAGTGATTTCCGCATTTATTGCCTATTCCATCTCAGACAAATTAGGGATTGCTCCTGGTTTAGTTGGTGGGATGTTAGTGAAAGATATCAATGCAGGCTTTTTAGGCGCAATCGTTTCTGGTTTGATTGCGGGTTATGCGTGCTTGTTGATCAAAAACAAAATCAAATTGCCAAAATCAATGGCATCCGTTGTACCAGTATTTCTAGTACCAGTATTAGGCACATTGATCACCGTTCTATTAGTCAATTATGTGATCGGTACACCATTTGCAGCATTGAACGTTGGTTTAGAATCATGGTTGAACGGTTTAAGTGGTGGAAATGCAATCGTTATGGCAGCAGTCGTTGGCGCAATGGTTGGATTTGACTTAGGTGGACCAGTCAATAAAGCGGCAGTGACAACAGCAATGGCACTATTGACTAGTAATGTTTATGCACCAAATACAGCGGCACAAGTGGCGATCATCATTCCACCAATCGGGTTAGGATTAGCCACGATCTTTGCGAAAAACAAATACAACAATGAATTAAAAGAAGCTGGAAAATCAGCTGTGATCATGGGACTTGTCGGTATTTCTGAAGGAGCGATCCCGTTTGCCGTTGAAAATCCATTGAAAGTGATCCCGATCAATATGATTGGTTCTGCATTAGGTTCAGCGATGGCAGTTGGTTTAGGGGCAGTGAACACTGCACCGATCTCAGGATTCTATGGCTGGTTCACCGTAGAAAAATGGCCGATCTATGTACTTTCGATCGCTACAGGTGCATTGTTCATCGCGATCTTAACTAGCGTGCTACGTTCAAAAGATGCTGGACAAGAAGTAGAATCAGCAGTTGAAGAATTTGATGAAGCTGCTTGGGAAGAACAATGGGAAGCGTAACTATGACAAATATACACATTGTAAATCACACACATTGGGATAGAGAATGGTACTTTACTTCAATGGATTGCATCGTTTTAAGTGATCAGTTGTTTACAGATGTTTTGGAAGAGTTGAAAAGACAACCTAATGCTACTTTTGTTTTAGATGGACAGCTTTCGATCTTAGATGATTACTTAGAACTATATCCAGAAAAATTATCAGAGATCAAAGAATTAGTTGCGAAGGGTCAATTATTTATTGGCCCTTGGTTTACACAAACTGATGCGTTTTTTGCCTCGGGTGAGTCTATTTTAAGAAATGCAATGGTGGGCGTCTTTGAAAGTAAAAAATATGGGGAGTATCTACCTATTGGTTATCTTCCAGATACATTTGGATTCAACGCACAAATGCCGACGATTTTAAACGAAGCTGGGTTTGACAATATCATTTTTTGGCGTGGGATCGACTTAGGTGAACATGTCCACTCGCCATATTTCAAATGGAAAAGTTTGAGTGGAGAGAATGAATTGTATGCGGTGAACTTTCCTCAAGGCTATGGTGCGCAACAACAACTAGAACCAACGAAGAGTTATGTGGAAGGACGATTAGACAAAGGTATTGATTTCATCAAGAGCTACGCAGATGAAACAGAAATTTTGATCCCAACAGGAAACGATCAATTAGGGATCATCTCGTCTTTAGAAGAGAAAATCGATAAAATCAATCAAATCGGTAAATATAACTATCAAACAAGCACGTATCAAGCGTTCATGGATTTGATCCGTCAAAAGGATCTGGAAGAGTATCAAGGAGAGTTTCGCGCACCTGTTTTTGCCCGTGTGCATAAGACGATCGGTTCTGTCCGTATGGATCTAAAACGTGAGATTTTCAGATTAGAGAATAAACTGACACTTGAAATCGAACCAATGGTCGTGATTGCGAAGGAGCTAGGCATCGTTTTGAGCAATCGCTTAGTCATGAAGGCATGGAAAAAATTATTTGAGTGCCAAGCACATGACAGTTTAGCCGGCTGTGTGTCAGATAGTGTCGCGCAAGACATCGCCCATCGTTTGAAAGAAGTATCAGAAATCTGTGACAGTATCGAAAACTTGGTATTGAAAAGAATTTCTGAAGGACTACAGCTGACAGATCAACAATTCTTGATTTTGAATACTTCAGTTACACCTTTCAAAGGAAAAAAAGTGGTAAAACTTATCTCAAAAGTCAATCAAATCGAAGTATTGGGCCATGATTCTGCCGTCATCTCGATGGATTATGTGCCTAGCCGCCAAAATATCATGGAAGAAACACCTGCTGGCAATCGTTTTATCGAAGAACCAGGGTACTATATTTTACAAGTAGCAGTTGATTGTTCCTTTGATGGACTAGGTTATCAAGTCTTCGATTTCGTTGAACACACTACAGCTGATCTACCTGATATGACGCCACGAACGATGATCTCAAAAGGTAACTATTCTTTGACTTTTGAAGAGGGACAACTTGTCTTTTCAGATGGTAATCAAACGATCAGAGACTTCTTGACGATCGTGGATGATAGCAATGCCGGCGATACTTACGATTATTCGCCTATACCTAATGATCACCCATTCTCTTTGACATTTGATTCATGTAAAGGCAACGAAGAAAACTTGATCTTGGAAGGAAAACTAGAGCTTCCTTATACATTGGCAGAACGTATCGCCGGTCAAACAACGAAAGTCTTCGCTTACCAGCTGACATTGAAGTTAACGAATCAGGGAGAGGTCCAAGGTTGTCTTTCTTTTAGAAATTCTGTGTTAAATCACCGTATCCGTATCAAAACAAAGTTGAATCAATCAATTGAAAAAGTTGTTTCTGCGATCCAATTTGGTTACTTAGAAAAAACAAACCAGTCAATGAACGATTGGGAACAAAAATACTCTGAGATGCCAGTAAATATCGAACCATTTGAAAAACAAGTGATCGCGTATAGCGCTGAAGAGGCATTAGTGTTTTACACCGAACAAAGTAAAGAATACGAATATATCAATGACTCCTTATATGTCACAGTATTAGCCACGACGGATTCGTTAGGGAAACCAGATTTGATGTATCGTCCAGGACGAGCTTCAGGAGATACGACGAAAAAAGGGCATATCATGATGGAGACACCACTTGCTCAAATGGAAAATCAACTGATCGAATTTGATTTTTCGGTGCGCATGGCGCCAACTGATATTTCAGAACACACATTAGTGACATGGAAATCAGAAAAAGAACAACCGTCGATTTCGTATCAATTGCAAGATTTGAATTACTTCGTTTATCGAATCGACAATAAGATCCAAAGTAGAATCCACCCACTTAGTTTGAGTGAAAATACGTATACGCAGATCTCGTTAGATTTGGAAGAAGGATTGGCTGTCAGTGCGATCCATAATGCTTATTACTCAGAAGGTGTAGTGATTCGATTAGTCAATGGAACCTCAGAAAAGCGTTACCTTGAGCCAGAGAAGCTTTTTGCAGGGTTTAAATACACACGTATCAATGCCTTGGAAGAAGAAGTGACAGAGACAAAAACGATCAGCGGCTATGGCTTAGCCACTTATTTATTAACAAAATAAAAAAACGTTGAGGCACAAGTTGATTCTCAAGGAGTTGCATCTGGAACACCGTTTAGCGGGTTTTAGGAACAGCAAGTTGACTACTTGTGCCTCCCTTTAGTTGTGAAATTGAAAGAGGAGAAATTATGTCGATACACCTTTTATTTTTAGCTTTGATCCCAGCATTAGGGTGGGGAATGATGCCGATATTATCTAAGATCATGGGAGGAAAGTCAGAAGAACAGTTGATCGGCACCACCATTGCTGCCTTACTATTTGGCTTGATATTTAGTTTGTCTCAGCAAGTAACGTACCAAACGGTTTCATTCATTATTTGTTTTTTATCTGGAGTATTCTGGGCGGTGGGACAATACTTTCAGTTCCGTGCGCTAGAAAAGGCCGAAGTGTCAAAAGCCATGCCCATATCTGTTGGGACACAATTAGCATTTGTCACGCTTGTTTCAGGTATTTTTCTTTTAGAATGGACAAGTGTTTTTGTAGCTATCATGTCGATCGTGGCTTTAACTGTTATCTTAGTTGGTATATTATTAGTGACAAAAACAAGCAACGGAAATGGCGCAGTTGCCAAACAAGTCATTGTCTTTTTGTGCATTTCATCTGGGTTTTTGATGCTATATGTAACGATCACTAGTTATTTTGATATTCATGGACCGCAAGTGTTTCTACCTCAATCCATCGGCATGTTTGTTGGAGGAATGATCATCTCAATGAAGAAGATCAGACAATTGAAACTCAATGCCATTGCTCGAAATATCGTCACCGGTTGTTCTTGGGTGATTGCTAATACGACGTTATTTGCTGTATCTGCGTCTTTAGGTGTGGGTATTACTTATTCCTTTTCGCAAATGAGTTTGCTTGTCGCGACCTATGGAAGTATCATTCTTTTGAGAGAGAAGAAGACGTCATTAGAAAAACGCTCAGTCTATTTGGGTACATTGGTGTATGTAGTCGGTGTGGTTGGAATGAGTCTTTTAAAATAAAGAATTGAAAAAAATTGGCAAGGGATTTTGTTTAATCCCTTGCCAATTTTTTTATTTATTTATCATACTTGCTACGATTGATCAGTGATCTAATTTTTGTAGTCGGTAGCTCTCAAAATGTGCTGGATCTTTTTTCACTTGCACCCACGCATAAATTCCCATGATAAAGGCGCCGACTGTATTAGTTAGTAAGTCACCCATTGTATCCATCAATGCTTCGCGTCCGACGAAAAGCGTACCATCAGAAGCAGCAAACCGTTGCAAATTCATTCCTAAGAATTGGTCGCATAAAAACTCCCAGAATTCCCAAAAAACACCGCACAATCCAGCAAAAGCAAATCCGAATAAGAGAAATAACCAAGGACTTGTTTTTTCGATTGGCGCATCTTTCAGCAAGAAACCGATCAAACCGTAACCTAAGGCAGTCAGAACCATCGGGCTAACGGCGTGTAAGATTTTATCCCAAAATGAAATAATACTGATCAAGTGCATACCTGTTCCTAAAAAGACAGAAATGAACAAGAAAAACCAATAAAATAAAACAATTGCATCAGGAACATGGATCTTGAATAATCGGCGAACGATCTGTGGCAAATAAATCAATAGGATACCTGCCAGTGATTCTACGATAAAGGTGATTCCTTGTGTAGTCGAATATTTGTTTGTTACAAATTCGAAAATGTTATAACCAACAACAAATAGACCGAAAATCGTTAATGCAATCTGAACTTTTTTTACTGTCTTACTCACTAATATTTCCCCCAGCTAGATATGATTTCAATGCTTCGAATAGTGCTTCTTCAGAAGACACGATCGTTCCGTTCAACTTGATCAAGCCGACCGTATAAAGATTTAAATAATGGAACTGATTTTCACCAGCCTGTTGCAAGGCAGCGACTTTTTTTGGATGAGTCGCTCCTTGTTGGCGGCTGTCTGTATATAAACCAATGATCGGGATGCCTTTAGCATAGGCGACACCGATCTCAGAAGCAACTCCGGCATCGATGGTCAAGCCGTCTAAAAGTGCGATCATCAAGTCACTTTCTAGCACTTTTTCCGTATCAGCCAAGGCAATCATTTTACTATCTGCATACGCAGTCTTGTCATTGATTGCTTCGTTTTCTTGTGGCAGATAGATCGACAAATCAGAAGAAATCTCTCTGATTTTTTTGACAAGAGATTCGTTATAAAGCAAATCTCCTTTTGCAAAGAGTGGCGCTGCAAAATAAATATTCATTCGTTTCAACATCCTTTGTATTAGAAATAGTCACTAAAGTAAGCTTCCATGTTTGGAATGATCCGCTCTAATGTCTTGACCATGTCCTCATCCGTCGTTAAGCGTTCGATCCGAGCAAGGTAAGAAGCACGACGATAATTCATCATTAGACATGTCAAGGTTTGGATATCTAAGCGAACCATTTTTCCAAGGGGCTCGTTGACGATCGACAAACGACCATCTCGCCACGTCAAGCCAAATACCCCATTGTTCCAAGGCGCCACGGAATCTTCCACGATGAAATGGAAATCCTCTGCTGTACCAGAAAAAGGGAAGCGCTGGATAAATTCTTTGACGTCAACGATCCTTGCCATAAAGTAAGGTTCGATCTGTTCTTTGATTTGGCTATCTTCTAATAAGAAAGCAAGGGGTTCATTTTTGTAGATATCACCATGTACCCAGTAAACCATTGAAAAGTGTGCAGAGATGAAATTCCACAATCCGTTACGCGCCTCTTGATTCAAATAAAACATCTCTTTGACATGGAAGACTTCTTCGGCGACCCAATAAAAAAGTACGCCTGTTGGTTCATTGTCGCTATTGTAATAAATCGCCGCAGTCCGTTCTTCTTCATTTTCAAAACGCCAGTATTCTTCCCAGTGAAAGGCACTACGAAACAGTGCACCATGATTCTTTCCCGCAAACTGTTGATAGACACGGAAAACATCTTCGTGATCGACAGGCAGTCGTTCCACGATACCAGAAACAGGTACTTGTTTAGGTAGTTGCGTATCACGTATTTTAAAGGATAACTTATCTGACATGATTTCCCAACCTTTACGCCTGTAATAAGGGATATTGTAAGGATAAAGATAAGAGATCCACTGTTTGTTTTTGCGCATGTTGTCTAATGCGACGATGATCAAGTCTTGCATCAATCCATGATTGGCATATTCGGGATAGGTTCCAACGCCAGTTACACCGCCCATTTGGTACCGTGTACCATGGATATTGACCTCACAAGGATAGATCGCGATTTGAGAAATCAATTTTTCTTTATGAAACCAGCCGAATACATTTGATAATTCTAGGATCGGTCGCTTGGAACGTACAAATTCCCGTTTGTTTTCGAATCCACTTTCTTCAATATCAGAGTCAGTGACTTGAAAAACATAGGAAAGTAACTCATTGAACTGGTCAACATGTTCCTCCGTGACAGGCTTCAACTCAAAATTTTCTCTAAAATCTGTTTGGTCCATTTTTTCAACTCCAATTTAGTTACTTGTTCACAGTATAACAAAAGTTTCTAAAAAAAACTTCTAAAGTCCTTAGAAGGAAAAAGTCTTTAAATTCCTCCTTTTCGTTGGTATAATGAAAAGTGCTGATTATATGAAAAGAGGAGACGCTATGGATATAAAGAAAATGAAACAACGCCAAGAGCAAATTCGAAATTTTTCGATTATTGCTCATATCGACCATGGGAAATCAACTTTGGCCGATCGGATTTTGGAAAAGACGAACACTGTGACGTCTCGCGAAATGCAAGATCAGTTATTAGACTCCATGGATCTAGAACGTGAACGTGGGATCACGATCAAATTAAATGCCGTAGAATTGAACTATACGGCTAAAAATGGAGAGACATACATCTTCCATTTGATCGATACCCCAGGGCACGTCGATTTTACCTATGAAGTATCTCGAAGTTTAGCTGCCTGTGAAGGAGCAGTCTTAGTCGTGGATGCCGCTCAAGGGATTGAAGCACAAACATTAGCCAATGTTTATTTGGCATTAGATAATGACCTAGAGATTTTACCAGTCATCAATAAGATCGATTTACCAGCCGCAGATCCAGAGCGTGTGCGTAATGAAATCGAAGAAGTGATCGGCATCGATGCCAGTGAAGCGGTGTTAGCAAGTGCGAAGTCTGGGATTGGTATCGAAGAAATACTAGAACAAGTAGTGGAATATGTCCCAGCACCTTCAGGCGATATCGAAGCTCCTTTGAAAGCATTGATTTTTGATTCGATCTATGACAGTTACCGCGGAGTTATTTTAAATGTACGTATCACCGATGGTGTTGTCAAAGCAGGGGATAAAATCAAATTGATGAGTAACGGTAAGACCTTCGATGTGACCGAAGTCGGCGTTTTCTCACCAAAAACGATTGCGCGTGACTTTCTGATGGTCGGTGATGTCGGTTATATCACCGCAAGCATCAAGACAGTTCAAGATACAAGTGTTGGGGATACAGTGACACTTGCGGATAATCCAGCTACAGAAGCATTACCAGGCTATCGCAAAATGAATCCAATGGTCTATTGTGGCTTATACCCGATCGACACATCACGATATAATGATCTACGTGAAGCATTGGAAAAACTTCAACTGAATGATGCTGCTTTGCAGTTTGAACCAGAAACATCACAAGCACTCGGCTTTGGTTTCCGTTGTGGCTTCTTAGGATTACTTCACATGGATGTCGTCCAAGAACGTTTAGAGCGTGAGTTCAATCTTGAATTGATCACGACAGCACCTTCTGTAATCTATCATGTCAACAAAACAGACGGTTCGATGGTCGTTGTTGATAATCCTGCTGATTTTCCTGAACCAGTCACGATCCAAGATGTCGAAGAACCCTTTGTAAAAGCACAGATCATGGTACCTAATGAATACGTCGGTGCAGTCATGGAGCTTTCGCAACGTAAACGTGGCGATTTTATTACGATGGACTATTTAGATGACTATCGTGTCAATGTTGTATATAATCTTCCATTGTCCGAGATCGTCTTTGATTTCTTTGACAAACTAAAATCAAGCACGAAAGGCTACGCTTCACTTGACTACGAAATGTCAGGTTATCAAAAGAGCAAGCTAGTGAAAATGGATATCTTGCTGAATGCTGAAAAAGTCGATGCATTAAGCTTCATCGTTCACCGTGATTTTGCCTATGAACGCGGAAAAGCCATCGTTGAAAAACTGAAAAAACTGATCCCTCGTCAACAATTCGAGGTACCGATCCAAGCAGCGATCGGTCAAAAAATCGTCGCTCGTTCAGACATCAAAGCCTTACGTAAAAACGTCTTGGCTAAATGTTACGGTGGTGACGTTTCCCGTAAACGTAAACTTCTTGAAAAACAAAAAGAAGGTAAGAAACGAATGAAACAAATCGGTAACGTCGAAGTCCCTCAAGAAGCCTTCATGGCCGTTCTGAAAATGGATGAAGAAGAAAGTAAGAAGTAGCAAGGTTTGTTTGAAAACAGTGTAAAAAATAAACCATGTTTACATGGATTTGCCACCGGTTTGCCACCGGTGGTTTTTTTCGGTGGCAAAACTTACGAATTCTTTCTAAGATTTTCCATGATATCGACCGTTTCATTTCTCATCTTATCTGTTACATGCGAGTAAGTATCCATCGTAATTGAAATTCTGCTGTGGCCCAATCGTTCAGAGATTTCTTTCATTTTTGCGCCATTTTCGAGAAGAAGTGTAGCATGAGTATGTCTGAGAGAATGGAAGTTAAAAGAGAGGGAGAGTGCATTCGATATCCTTCTTGTGTTCCATTTCACCACACTTGGCGTAACTAGCTCACCCTCTTCCTTCGTACATACTGCATTTGAATCAATGTAGAGCTTTCCATACTTCATTCGATTTTCTAATTGTTGTTTCTTATGTTTTTTCAGAATTGCTAGCAAGGTTTGTCCAATAAAAATCGTTCGATTGGAACTGCTTGTCTTTGGCGTACCATATACCCATGCGCCGTCATTCTTTACCATTTGTTTCTCTACAGTAATTGTTCCATTTGAAAAATCGACATCATCCCACGTCAGACCACAAACTTCGCCAACGCGCATTCCCGTATAAAATCCAATATTCAAAGGAATATAGAAAGGATGTCCTTCAGGAGTAATTTCTAGCATATGATCAAAGTCCTCAAGAGAAATGATTTTTAGATCTTTTTTAGTCGTTGGTCGTTCTTCGTATTTTGGTATCTTTACATACAGCATAGGATTTTGCTTGATTAACCCCCAAGGATAAACCGCCATATTCAGCGCATTCTTAAGGACAGAGTGAGTAATAGTCATTGTTTTCTTCGAGTAACCCTTTTTAAATTCATCATTGATGAAATTTTGCAAAAGAGCAGGGGAGAGATCCGTAAGTTTTTTCTTTCCTAAATAACCGTTTATATGATTTTTGATGGTAAATCGGTAGTTTTCATAGGTATTGTATTTTAGATTTAGTTTAACGTATTCCTCCATCCAAAAATCAAGGTATTGTTTTACTCGAGTATCCGTACCTAAAAAGTACTGTCCTGTTTCGTCAATATCTGATAAAACTTTTCGTAAAGCAGCTTCGGCCTCTGGTCGGGTGTCTCCACCAACTTTCTCCACTTTTTTTCTTGAGCCATCATCATTGATATCTTCAAAATAATAATACCAACGTTTTCCACGTTTTCTCACACCGCCACGCATGTTATCAATCCTTTCGTAGATGATTTGTAATAGTAAGAAATTTTATAATATTTATTTTTAATCTGATAGGGGATGGAGCAAAAATCGTATTCATAAATAAAACATACGAACTTATGTTCTTTGGTGCTTAAAAAGAAAAGCCCGAAGGCTGTTCTTTTGATCTATTAGTTTAAAGAAATATCAACTGTTTCATCATTCCAAATAGATGTAGCATATTGAAGCTTTAACTTGGCATTTGTATCAGCTTGGCCAACCAAATCACCAGTAACTGAAGCACCATCATCCAAATCGCCACTATTTAATTGGTTAATATTATCTAATGTAGTGATTTCATCCATATCAGTGGCATTACCATCTGCATTTAGCTTGAAGTCATAAGGGTTATAGGACTGCTTTTTACCAGAATTATTAGTAATTGTAATGTTTGCGATAACATGTTGTTTTCCATTATCAGGAGTATCGAACTCACTACCGCTACTGTATTGCACATTATTAACTTTAATTTCATAGCCCTCGTAGCTCACAGTATCTCCAACAGCAAAGTCCTGATTCAAAGGATCACTAGAACTCTGTGTATCTTTCTCAGCAGAATCGTTGCTACTTACTTTTTCTGTTTTAGCAGAAGTAGTTTCTTTTTTATCATCGCCACCGCCTAGCGCACCACCAACGATGAACACAACGATTACCACTAGAATCCAAAACCAAACTCTCTTATAGAATGGTTTTTTCTCTTTCATAACATATGTTTTACCATCTTCTCCTGTAACCTTTTTCTTTGCCATTATTTCTCCTCCAAAAAAATATTATTACTCCCACTTAAGGCAGGCAGTGATAGTCGCCTCCAAATCAAAGAACTATACCGTTCACGCTTTCCCCACAAAGCAAAAGCACAATTCATGATTAACTAAATTAAGAATCTATAAGCCGAAACTGGAAGACCATATAAACGAGATAAATCTTCAATTTTTCTCGGATACATTTGTGTGTCTTCTTTATATAAGTCGGCTATAAGATTAGCAGCAAAGCAATTCGCTTCGCTTTCTGATTTGCTTCTAGAATTTCTTGTAGAGACGTAATAACTTGATAATCCTTTGTGGAAAATGGCATGACCAAGCTCATGGGCGCAAATATAAAAACGCTCTTCTGATTCTTTCAATTCGTGGCTTAAGAGAATGACGGATCTCCCTAATAACTCTTGAAATTGTCCTTTCGGGTTATTCATAAATGGCACGTACTTAATTTGAATGCCCATTTGTTCACAAATGATAAAAGGATTAGCAGAATTATATTTCTGCTTTAATTTACCAGCTAGATTTATTACGTCTCTCTCCATAAAAATCACTTCTCTTTGCTTTTATCTTCTTTTCTAAATTCCCAGAACAAACCAGTTAAAATATCTTTAACACGCTGTCTCTCTTCATCTGTTAAAGTTTCACCGCCATAAGCCATATCTACGTTTGAATCAAGTATTTTATCGAGTTCAATCAAATCATCTTTATCTGCACAATCCGGAGTTTGATTTCGACCTAATAAATAATCAGTTGTGACATTAAAATAATCAGCAAGTGCTGTTAGAGTTTCTCTGTCGGGGCTTCGTTCCCCACGTTCATAACCAGAAATTGAAACTTTAGATACATGGATAATATCACCTAATTGTTGTTGGGTTAATTTCTTACTTTTTCTTAATTCTTTTAGTCTGGTTCCAAAGTCCATGTTAACACCTCGTTTCTATTATGATTTTATCGTTAACAAACGGTTAACACAAGGGATACAAAAAAAGTTAACTAATTGTGTAATTTTTTATTGACAATTAACAAATAGTTAATTAAAATATAGTTAACCTGAAGTTAACAAAGGGAGGAACTTAAATGGTGCTAAAAAATCTAGAGAAAATTAGAAAGGAAAACGGCAAAACATTTCAAGATGTAGCTGATAAAGCTGGTCTAACTAAAGAATTTTACTGGATGATCGAGAAAGGAAAAAGAAAACTTTCCTATGAAAATGCAGTCAAAATCGCTATGGTGTTTAATAAAGAACCAGACGATATTTTTTTAGAGACAGAGTTAACTAAAACGGAACTAAACTAAATGATGAGGAGATGATTCTAATGACACGACAAGAAAAAATAAAAAATCTGCTAAAACTCTCAATACAACCTAAAGTTGAAAACCCAACAATTTCACCAAATTATGAAATTAAATTAAATGATTGGACATTAGGACGTGGAGTAACAAATATTGAACTATTTATGCCAGCATCAGGCAAGCCAAAACTAAAAATCGAATGTTTTATAGATGAAGTTGATATAAAAGATGTTTTGGTAGGACCAGAAATTCTCCCTTTGAGTAAATACTTCAAAAATTCAAAAGGAGAATAACTAAAAATTATTTATTAATTACAATTGGAACAAGCTCACTATAATAACTTTCTGTTTCTAAAATATTGTCGGGATATTTTAGATGAAGAGAGTTCACAGTATCGATTACATCTTTTTGATTGAAACCTTCTAAATAGTGGGTACTTGTCCCTTTAGGAGCTATTTCAACGATTTCGATTATCTTTTTAACGATAGATTCTTTATAAGCCATAATCTCACCACCTTCCATAGTGAGATTATATCAAATAAATAAGTAGGTGATTTTTATGACACGACAAGAAAAAATAAACATCGTACTTGATGCTAGACCTAGACTAGTCCACATCATCAAATGTGCAAATGATGATCAACTCGATCGTCTAGTTGAAGAAGTCCAAAAAGAGCTTGAACGTGAACTAGACGAAGCAGCTTTCGTTTGATTCTTTAAATTAATAGTATAAAAAAATTGCTCGTATTGATATACGGGCGAATAAGAATATGAGGTGTTTAAACTGTTAAAAAAGTCAAGTGTTATTCGAGAATCGTTAGTCGAAGTAATTAATAAGAGTGGTGAAACCAAAAAGGAAATAGCAAGACAAATCAACGTCTCTCAACAGTCATTAAGCGATTGGACAACATTGCTTAACACGAAGCCCGTGACGTTGGAAAATGCTCAGGCGTTAACGGATCATTTTAGAGATTCTGATTTTACGCTTCAAGTGATCCATGAATTTTTCGGTTTATTCAAATCAATTGATGGAGACGTTTATAGAAGAGATCCATCTTCATTAGACAAGTTGCAAATGATTGAATCAGATGAGCGGAAACAGAAGAAGCAAGAAGTAGAAAAAATTCTTCTTAAACAAGTAAATTACTTAACTGTTGATGATCGTCAACAAATCATTGCATATGCTTATGAATTTTTAGACGAGATCATGGTTGAAGTCACACTAATAAGTGCATTATGCGAAATACTTGGAATCGATATTCGCAAGCTTAGTGAGGAACGGCTGTCGTACTGGGTAGTACAAGGATATATGAAAGGATGATGGAAATGGAAACATTGGAAAATATTTTTCCAAAAAAAGTTGTCTTGAAGCGCAACAGTAAGAGAAACGTCGAAAAACTAACTTACTCAGTTACTGAAGCGGCATTAGCTATAACAACAAATCCACAAAACGTAAAAGCTTTGATCGATATGGGGTACTTGGGTTGCTTAAAGATTGGAGAGATACGGATACCCAAAGCTGAAGTTAACCGTTTTTTAAACAATTATATGAACCGAGATTTGGCTAGTGAAATTGCTAAATATAGAGAGGAGAGAAAGAAATGAAAACTGTATTTAAAATGACTGTCAAGAGCGCTTTGCTTATGAGCCTAGTAGCAATCGTACTGGCAAGTATTAATCCAGCATATGCACTTATTTATTGGGGAACCTTAGTAGCGATTACTGCTGTAAGAGAAAGTTTCAAAATGCCAACACAAAAAAGACCGACCAGCGACGGTAATCGCTAATCGGCAACATAACAAAATATCTTATCTGTATTTTAGCATGAAAGGAAGGCTAAAACAATGAATGATTTTGGACAAGCGCTCGATCAGTATTTGACGACTCCCGAATGGGGCACGGCACATAAAGAGGAGGAAGACGATGAGTAAATCTACTTTAGAAATGAGCCGTCAAGAATGGCTTGAAGACCGCAAGAAAGGCATCGGAGGTTCTGATGTCGGAACGATTTTAGGATTGAATAAGTGGAAATCACCTTATCAACTCTGGCTAGAAAAAACAGGACAAGTCGTACTTGAAGAAATAGCAAGCGAGCCAGCTTATTGGGGCAATATCTTAGAAGAAGTTGTTGCTAAAGAGTTTCAAGAACGGACAGGTAAAAAGGTTCGCAGAAGAAATCAAGTCTTTGAACATCCACTGCATCCGTTTCTAAGAGCGAATATTGATCGTGATGTAGTGGGAGAAAATGCCATTCTGGAATGCAAAACAGCCAATCAATTTCTCGGCAAAGAGTGGGAAGGTGAAGAAGTACCACTCAGTTATCTCTGCCAAGTTCAACATTACATGAACGTTCTAAACAAAGACTATTGTTACATCGCTGTCTTAATCGGTGGTCAAAAATTTATCTGGAAACAGATTGAACGAGATCAAGAGCTGATCGATACAATCACTGAACAATTAGTAGAGTTTTGGGAAACGAACGTTCTTGGAGGTATCGAGCCAATTATTGATGGTAGTCAAGCAACTGCAGATTTCTTGAAAGAAAAGTATGCAGATGTTGAAGACGTTCAAACGACGTTACCAATTCATTTCGATGAACTAGTTGAACAGAAAAATGAACTCAAGCGAACCAAGAAAGAAATTGAATCGGCTATTCGACAGGTGGACAACGAGTTCATCAGTGAATTAGGCAAACGTGAAGCTAGTATCGGTATCACACAAAGAAACATTATCAGTTGGAAACTTGTTCGTACTAAACGCATTAACACGAAGAAACTAGCAGAGAAATATCCAGATGTCGCAAATGATGAAGAGATTTATAACGTTACTGAATCAAGAAGGCTAACCGAAAAGGAGATTAAATAATATGGCAACAAATGAATCGTTAAAAAATCAATTGGCAGAAAAGCCACAGAAACAAGTTGCACCAGGACAGTTAGGGCTTAAAGCTCTAATGAATACACCAACAATGAGAAAGAAATTTGAAGAAGTACTTCATGACAATGCTAATGCTTTTATGTCGAATGTTATGACTCTTGTATCTAATGACAGTTATCTTGCAGATAGTGAACCGATGTCTATCATGAGTGGTGCGTTAACTGCTGCAACATTAAATCTTGGACTAGATAAGAATCTTGGCTATGCCTATCTCGTTCCATTCAATAGTAAAAACAAGCAAACAGGAAAATGGGAAAAGAAAGCTCAATTTATGCTTGGCTATAAAGGATATATCCAATTAGCCCAACGATCAGGTAAATACAAAGCATTAAATGTGATTGAAGTTTACGAAGGAGAACTAAAAAGCTGGAACCGACTGACAGAAGAGTTCGAGTTTGATCCAAATGGTAGAACATCTGATGAAGTCATTGGATATGTTGGCTATTTTGAATTACTGAATGGATTCAAGAAAACTGTCTATTGGACCAAACAAGAAATTGAAGCTCATCGAATTGCTAACAATAAAGATCGAGATAAGACAAAGTTAAGTGGTGTGTGGGCATCTGATTACAATGCAATGGCACGAAAAACTGTTTTGAGAAATCTTCTTTCTAAATGGGGGATCTTATCCATTGAAATGCAAGAAGCTACTACATCGGATGAGAGAGTCCAAAGAGTTCAAGAAGATGGCAGCATTATTGCTGAAACAGAAGTTGAAGAAGATATTCCTGAAAGAAAAGAAGTAGAGGTTATTTCTGAAGAAAATGAAGATGTACAAACTGGATTATTTGATGCATCAAATCCACCATTAAACAAATAGCGAGGGAGTTATCTCCCTCTTAACATCAAAACGAAAGGAGGAACACAATTGGATTACATCGGACAGCTTAATGCTTTTGACAATTGGCTTGAATATAACGAGCTTGGCGCTGGTCCCCAACTGCTTTGGTATAAGCTAATGGCTATAGCAAACAAAAGTGGATGGCAGAGCGAATTATCGATTGCCAATACAAGGCTACAAGCAATGACTAAAACGTCTGAAAAAACATTGATTAACAATCGTAATCAATTGATCCAAAACGGACTCCTTCAATATAAAAAGAGAGGTCGTACAAAAGCTGGAGTTTATATTCTTTCTGATCTAACTGGAAATTTTACAGTAAAAACTACAGTAGATAATACGGTAGAAAACTCCGCTACTGGAAATATTCCAGTAGATAGTAAAGTAAATACGAAAGTAAATAGGGAAGTAAATCCTTCAGTAGATTCTACAGTAATTCCTTCAGCTTATATAAACAATACAAAACAAAACAAGACAAATAAAGAAGATGATATAGGCGTGTATGAGTTCATCCAAAAAAACTGGGGGAAAGCACCTACTGGACTTTTGCAAGGAGCATTAGGACCGATGATTAAAACTTGGGGAGCAGATATGATTCTCTTTGCTTTTAAATTAGCTTTCGAAAACAACGTTGAGATGCCAGGATTGAAAAAATACGTTGAAGCGATATTAAATTCATGGAGTAATCAAGGAATTAAGACAATGGAATCAGCAGAAAAAGCTCAAGAAGCTTTTAAGAACAAGAAAAAACAAAACTATCTTCCTAAACGTCAAAAAAACGTCCGTCGTGAAAAACTCCCTGATTGGGTAAACAAACCTCAAGAAGAAAAGACGCTAGATCCTGATAAAAAAGCAGAATTAGAAGCCCGTTTTGCTGCTTATCAGGCTAAGAAGGAGGCGCTTCTTGAGAATGAATAAATATCGTAATCGAAAAACTATCCATCGAGGTATCAAGTTCGATTCAAAGGCAGAAGCAGAGTACTACGATCTAGCTTTGTGGCAAGCGGAAGCGAACGGCTGGAAAGTAAAACTTCAGGAAAGATTTGAGCTGATGCCGAAATTTGAACTAGACGGAAAGAAGTATCGCAAGATCGAGTATATTCCCGACTTCACATTTTATAAAAACGGCAAACTTGTCAAAGTCGTAGATGTCAAAGGAATGCAGACAAAAGACTTTAAGATCAAGGCGAAATTGTTTTGTCATCAATATCAAGTGCCGTTGATATTAGCTAAAAAATATCGGAATACGTTCAAGGAAGAGCGTTTTTAACGAGGTGGTCCATCATGACAACAGAAGAAGTGATTCAAATGCGTATTCGAAGCATTCAACGTGAAATTGACGATCTGGAACGAACAAAGGCAGTGATGGTCAATGAAACGGCTAGGAAGGCAATCGATTTGCACATAGAGAATTTAAGAAGGGAAATTCGTAGATTGGAGGAATGAGCGTGGATAAGAAAGCGGCAATGAAACGAATTGCTGAATTAACCAAGTCAGAATCTTGGCAAGAAGACAAAGAAATAGTTGCAGAAGTTCAAAAGCTTGGTAAATCAATGTGGACTGAAAAAACCAAACGGAGAACGCCGAGAAAAATTGCAATCTGGCATGGTGATCGAATTCTAGTGACAGGAACAGCTGAACAGTTATCTGAAATTACTGGATTAAGCAAAAACATTATCTGGGATAGAGCTAGGAGCTTATGGATTGATTCAAAAGGACGACAGTTTAGGTATGTGGAGGAGAAATAATGGATCTCATTACACAATACAGTGATATCATCCTCAAGAAAATCATGATGAAGATTCAGAAAGACAAAAAATCAAAAGAACGAGCGGAATTAGTTAAGTTAGAAATGGCTGAAACAGGAGCAGGAGTGCGAAGTAGCAGGCATTGGAAAGCAGCAGCAAACATTGAATTTTATTACAACGAAATTCAAAAAGGGTTCGATCAGATGCGTGAGCTGGATCGGCAAACAAATTGGAGCAAGAAACTTCATCAAGATCGTTTCAAATTTGTAGAAAAGCATAGAGAGATACTAGACGAATACTTGGAGGAACAGCGATGAATAAACAGGAAATAATCAAAAAGTTAGAAAGTATTAAAGCGATAGGAAATGATGCAATAGCTGCTTGCTATAACGAGAGTATAAATGCAGGTATTACGTTAATGAAAAAAATAGACGAACCGCAGAAGCCAGTGGTGCCGAAGTTTGTGGCGGAATGGATAGAATACGCTAAAAAGAAAGGCGATAGTCTAGCTATTTCATTCAAGCCGTGGAACCTCTACGGTGTTGAGTATAGCAAGGCTGATAGATGGATTGAAGATAATCAAGAAACGTTTGCTCGTGCTTGGATAGACGGCTACGAGGTTGAGAAAGAGCCGTTGTATACAGTTACTCTTAGCCTTGACCTTAAATATTATCTAGTCATTGATGAGTACGAATGTGACGGAATAAGTCCAACTTTAACAACTAGCTCTGATGTATTAGGGTATCGCTACTTTTTAACAGAAAAAGAAATAAAATCAGCAGATGAGAACCTGTGGTTGATTGCTGTGCCGGTGGAAGAGGTGGCGGAAGGATGAGCGATTACTTAACAGCAGAACAATATGAATATGCTAGAAAAACAGGAGATTGGGAATCGGGTAAAGTTCTCAATCATCGACAAGCACTCAACGACAACCAGAAAATCGTGTTGGAGTGGTTGAAAGAACAAGTTTCAATCGGGAGTGGCCTCCAATATGTTTTGTGGGAATTCACTGATAATGTTTATGAGGATCCTGCGGAATATAGTGTTTCTGAGCAAACAAAAGCGTGGCTAGAATTGACAGAGCAAGAACAATTTCAAGTCCTATCAGCATTCGCTCAATGGGGATTAGAACAGGAGGAAGCGGAATGAATGTTCAAAATAGCATTTTATCTGTTCGATTACAAAGATGGTTCGTTTAAGAAAGTTTATTTCCATCACTGGAATGATAGCAAGCCAGTTTTTACAAAAAACAAGAAGAGAGCAAAGAAGTATTTTGATAAAGGGTCAGCAAACAAAGATATAGCGCAGTTAAGAAAAGCAGAATCACCATCTGCGAAAACATTGTCAATTCGATTGGAGGAAAAAGAATGAAACTAAAAGACGGATTTTACGCTAGTAGTCATGGTATCGGCGGTTTAATGCTAGATATGCCGACAAAGAACCCTAAAACACATAAGAAACCAAAATTCAAAGTCGGTGACATGGTTCGCTGCGAAGCAGAGGAGTTCGTTTATCCCTTCAGAGGATACGTTAAAAAGATACTGTCAAACTCAGCAATCATTCGTATTGAAAACACGATGAAATGTGACAAGTGGTTAGCGAAAAGTAAAGAGAATTTAGCAGTGGCGAGATTGGTGGATATGGAGATTATAAAAACAGAATTATAAGTTATATAAGGAGAAATCAATATGAATGACAAATTTATCAATAAAAATGACTTAGACTCATTGTTAGTTGGATATGTGCCTAAACGCTATCTAACTCAAAAAGAAGCAGTTCATTACACGGGGACATCTGCAGGAACGATCAATGAGTGGGTAAAAAAAGGATTGAAAGTAATCATATTCGGTGAAAACAGCCGTCCAAAATATGACATCAAAGATATCGATGAGTTTATTGCTAAATATAAAGTATGAAGAATTATTGAAGTAGCTAATAGAGAATTCCTTATCAGCATAATATCGTTAATAAACATAAACAGCAAGCCATTATTAGCTCGCTGCTCGTGACAAATATGATTTGCCCCTGCCAAGGTAAGTCTATTATATCACAGGAGGCAGCTATGGAGTTAAAGGTAATTGGATTAAGCGACATTGAAAAAATGCAAGGAGAACATTGTTTAATCATTATTTCAAACGGTCAAATGAAAAGTGTCGAGCTTCCTTCGTTTGGAACAACAGTTATAGAATCCCATTGCAATAAAGTCAAGCAAGTTAAAGAAGAAGTGAAACAATTATTTTAAATATCGTCCTACCAGAAAACTGGCGGACACAAGTTGACAAGAACTTTCTTGTTGATTTGTGTCCGCTTTTTTGTTTGCGAAATTATTGAGGAGGCTATCTATATGAATGATTTAATCCAGGAATACAAGAATGACTTGAAAATGTTGAAAAAGCAACATCAAAAAATCTTAAATAAACGATATCGCACACCTGTCAAAGAACATGGGAGAGTGATACATAAATTAATTGATGATCGTTCTCCTCAAGATATAGCGGATCAAAAAGTAATAGCAGAAGCTATCTCTACTACAGAGTACGCTTTATTCTGGTTAGAAACAGGCAGAGAGAAGCCTTTCGATGATGAGCAAGCCAAGAAGATACCAAAGCATAGAAGAGCCGTTAAACTGGCAGATATAGACGTTATGAGCTATCAAGTTTATTTACAGGAAGTAGAAAAGCCAGCAGAAGAGACGATTTCTCCGAAGAAAAAAGAGATGTTGCTCCAAGTGACGGAGATAGAATCTTTGCTTTCTAATAAAGAACTGACATTATTTCATTTAATTAATAAAGATTTATGTACTTATGGAGAAGCAGCAGAACAAATGAATCTAGCTGTGGGTACTGTTAAATCTATGTCACAGCGAATTAAAAATAAGATCGACAATTATTTTGAATATGGTCATCAAATAAATCTATTTGAAATTTGCTAAAACTTGTAAACCATTCCCACCTATAAGTGAAGACAATTAATAGATTAGACACTCACAAGTTTATTCATTCTTTTATTCTGAATAATTGTTCTTCAAAAATAAAACGCAAGGGAGGGAATCTCCCTCATCGTTTTAAATTAAGCTTCGATAGATAGCAGCAAATATGAAGAAAAGGATGTGAACTCAACTCCTTCTGAATTCTTCGTATGCTGCTGTCTATTAAATTATTTAAGGAGGGGATTGTATGCATCATTATATTACTAAATATCAAGATGAAAATGGAAAATTGAGAATTGTATCATGGTTACAAATTAATCTATTTAACAAATCTTACTGTTTTTCAAAAAAAGAGCTAGCTGTCCCTAAAGACAACTAGCAGTAATCTTATTTTTTGGTCCATTTGTTTCCTGGCTTAGAAGTTGGAGGAAGTCTGTCTCCTTTATCGATAGTAGCATTATGACCTTTAGGAACATTTCCTCCTTTTGGACCAACTTCTTTGTACTTACCGGCAGGCTTATTATCTTCGCCTGGTTTGAAAAGATTACTCATGTTATCACCACCTATAATTTATTTCAGCGGACCACTCGCTGATAACTAAAATTATACGCTTAGTATTTATTTTCACAATATTAATTTGTCACTGTGGCGGAAAGGGTAGACGCTTAAAAATAAGGTCAATACGTCGAGGGATAGCCTTAACGTTTTATGATTTGACCATGCAATGTTCGATTCATTGCCAGTGACTTAAGTAGCTTGCACTTGGTAGACATAAATACCTGATGTGTCGTAGAGTTCAAATCTCTGAATCTAGGTGAGGTCCGTGGTAGAACCTATTAGGGCGGGCTGTTGGTTCAATTCCAACTTTGGTGCAAGTTACTATTACATATTAGATCACTCTTTGAGTGGTCTTTTTATTTTAAAAAGAGAGGATTTTGAAAATGAATCATGAGAAGTTTATCGAAAAATGCAAGGCTATTGTACGTGAAAGAATTGAAAATGAGATTGCAGAACCAAGTGGTGCAGTGCCTCAGTTTGATATATTTGTTGTGTGGTCGTGTAAAACACTACAGAATAGCAAAGCATTAGTTAGCGCTAGCTTAAAAGGAGCACCGTATTTTGAAATTACGTTGAACGGGGACAAAGGTGAAATCTATGTAGATACTTATCTCAAAAAATCAAATGAATGTATCAAAGTCTAGCACATGCTAGGCTTGTTCTTTACATAAAGGAGGCTACATAATGAGAAACTACTGGTATGTATCGCTAACAAACCGATATCCGCAACCGAACACTGATGATCCAGTGAGGGTTGTCCAATCAGTCCAAATAAAAAAGAAGTACTCCATCATTGAAATGACCAGAGAAGCAACACCAAAAGAGATTGATAAATGCAAACTTCTTTATTGCGGTCATGGTTTCTATTCAGATAAACACATACAGGAAAATCTTTCAAAGTATGTGTAGATTACAAAACAAATGTTGCAAACAAGCGAGGTGGTGTCACATGTGAAGAAATACGAACTAGCTAAAGATGATTATGAAAAAGGGTTGAAGTATAGAGAAATAGCGGAAAAGTATGGTGTATCCATCAGCACAGTAAAGTCATGGAAATCCCGTTACTGGTCTCGAGAAAAGGTTGCAACCAAGAACGCAACTATTCCGAACAACAAAGGAGCGCCAGAGGACAACAAAAACGCTGTTACCCATGGCCTTTTTGCCAATTGGTTACCTTCTGAAACATTAGAAATTATGAATGAGGTTGCAACCTCTAAACCTGAGGATATATTATGGAATAATATCATGATCCAGTACACGGCTATTATCCGAGCACAGAAAATCATGTATGTTGATTATGAGGGTAGTTTGTCCAAAGAAGTTTCTAAGTGGTCCTCGAGTGATTCTGGAAGTTCAGAAGAATATGCTATTCAATATGCTTGGGACAAGCAAGCTAATTTCATGAATGCACAATCAAGGGCTATGAGCACGCTATCTAGCTTAATTAGACAATTTGTCTCTATAGCTGATGAACATGATGAACGTAGAAAGAAACTAGAATACATGGATGTACAAGTCAATTTAGCAAAAGCACAATTGAAGCAGTTAGATGATGGTTATGATTCGTCAGAAGAACAAACAGTGATTGTTGATGATATCCCGATGATTGAAAGTGAGGTTGATTTAAATGGGAATGAAAGCCAAGACAAAGCCTCAGATTAAACTAACTGGAATGATTAACCCACATTTTTATAAGATGTGGCACACACAATGTCCGTATGTTTTGATGAAGGGCGGACGTGGATCGTTTAAATCATCTGTTATTAGTTTGAAACTTGCTACTGAAATGAAGAAACACACGCAAGCAAAACATAAGGTTAACGTTGTTTGCATGATGAGTCAGCACAAGTATTTAAGAGATGCTGTTTATGAACAAATCAAGTGGGCACTTTCAATGTTAGGCATTTCAAAAGAATATAAGTTTCGTACTTCTCCTTTGCGAATCATTCATAAACGTACTGGTTCTAAGTTCTATTTTTATGGTGTTGATGATCCCTTAAAACTAAAATCAAATGCAATTGGCGATGTCATTGCTTTGTGGTATGAAGAAGCTGCAAACTTTGAAAGCGAAGAAGTATTTGACCAGACGAATGCAACCTTTATCCGTCAACGGTCGCCATGGGTAGATCAAGTACAAGTTTACTATTCATGGAACCCGCCAAAAAATCCATACGATTGGGTCAATGAATGGGTAGAGAAATGCATACGCCTAGATGATCATTTAGTGGACCACTCGACTTATAAAGATGATGAGTTAGGTTTTACGGATCCTCAGCAATTAAAGCTGATAGAAACGTATAGAGAAAATGATGAAGATTACTATCGATGGCTTTACTTAGGCGAAGTGATTGGTCTGGGCACGCTAATCTATAACATGGATCATTTCCATCCGCTTGATGAGTTACCAGATGATGATTACATCGTTCAGATTTGCTTTTCAATCGATAGTGGACACCAAATATCAGCGACTACCAGTGGTTGCTACGCTATTACCAAAAAGAAAAATGTCATTTTATTAGATACTTATTATTATTCTCCCGAAGGAAAAGTAAATAAGAAGGCACCTGATGAGTTATCTAAAGATTTGCATGATTTTATTGAAAGATGTCAATCTAAATACAATAAATATGCCTATAAAATCACGATTGATTCAGCAGAAGGTGCTTTAAAGAATCAATACTATAAAGATTTTGGCATAAGATTTCATGCGGTGGCCAAAGCTAAAAAAGTGGATATGATCGATTATGTACAGAACCTCCTTGCACAGGGCAGGTTTTTTTATTTGGATACAGAAGCAAATCGAATATTTATTAAAGAGCATCGTGATTATCGATGGGATGAAGATACTCTACAATCTGATGATCCAAAAGTTATCAAAGTTGGTGACCATACATGTGACCAGTTCCAATATTTTGTAAAAGATAATCTAAATGATTTAGGACTGAAATGGTAGGTGAAATCATGGGAGTAATTCAAACGATCAAAAATATGTTCAAGAGAGGAGTTGATAGTGTGAATATGAACGTTAATGGAAAAGATATAGCGAAGATCACTGATCACCCAAAAATTGGGATTGATTCGCTAGAGTACGCTCGAATAGCGGAGAACTTCAAATATTATGCTAATTTATTTCCGGATGTCAACTATAAGAGTTCATTTGGCGACAATAAAAAACGAGAATTTAAATCATTGAACGTGACTAAGACTGCTGCGAGACGATTGGCTAGTATCATTTTCAATGAAAAATGTAAAGTTACGCTGAACGATCCCACTGATAAAAAGGATGTTTCTAAAGAGATTAAAGAAGCATCTGAATTTTTGGAACAAACATTATACGACAACAATTTCTATAATTTGTTCGAATTGAATCTTGAGAAAGGTATCGCTGTAGGAGGATTTGCTATGCGGCCTTACATTGATGGAGATAAGATTAAAATCTCGTGGATTCGTGCAGATCAGTTTTACCCGTTACGTTCAAATACAAACGAAGTTAGTGAGTGTGCTATTGCTACTAAATCAATTCAAACTGAAGGAGACACGAATTACTACTACACGCTCCTCGAATTTCATGAGTGGCAAGACGAAAAGTATGTTATCAGTAATGAGCTTTACAAATCTGACAACAGTAACGTTGTTGGAAAGCAAGTTCCACTGTCGATTCTATATCCTGACTTAGCTGAAACAGTCACACTAGAAGGTTTGAAGAGACCGCTTTTTGCTTACTTCAGAACGCCTGGAGCTAACAATAAATCGTTAGAGAGCCCATTAGGTGCCGGCATTGTGGATAACTCAAAAGAGATTTTAGATATGATTAACACAACACACGATCAGTTTGCTTGGGAAATTCAGTTAGGGCAGCGGCGTGTTGTTGTGCCAGCGGAATTCCTTAAAACAGATGAATCACACCCACCAATGTTCGACACGGACCAAAACGTATTCGCTGGTGTATACGGCGCTGAGAATATAGGGGTCAAAGATATTACAACACCTATTCGTACAGTTCAATATAAGGACGCTATCAGCCATCTGATTAAAGAGTTCGAGGTGCAGGTTGGTTTGTCAGTGGGTTCGATGAACTATGCAGATGACGGTATTAAAACGGCCACTGAGATTGTTTCTAACAATTCCATGACTTATCAGACACGTTCAAGTTATTTGACTATGGTTGAAAAAGTTATCAATGAGCTTATTCATTCTATTTTTGAGCTTGCAGGATACGGAGAAATGTTTGAAAGCGAGAAACCGCTATTCTCTATTGAATATGATAGTTATTTAGTAACAGTTAGTTTTGAGGATGGTCTATTTGTCGATCGAAATAAACAATTGGAGAATGATTTGAAAGTTTTTGTCGCAGGCGCAATGCCTAAAGATCAATTCTTGAAGCGTAATTACAATTTATCAGATGAAGAAGTGAAGCTTTGGTTGGGGGATGAACCTGATACTCCTGAGAGAGACAAAACAGTGCCGAATGGTGAAAATGATAGTTTTAAAACATCTGGGGCTTTACTTAATTCCAAGGACGACAACACTATTCAGAAGGTATCTATGAATGGCGCTCAAGTAACAGCGCTTATAAATATTGTTCAGCAAGTAGCGTCTAAGCAATTGCCTAGAGATTCGGCTATATCTCTTATTACAGCATCATTTCCATTTGACGAAGAGAAAGCCAATGAAATTCTCGGTGATGAGAGTTTCGAAATTGAACCGCCCAAAGAGCAGAAGAAAAGCAATAATAATTTGAATGAAGGCGATTAGTCATGATCACACCGGATAAAATGCAGCGTGATGCGGATTCAATCACTAATATTTATTCAGAACTTGAAGATCGTATCTTTAACATAATCATCAAAGCGTTAAAACAATCTCGCTTTGAGAATGTTGAAAAAGAAGACGTTCTACTATGGCAAGCTAAGCAGCTATCTAAAATGGGCGTGCTTAACGAAAATGTTATCGATCTTTTGGCTAGTTACACAGGAGAAACACAAGAAGCAATCGAACAATTAATCAAAGGTAACGGCGTAAAAGTCGTTAATGAAATTGATCGAGAGTTAGAACGAATGGTCCATAAAAGTGTTCCTGTATCTGACGACGTAAACAAAATTCTAGACTCTTTGGTTCGTCAAACGTTCAAAGATTTAAACAACAATGTCAATCAAACGTTAATAACTACGAATTTCAACGAGAATGCTGTAATGCGAGCTTATCAAGCAATTCTTAAACAATCTACCCTAGAATCCATGACGGGGCTTAAAACGCATGAGAAAGCCGTAAAAGATAATGTCTATAAAATGGTAGACATGGGAATTAAATCAGGTTTTGTCGATAAAGCTGGTCGAGAGTGGTCGATGGAAGCTTACTCGAGAACAGTGATTCAATCCACCTCACACAGAACGTTTAATGATCTTCGTTTGAAACGAATGGAGGACTTCGACTGTGTCACTGCATTAATGAGTAGTCATCCATCTGCCAGAAAAGCATGTGCAACGATTCAAGGAGATTGGGTGTTAGTTGTTCCGAAGAGCAAAGCTCCTGATGAATTTAAACATTTGCCTTCTATCTATGATCATGGTTATGGCGAGCCAGATGGCACCCAAGGCATTAATTGCAAGCATGTCCTTTATCCCGGAAGGCCAGATATCAATACAAACAACCAACCTCAATATGACGCTGACGAAGCGCAAGAAAATGCTGAAATACAACAAAAGCAACGCAAGATTGAGCGTGATATTCGTTACCAGAAGAAGCGAATGAATGCGGCGTTAGAATTGGAAGATCCCGAAACTGTCCAGATGTGCAAACAAGTGATTGCTAACAAACAGAAACAGTTAAGGGAGCTTATCAACGAACATGAGTTCTTAGTTCGTGATTACAGTAGAGAACAAGTACAAAGTTAATAGTTTTAGGCTTAGCAATCGCTAGTCTTTTTATTTTGCCCTGAATACGGCGTTAAACTGTTCAATCCATCGAGGGCGTAGCCTCGTTAAACAACGAAAGGATGAATGAAATGAAACGTGAAGAACTGAAAGAACTTGGCTTAACTGATGAACAGATTGGATCAATTATGGCTTTGCATGGTGTGACTGTGAACGAGTTGAATAGTCGTGTGTCTACCGCGGAACAACAGGCCACTCAATATCAAGAACAGTTAGAGAAAAACCAAAATGAGCTGAATGATTTCAAAGCAAATGCTAAAGGAAATGAAGATCTTACTAAGCAGTTAGAGGATTTACAATCTAGGTTTGATGAAATCAAGACGAGTTCTGAACAACAAATTGCTGATCTTAAAAAATCATCAGCGATTGACTTAGCTCTAACACAAGCCGGGGCTAAAAACATTAAGGCTGCTAAAGCCTTGCTAGACAGCGAATCATTGGAACTGAAAGATGAGGGATTAAAAGGATTAGATGAACAACTGGCCGCACTCAAAGAGAGCGACGGTTATTTATTTGGCTCAAATGAACCTGTTCCGCCCAATCCAGAAGGTAAAAAAGCTACTTTCGGGGGCAATCCTAGTTCTGGCCAGAATGTGGAAGAAGATGTGTTCGCTAAAGCATTAGGAGTTTTACCAAACAAAAATTAAATTTGGAGGGAATAAAATATGGCAATTAATTACATTACAAAAGACAATGGGATTTTCGATCAGAAGATCACTCAAGGATTGTTAACGACGATCTTAGGTATTCCACAAGTTGAATTTGTGAACGGTGGTAAATCATTTACATTAACGACTATTTCAACTTCTGGTTTGAAACACCATACACGTAACAAGGGATTCAACAGCGGTACTTATGGAAATGACAAAAAAGTTTACACAATGGGTCAAGATCGAGACGTTGAATTTTACATCGATAAACAAGACGTTGATGAAACGAATCAAGACTTAGCTGTAGCTAAAATTTCAAATGTATTTATCACTGAACACGTTCAACCAGAAATCGATGCGTATCGTTTTTCTACTTTAGCTTTAGGAGCAGGAAATACTAAAGAAGAAACAATTACTGAAAAGAATGCTTATACAGCCATTAAAGCTGCAATTTTACCAGCTCGTAGATTTGGACCACAAAATTTAGTAGCGTTTGTATCAACGACCGTAATGGATGCATTAGAACGTTCTTCAGAATTTACTCGTAATATCACTAATCAAAATGTTGGGCAAACGGCACTAGAATCTCGGGTAACTTCTCTTGATGGTGTGTTATTGGTCGAAGTTTGGGACGATACTCGTTTCAAAACTAAGTTCGATTTCACTGATGGCTACGCTGCTGCCGCTGATGCACAAGACATCAATATCTTAGTTGTCGCTAAACAAGCAGTTATCCCCGTGGTTAAAGAAAACACTGTCTTCTTGTTTGCACCGGGCGAACATTCACAAGGCGATGGCTACTTATATCAAAACCGCTTATACCACGACTGCTTTATCAAAGAACAACAAAAAGAAGGTGTATCTGTCTCTTTGGCCCCAAAAGCTTAGCCCCATCCGGCGTAACTTTGAATAAAACAACAGCTACGCTAACGGTGGGATCAACAGAAATATTGTCTGCTACTGTATCACCAGAAACGGCAACTGATAAATCAGTCAAATTTACCTCTAGCGATGAAACAATTGCAACAGTAACGCCAGTGCAAGGAAAGGTTACTGCTATTAAAGTAGGAGCTACGACGGTCACAGCGACAACCGTAAATGGTAAAACTGCTACGTGTGAAGTCACGGTAACCGCAGCAAGCGAAGGATAGCTACTAAACTATCCTTTTTAATTGAAAGGAGGCAGTTATGAGCTATCTTACGCACGATGAATATTTAAAATCAGGATTCAACAAAGTATCAGTTTCGGAGTTTGATGACTTAGAAAAATGTGCTGCACGTCAGCTTAATCGAGTGACAGGCGATTTTTACATGAGACATTCTTTAGCTGATGACACGTTCAAATATCGAGTGGATAAGTTCAAAATCGCAATGGCTGTCCAAATTGAATATTTGAAGTCAGTTGGAGTTACTTCGTTATCAGACTTACTAAATGCTTCCCCTTCAAGTGTCAGCGTTGGTCGTATGCGTATTGAATCTGGAAGCACGAATGCAGCAACAGTTGGCAGAACGATGGTTGCAACAGAGGCTTATAACGAGTTGATCTATACAGGACTTCTTTACAAGGGAGTTGACTATCGATGATTCCTTTAATGCCAAAAGAACTTTGTAACCAGTCAATTACTTTGAGGCTGCTAGATGGTCATGACAAATGGCAAAAACCTGTCTTTTCTGAACCAATCACGATTAATCATATGATCTTTCAACCTCAAACAGTGTACAGCGGTAGTAATAATAATCGGCAAGTGGTAGCCAACGCTATCGCTTTTTTGTTTGCTGGAGTATCTGATCCGATGCCAGTGATTAATAAAAATCATGTTGGGTCAAAGATTGACTTTGAAGGTGAGACTTACACTATCACGACGATCGTAGATAACCGTAATCCATACAGTAACGAAGTCTACTCGTATGAGTTGGAGGTGCTGTAATGCTCCATGTTAAGGTTGAAAAAAATGGCGTCGATCGTAAGTTGTCAGTGATGAACATCAATTCAGCACTGTATTATATGACATCTCAAATGCACATGGATATGAATCTATATGTGCCTAAACGCCAAGGAAATTTAAGGGACAAATCTTTCGTTAACAAAAACCGAATAACTTATGCTGCTCCTTATGCACGAGCTCAATTTAGAGGGTTTGTTAACGGCAGCAGAGTCAGAAACTATACGACTCCAGGTACCAGCCGTCGTTGGGATCTTAGAGCAAAAGCGAATCACATGGATGATCGGCGTAGAGCGTTTATCAAAGGAGGAAACTTGTAATGGATTTATGGGAACGATTATCTGACTCGATAGATTCTATTCAAGGCCTTCCAATGCCATGCTCGATGGGATTTCTAAACGGTGAAGATACACTTTGTGTTTATTCGATGCCAGGTAGTCGGACAGTAGAAGAATATTTTGACGGTACGAAAGAGCGTGAAATGCTCTATGAGGTCGGATTTAACACGAAAGACCAAGAAAAAGCCAACAAAACATTATGGCTTATATCAAATCATTTAGACGAACTCTCAACTCTGAAGTCAGAAGATGAGAGCTTCGTCTTTTTAGGTATCGAAATAAGCGAGACACCTTTTGTAAGCGAACAGGACACTCAAGGGAACTCAACTTATTTATTAGGTATCAAAATCACCATTCATCAATTCAAAAATTAGGAGGAAATTTAAATGGCAGAAAATAGTAAAGAATTTTTACTAAACTTTAAAAACAAATTGGAAATCGATACTTCAGGAAGTACAGATTTAGATCAAATCGCATCGGCTAAATTCGCACCATTAGCAGCAGGGATCACAACTATTACTCCGGCTGCAGCGGACACTACAGATGCATCCCCTTACTACGATGGAGAAGGATTCACTGATTCCACTGTAACTGGTAAAAATATCACGTTCCAAGTTGCGGGACACCGTGTATTTGGAGATCCAGCTCAAGATTATGTAGCGTCTAAATTCTTGTCAATCGGAGATGAATTACGCACGTTAGCACAATGGACTGATGCCAAAGGGAATAAGGTTCAAGCTGTTGTTACATTGACATCTATCGTGCCATTTGGTGGTGCAGCTAATGCTAAACAAACGTTCAGCTTCACAATGGCATTCAACGGCAAGCCAAAAACGGTAGCAGCGGGGGAGTAATTAGCCCCACAAGCGTAAAGCTTAATAAAACAACGTTATCGCTTGTTGTTGGGGCAACAGAAACCTTAACAGCTACCGTTTTACCGGCAAATGCTACAAATAAAAACGTTACATGGTCAGCTGTTGATTCTACAATTGCCACAGTTGATGCAAAAGGCAAAGTAGTTGCTGTTAAAGCAGGAACTACGGAAATTACAGTTAACACAGTAGATGGTAATAAGAGTGCAGAATGCGCATTAACTGTCACCGCACTATAAAACTATTTTAGAGCAGATGAACGATTGGTTTATCTGCTCTTATATTTCAGGAGGAAAACACGGCTATTAACAATATTATCGACTTAGATGCTAAATTATCGCTAACAAAATCTATGAAAATCGCAGGGAAAGTATATGAAGTTCAAATTTCAGATGAAATTGACAAAACTTTAACCGATTTAACGACTATTGATATTCCAGATCAATTAAAAAATATGACTTCAAAACTTGAAAAAATGGATGAAGATGATAATGGAGCTAAAGAATTCAAAGAATTTACTCAATCTGAAATGGATGAATTAAAAGATAAAGCTGTAACTACTCTAGATGTGATTCTTGGGAGTGGTGAAGGTAATCGCGTTTATAATTTTTACAACAAAAGTACAAAAGCCCTTTTCACAATTATTGGATTGCTTGAAAAAGAGTTGGGGGAAGTTGTTTCTGAACGTAGTAAAACAGCAAAAAAACATTACAAAAATAATCGTAAGAAGTGATTAGATGTTTGATCTAACGAGAAAACCAGAAACAACAGTGATTATTTCAGGTAATGAGTATCAAATTGATTTGTCTTTTGACACTGTTATTCGATTCTATGAACTAATTGACGATAAAAATTTGGAGTCTATAGAAAAAATAATTCTTGGGTTCAAATTGTTTTATATCGATTCAAAAAAAGCAGAAGATACATTCACTTTTGAAGAAATGCAACAAGCTATTAACGACATAGTTGACTATATTCAATCGAATCCATATGGAAGCATTGGAAGTGAAGGAGAACCGACTGGTCAGGATTCAAATATGAATTATTCGTATTCTCAAGACGCTGGAGCTATTTATTCTTCGTTTATGGCAGATTACAAAATCGACTTGTTAAATGAGCAAGGTTCAATGCATTATCTAACTTTCAAAGCGTTGATGTCTGGTTTAAGCGAAGACACTCAATTTCAGCGGATACTAGCGATTCGGTCAAGAAGCATAGCTGGTTTAGAAGGAGAAGAACTAAATAGCTTATTAGAACTGAAAAATTATTATGCTCTTGATTCTGAAAAAACAGTTAACAGTCTTGATGATCAACTAGGCGATATGTTTTCCATGTTAGCAGCACAAGCCAAATCATAAGGAGGTGAGTATTTGAGCGCAGATGCAACAATAAATATTGATGTGATGCTGTCGAATTTACCTAAATTTAAAACAGACGTTAGTTTTGTTGATGACGTATTAACAAAATTGGGAATGAATACAGGATCAAAAATTGATGATTCATTTAAAGCCGAGACAGCAAAAGTTACAACAATTGCCAAATCAACAAAAAAAGATGTCGATCAAACTTTTGATAAACCAGTTAAGTTCACAATCAAGGCTGATAATTCGGATGCTGAAAAAGATGTCAAAGAGACAAAGGCTTTTTTAAAAGGCATACCGAAAAGCAAAATAACTGAACTGAAGGCGGATAATGACGGAGCATCACTGAAAATAAAAGCTACAAAAGAGGGTATAAGCAAGATACCTAACAGGAAAGAAACAATACTTAACGCAGATGCTTCACAAGCAAAAACAGAAACAAAAGACCTCGGTGATACTGCTGAAAAAACCAAATCTAAGTTTATCAGCTTGAAAGATAAACTATCTATTGGTGCGATTGCTGGTGCTTCTTCACAAGCACTGCAGATTTTAACAGGTAGTTTTTCAGATTTAATCGGTGAAACTGCTCAATCATCTGACGCAATGGATAAATTCAAATCTACGATGCAGTTTGCTGGCTTTACAGAAAAAGAAACAAAAGAAGCTGCTAAATTTGTAAAAAAATATGCAGATGACACAGTATATGAATTGTCCGATATCTCGAATACTACAGCACAACTAGCAGCAAATGGTATTGGGAATTATCAAGAGTTAACAGAAGCAGCAGGGAACTTAAACGCTGTAGCAGGTGGTAATTCTGAAACATTTAAATCAGTAGCAATGATGCTTACCCAAACGGCTGGTGCAGGGAAACTAACTACAGAAAACTGGAATCAATTGGCTGATGCCATTCCCGGTGCATCAGGTAAAATGCAAGAAGCGATGAAAAACAACGGTGCTTTCACTGGAAACTTTCGTGATGCGATGGAAGAAGGTCAAATATCAGCTGAAGAATTTAGTAAAGCGATTGTTGACTTAGGTATGACTGATGTAGCTGAAGAAGCTGCAAAGTCTACTAAGACTTTCGAGGGCGCAATGGGTAACCTCCAAGCGAATATCGTTACTAAAATGAATGAGATCGTTGATGGCATCGGCAAAGATAAGCTTACAGATATTATCAGCTTCATATCAGACAATATTACTAAACTATTTGATTCTATTTTGAAAGGCATAGATTATTTAAACGATAATCAGGATAAATTATCGAGTATCTTTGATAATTTGAAAAAGATTTCTAAAATATTTTTCGGTGCTGCATGGGATGCGGTTCTTGATATTATAAAAAAACTCACTGGTAATTTTAGTTTACTTTCAAAAGAAACTGGCAAAACGAAAGACCCCTTACAACGATTTGATGATGTCTTAAGTGCTTTGTCGAAACATGAAAAGGGAATAGCACTTCTAGGTAAAGCATTAGCTACTTTATTTATTGCTAAAAAAATCGTTGGTGTGGTCTCGGCTTTTGGGAAACTGCTTGATATGTTCGGCGGAAAAGCATTACTTTCTAGTCCAATTTTTCTTATACCTGCAGCAATTGCAGGAATTGGATTTGCGTTTTATAAAGCATATAAGACAAGCAAGCCATTTCGTGAGTTTATAGATGGGATTGTCGATGCAGTAAAAAACTTTGTAGAGGTATCATTAAAGAAAATCAAATCATTTTTTAAAAATGTTACAGAAGGATTTGTTGAATTTAAGGATTCAGTTACGGATAAAGTGACTAGTATCAAAAAAAGCATCAAGAAAGTTTTTAACTCCGTTATTGATTTTTTTAAAGAGGATTGGAAAGAAGTATTAACATTCATTCTAAATCCAATTGCTGGTGTAGTTGCTCTATTGTACAAACACAATAAGAAGTTTAAAAAGTGGGTAGATGATCTACTTGATACTATTAAAGATGGATTGAAAGCTTTTAAAAAGAAAGTTCTTGATCCACCATACGATGCAATTACAGATTTGATTGATAAAATAGCTAAAACTTTTTCAAAATGGATGGGCAAAATAGAAAAAGCTCTTGAAAAAGCGGGTAAGAAACTTGGGAAAGCTACAGAGGTAATTTTTTGGCTTATCTATGGGCCAATACGGTTATTAGGTAGAAAAATAAAAAAAGGTTTCGATGAAGTTGCTGAATGGATAGAAGATAAACTTGAAAAAGCAGGGAAAGCAGTTGGGAAGGTTGTCGATAAAATCTCTTCAACAATAAAAAAAATCTTTAATTCTTTATCAAAATCAGTAAAAAAATCAATGGAATTATTTACTGAATATGTTATTGAGCCTGTGGATTCAGTTCGAAAAAAAGTCGTTAAAACAATTAGTAACTTAGTAGATAAAGTAGTCGATTTCTTTGTTGATTTAGTCAATATTACAAAGCACAAATGGAGAGAAATAAAATCCTCGATGGAAAAACCGGTTGACGATGCTAAAGAAAATGTCTCTAAAACCATCAGCAAATTAAAAAAAAAAATAGCTGAAATTTTTGACCGTATCAAATCAACAACTAAAAGCGCATGGAATACAATTAAGCGCTACACAGTGGAACCAATAGAGGACGCCTACAAAAAAGTAGTTGAAAAAGTAGGAGAGATTTATTCTGGTGTGACAAAATATTGGAATGATTTAAAGGACAAAACCAAAGAAAAATTCGATGAAATCGTTGATTATGTTAAAAAAGTTCCTGGTCGAATTGGTGATGCTTTTAAAGATGGAAAAGAAGCAATCGGCGATGGTATTAAAGCTGCAGCGCAATACATGGTTGATATTTTAGGTACGGGAGTCAATGGCGTAATTAAAGGTATCAACTGGGTACTGGAAAAAGTTAATGCACCAGATTCTGTTCGAGTTGATAAATGGGATGTTCCTAAATTTGCTACAGGTGGTATTCACCAAGGTGGATTGATGCTTGTTAACGATGGCGAAGGAGAGGAATTGGTTCGACATCCTGATGGAAGAATGGAAATTCCAAAAGGGAAAAATGTTTTGATGCATGCGGAAGCTGGTACCCAAGTATTGAATCATAGCCAAACAAAATCGTTTGCTGAAGCTTTTGGTATTCCAATGTACGCAAAAGGTAACGTAAGTAATCTAGGTGATTTCTTCAAGTCTGCATGGAACGGAATAAAAGACATTGGTTCTGATATTTTAGATGCAGTTCAACATCCAGTGGAGTTTGTCAAAAAAGCTATTTCAGAACATGTGAATTTTGATGCTACTCATCCAGTATTTGATATTGCTACAGGCGGTGTCAAGAAAGTAACAAATGGCGTTATGGATTGGATCAAAGATAAAATAGCAAGTTTTGGTTCTATTGGTGGAAGTTTTGACGGGGCGATGGCTGACAATGTCTATAAATATTTAGTAGATATTGCAAATCAAACAGTAAGTAAATTTGGCATGAGTGGTATCACTTCGGGTTATCGACCAGGAGACCCTTATTACCACGGAAAACACCAAGCGATTGATATTGCTTATCCTGCTGGAATGAATGGTTCAAGTAAGTATTTCGATCCTGCGAACTGGGTGTTTGAACATTTTGCTGATAAGGTTGGCTATGTTATTACTCAAGGTAAAGTTCGAGATAGGACAGGTCAATCAGGGCAACCTGCTACAGGAAATTGGGAGACATGGCCAGATAACGATCACTACGACCATTTGCATATTACAGGTAAGCTTGGCTCTGGTGATATTTATAAAGCAGGCGAAGGTGGCGGAAAAGGTTCGCCTACAGGTTCTGGCGTTGCAAGGTGGACTAGCCAATTAAAAGAAGCCTTGCGAATGAATGGATTACCAACCACTGCTTCGTATGTCAATGCTTGGTTAAGGCAAATCGAAACTGAATCAGGAGGCAATGAGCGTGCTGTTCAGCCTGGAATAGACCCAGATGGTGATGGCTCTGGTCCAGCAATGGGACTAATACAAGCTAAGAAAGGAACATTTTTAACAAATGCGTTTCCTGGCCACGGAAATATTTTTAATGGTTTTGATAGCATGCTTGCTGGTATTAGATATGCACTGAAAAGATATGGTCCTGATATGCTCGCAGTCATTGGTCATGGTCATGGTTACTCAAATGGGGGAGAAGTATTTGGACCAGAGTTAGCTATGTTTGGTGAAGACCCTGCTTATCCATATGAAATCAACATCAATCCTGCAAAACCAAGTGCAGATATGCTGATTCAAAAAGCGATTGTTGCAAGAGAGAGATACAAACCAGCCGTACAAACAAATCAAGCAGTTTATTCAAATCAACATCCAAGTGGCGGAAATGAGCACAAAACGATGAGTAAAAAAGATATTGAAACAATCGTTCAAGCGTTAAATGAAAGACCAGTGCGTGTCGAAAGTATTCTAGACGGTAAGAAAGTCAGCAAAAGTGTAGATGAATATACTGGTTCATCATTAGCAAGAAAACTATATATGAGAGGAAAGAATTTCAATGGATGATAAAACATCAGTATTTCTCCAATTTAGTACAGGTAAATTTGACTTACTAGCAAATTACCGAATAAAAATCATTGATATAAAAATTGGGATGCCTGTACCGAAAAATGAATTTTCTTCTTATGCAGGTTCAGTAGGAAAAAAGCTGCTGACACACTCATTTGATTCTTTTCCTATTACTTTTGAATTTGATTATTTTGCTGATAATCTGAATGACCTTATTTTGACTGAAACAGAATTGAGAGAACTATTTAATAAAGAAGCTGAATACTACTTTATCTATACGAAAGAACCTGGTAAAAGATACCCAGTGATCGTTGAGAGTATGACTGTAACCAAAAAGGCATATTTTAAAGGAAATTGCGTTGTATCATTTTCTGCCTATAAAGGATATTCTGAATCGATGGCAACGACTTTATCTGATTTCAGTTTGGATGAGGATTGGCAGTTTTCTCAAGGCCTAGTTTCTGAAGACTTTAGTTATACACACAATACTAGTTTCTTTAAGATTTTTAATGCTGGCAGTTTTGAAATTGATCCGAGAGAGTCAGATTTACGTATTACCCTCGAAGGAGAATCAGAAGGAAATGTGACTATTTTCAATAAGACCACAGGCGATCGTTTCATTTATTATCCTTCTCTCTCAACTAATTTAGGGCAGACGTTAGTTTTGGATGGTGTATACCCAAAATTGAATGGTGTAAGTTGTGGTATTGATACAAACCATGGACTAATCACTTTAGCTGAAGGGGTCAATGAAATCGAAATTCAAAATATTACTAGAGTGAAATCTTCTTGGGATTTCCGTTTCTTGTATAAGTAGGTGATACTTTGAAAAACATATTAATACGTAATTATGAAGAAACGAAAGAGGAAATCCTTATTAACTACGATAAGGATTCTTTTTCTGTCTCGTGGCAACAAAATGAAACGTGGGAGTTATCTGTGACTGTACCAGAAACAAAAAGGAATCAAATAACCTTTGATTTAATTGACTATGAAAACTATGTTGTTTTTGATGGTCAGCAGTATTCAATCAAGCAGATGAGACCATATGCTTCTGGTAGCCAAATCTATAAAGATGTAGTAGCAACTCATGTCTATTACACTATTCAAGATAGATGGCAATATGACACCATATCTGGAACAAAATCAATCAATGATCTTCTGACTCATATTTTTAAAGCTGGAAACCGAGGATTTAGTTGGGAAGTTGTAGATCCCAATAATGTATTTTTAAAAAAGGAGCAGGAGAATTTTGGAAATGATAATTATTTAAATCTTATTAATGAAATTTTGGAAGATTACGGTGCAGTTGTGATACCAAATAATAAGCATTTAGTATTTTACCCCATTTCAGATTATGGAAATATAACTGAGCAACAAATCCGATATAAATATAATACAGATGAAGTTTCGTTTGATATTGATACTTATGCTTTGAAAACACAAATTAAAGGATTTGGTAAGAAAAAAGAAGACGACTCATATTATTTTAATCCAGTTACTTATACCAGTCCCGAATCACAGAAATGGGGAATCAGGATACAAGACCCAATAGAAGACGAACGTTACACTATCCAAAATAATATAATTGAATATCTAAAACAGCAGTTACACGACTATCCAGATGTTTCAGGATCCGTAACACTAAAATGGGCCGTATCTCTTAACAAAGGGGATAAGGTCCTTTTTGTTTATGAACCTTTGAATATAAGTACCTACATTCAAGTTGTGGGAATTACTGATTATCCAGCTATCCCTAATAAAGCGCCAGAGATTGTATTATCAAATACCAAGAAAACAATCACTTCAATACTGGCAAATCTTACTAAGAAAGGACTGATGTAGATGGGGCTTGTTAAACTAATATCAAATAATATCGCTTTAAAATGGAAAGAAACATTCAATAAAAACGTTGATTATCTGAACAATCTTGAAAAGAAATTGTCTGATCAAGACAAATCAACGAACAGTCGTATTGATAATCTCGTAATCAACTCGGGCGGGGATTCGCCAAACGAAGTAGTGGATGCACGTGTAAATAATAAGGGAGAAATCTTTGATACATTACACGGAAGATTATTAGAACATGAAAACCTGTCGGACGAACAAATTAGTGAATTAATTACAAATGCCGCTAGTCAAAAAGCACAAGTAGAGCAATTAAACAAAGCAGTCCAACAAATCATTGGAGGGTATAACGAACCTATCAGTATCTATGTTTCAAAGGATGGAAACGACCAGACTGGAGATGGATCTCAAGAGAAACCATTTCTCACGATTCAAACTGCAGTTAATTCAGTTCCGCTCATTACTACATCATCTGTCACCATCTGGATTAGCGATGGGGTGTATTTGGAAGATGTATTTGTCAATGGTTTAACATTTAGAACGTTTGTCATACGTCCTCTAAATGATACTAGCACGTTAGACCCTCAAGTGTCTGATTGTCCAGTAAAAGTTAGAAGTATTATGTTCGCAACATGTACTGGCTATTGTCAAATCGTCGGAATGCAGATCGTTGATGCTGCAAATTCTCCTCTCTTTCAAGGAAGACAGTATGGAATTGTCAATGAACAGAGTGGCTATATGGCTATTAGTCAATGTAAATTTGCGGAGAATACTAAATCCTTGGCATATAACGCTGTATACGTAGGTGGGACTTCTAAGATGAATATGTATGGTTCAACAACATTCATTAATCAAGACATAGCTGTGCAAGTTCGTTTGTTATCAGAGTTTAACGTGGGCGACTTGAAAGGTTCAGGAAATAACATTGGGGTGTATGTTGATGCAGCAACTGCTAGATATGCCAAGCCAGCTGCAGGATTTGCGACAACTGAAAATAAAATTATCGGCAGAGGTTTGATTATCAATAATGGGCAGGTGTTAAGTTAATGGTTTATAAAACAAATGAATCGATCATTGTGATTCAAGCAGAAGCCACTAGTCCAAACAGGACGAATGTTGTTTTTTGGTCGCATGATCGAGGAACAGCTAAGCTTCGAATGAAGTTAGTTCGGAAAAACGGCATCCCTCAAAGTCTGCCAGAAGGAACAACCGTTCCAATTCGATTGATGTTCCGTTCTGCAACAGCAGAAGGTGGTTATGGTAAACATGACTATCTAGCTACGGTAGAAGATCCTGTGAATGGGATTGTGTCTATCGTATTAGAAGATAATATTTTAGGATATGTTGGAAAAGTAGAAGGTAGCGTATATATTGATTTTCCAAACGACCGCTCGTTAGATACAGCTGGTCGTTTTACTTTTGACATCAAACGCAGTCCAATCGATGATAGTACGCCAGAACTAGAAGATTATTATTTCAATGGTTTCAGTCAGACCATTGACAAAATCGAGAAAATTCTAGCTGATGGAAAGCTAGAGATTGAACAGAAAATTGCGGAATCCGAAACGCAGATTGACGGGAAACTGAAAGAAACAAACAACAAAATCACGAAAGCCAATCAAGATGTCGCAACTCTCAATACTAATATTGATAAAGCAAATGATCGTATTGATCAAACCAATCAGCAAATCGGCGATCTCGGCAAGCTGAAGAAGATGTACTCCAACAGCATCGACTTCGGGGACTATGATTATTCGGGGAATCCAAATTTGTTGCCAGTAATAGATTATTCTCAGCTAAGTAGAACAAATTCCAGTATCCAACCGCCGCCAGCATACGTCAAAGACCATGGAACTTATTTTGAAGTTGATATGAGTGATCCATCTGCATCTGGTGTTGATAGGCATGTATTTATACCACTTATTACGCGTTTGCAAAAAGGAAAAACATATACAATTAGTGCCAATATCATGATTAGTGATGGAATGATTATAGGTAAATGCCCACTGTACTATTCAGTATATAGAAGTCAACCTAAACCAGAGACAATCAACCCAGTTGTGTTATACCCAACTAATAGTAATAATAATTTTGTGCGTGTAAGTAAAACATTTACTATACCATCTGATTTAACTGATGGTGATTTTGCACCATTTTTACAATGGTATTTTCCATCAGATGCTGTAGGTAAATATTATGTAGGGTACGATATTAAAATTGAAGAAGGTTCAAAAGCAACACCGTACCAGCCCAACTTACTAAATGACCCTTACTGGTTGGGTAAAGCTCCTTTGGGTGAGAATATTGCTGACCCTATAAAAATATTTCCTATTAAAACTAGTTCATATAGTATATATCTAGGTAAAAATACTGAAAAGTATCAATTGAATCAAACATATACAATTACCATGAAGGCAACTAAACCAGCTACACAACAATTCGGTGTTTTCTTGTTAGGTGGTGCAATGGGTGTTGGTAATATGAAACCTGTAGAAGGTTTAACTGACGTATGGGAACTCACATTTAAAGTAACACAAGTCCACATTGATGCTGGCATAACTGATGTATTAAGCCTATATCAACTTCCCAACACTAGTGTTGGTGCAGTTACCATAGATTGGATAAAACTAGAAAAAGGCGCCACCCGAACTCCCAATATTAGTCAGTTTAAATACTTCGGCGAAGGCTTGAAAGACAGTAACAATCCGAACGACTACAGCTGGGACATCACGCCTGAATATACTGAAAAAGGCTTGAATGATTCTGTGAGCTTAACCGAACCACAATCTGTAGATGGAACTAAGAACTTTTTAGAAACCCCTCTAGTTAATGGGAAAAATGTACTGGTAGAAGAAAAGCCGTTGCCTTATGAAGCGTGGCATTCAACAGGAACTGAACAAACTGGTATTTCTAATAAAGCTCGGTTAATTATTGGACCAGTAGCAACCACCATTGGAGCAAAATTGAATCGATCCATGAAAGAGAATCCGTTGACTTGGAATTCTGGAAATTGGCAAGCAACAGCTAATCGAGACTGTACATTGTTGGTAGAAGGGCTAGTTAGATATCAGTTTGGCGGATCAACAGCTGGCCAGTATGGTTATATTACTTTTTATAAAGACGATGCTCAAACTAGTTCTATTGGTTTCGCAGGTGGTGTTGGTATAAATGGAACTGCATTGCAATGGAAGCAAGGGCTTCACTTTAGTAGAATTTTCGCGTTGAAAAAAGGAGAGTACTTCAATATCACTTTTGAAACTCAGGATGGTAAGAAGTTAGATTTTTCTCAAATAAACACGCTGCACATTATGGAAATAGAATCTTAGATTAAAGGAGTGAAACGAATGAAAAACATTTGGAAATACGGACGTACTGGTGGAGAGTACGCAGGAAAAGTATTGGACGACATGCTTGTGTCCGTTCCCTACACGGATCAGCCACCGCTTGAAGGGATTCGTGCTGATGGCGAACCGCTAACGATTGCTGATCAGATGTTTGATCCTAAACTGAACCAATGGATTGTTTTAGCGAACGCACTAGATCACAACGATTTAAACAATCTCAAAGCGATGTATGAGTCGTTAGAAAATGAAAACGACAACCTAAAACAGCTAAATGCCGAGCTCATGCTAAACGATGTAGCAATTAAACAGGAAAATACTGCATTGAAAGAAAAAGCGGATAGTTTAGCACAAATCAATTCAAAAACGATGCTTGCTTCGTTCCAAAATAGCAAAGACATTTCAGAAATTAAAGAGCAACTAAATCCAGCTTCAAAGGGAGGTGAGTAGTATGTTTAGTTTTAGCGATGTGAAAATGATGTATGATTGGGGCTGTTTTACTGACGATCAAGTTCGACTATTCGTTCCACTATGCATTACAGACGAAGAAGCAGATAAAATCATTAGCAAAGAAGAGAGCGCATCTTAATTGATGTGCTTTTTATTTTGATTCAAGGAGTTGTCACATGATTAATTTAGGAGAATGGGGAACAATCGCAGGATCAATCACTGCGATTGTTTCTTTGATTTTATTAGTAATAAGACCAGTCACTGCATCTTTCTCGAAGATTACTGAAACTCTTTCAAAAGTAAGTCACAATTTAGATTTGCTGACTAAAGATTTAGAATCGAGCAAATCAGATCGATTGATGATTCATGAAGAACTAAAGAAACACGATGAAAGATTAGATGCACATACAGAAAAATTGGTGGAACACACACAACAAATTAAAACTTTATTTAGAGAAAGATCTCGGTAAAAAAGAAAGGAGTTAAGAAGAAATGATTTTACCCGATAAGTATTATCAAGTTATTAAATGGACAGTTTTAACAGTATTGCCAGCTGCATCTGTGTTAGTTGCAACACTAGGCAAAGCATATGGATGGAATGGAACAGATATGACAGTTCTGACTATCAATGCAGTAGCGACGTTTTTAGGTGTTATCACTGGTGTGTCGGCTTATAACTTAAAAAAATAGGAGGAAAAAAATGAAGAAGAAAATAGTATTGTCATTGAGCCTTTTAATGGCTCTTTTTTTATTGCCAATTAATGGATTTGCTGCAAAAAATGATCAGGGTGTGGATTGGTCGATTTATCAAGGGGAGAACGGAAGATTTGGGTACGCTCATGATAAATTTGCTATTGCACAAATTGGTGGTTATAACGGAGCTGGTTTATATGACCAATGGACCTACTCCACGCAAGTTGCTTCTGCAATTGCTCAAGGTAAACGAGCGCATACCTACATTTGGTGGGATGTGTGGGGGTCTCAAGCGATTGCTAAACAAACGATGGATTATTTCTTGCCAAAGATTCAAACGCCTAAAGGTTCAATTGTAGCGATTGATTTCGAGGGTGGGGCATCTTCTAATAAGCAAGCTAATACGGATGCCATTCTTTATGGTATGCGGCGAATTAAAGCAGCAGGCTATACTCCAATGCTTTATTCAGGAAAGCCGTTTTTATTAGCTAATGCTTATTATCAGCAAGTAATCAAAGAGTTTCCAGATTCGCTATGGATCTCTGCTTATCCTGATTATAATGTAACGCCAACTCCTAACTGGAATATTTTTCCATCGCTGGACGGTATCGGTATCTATCAATTTACCTCAACTTATATTGCTGGTGGATTAGATGGTAATATCGATTTAACTGGCATTACAGACAATGGTTATACAGGTTCAGATAAACCAGCAACAGATACTCCAGCAACGGATGCAGGGGAAGAAGCTAATGATACGCCAAAATCAGAAATTAAAGTGGGCGACACTGTGAAAGTGAATTTTTCAGCGAAAAACTGGGCAACTGGAGAAGCAATCCCACAATGGGTAAAAGGAGAAAGCTACAAGGTTCAACAGATAAATGGCAACAAAGTTTTACTTGCAAATATTTTATCTTGGATTGAAAAATCAAATGTAGAAATCTTGCCAGATTCTACAACTGTTCCAGACAAACCATCAGCTGCTATCCAAACCCATATCGTCCAATATGGAGAAACACTATCTTCGATTGCTGCAAAATACGGAACAACGTATCAAGCACTTGCTTCGTTAAATGGACTAAGCAATCCGAATATGATCTATGCTGGACAAGTTCTAAAAGTGAGCGGAATAGCAAATGTTACTAGAACATACACTGTTCGATCAGGCGATAATTTATCATCAATCGCATCTAAGTTAGGCGCAACGTATCAAGCGTTGGCACAGCGCAATGGATTATCAAATCCTAACTTGATTTATCCAGGTCAAGTACTATCATATTAAAAATAGCCCCTCGTTGAGGGGCAGTACATATAATTAGGCTACATCTGCAATTTTAGTTATTGTTATAAAGACGGCTAAGATGTAAAATTAACATATATTTATAACAAATGATCGGAGAAGCGGCTGTTGGAAGAATTACATTTATTTTTTGATGATTCAGGCGTCTTGCATAGGAATGCACCTAATAGATTTTTTGTCTACGCTGGATACGCATTCATTGGCAAGGATAATAAAGAAATTGCAAAAAGAAAATATAAAAAAGTGGTTCAACGAATTCAAACCAAACGAGGTAACAGAGAAAAATTAAAAGCTTGTTATTTAGATAAAAGTGAAAAATACGAATTATACAGGGTTTTAAAAAACGAACATAGTATGGGATTAACAGTTGATATCAAAAGGGTACAGCCAAATATTTTAGATCATAAAAAATCAATACACAGATATAAAGATTATGTATTAAAAAGACTGGTCAAAGAAAAAATTAAGTTGCTGATAAATAGAGGATTATTGAATCCAGAGGACGATTTAAAGCTATGTATCTGTGTGGATGAGCAAGCCACTGCAAGTAATGGCTATTATAATTTTGAGGAATCAGTATATGAAGAACTAAAAAATGGTGTTCATAATTTTAATTATGGTGTATTTTATGAACCTATTTGGAAAGGTAAGTTAGAAATAAATGTGTCTTATTGCGATTCTAAACATAATTATTTGATACAAGCTAGTGATATATTGGCAAACAGATTATGGGCATCGTTCAAGATTGATAACAGAGAAATGAGAAATATACCGGAACATTCTTGTATGAGGTTGCCTTAAAAAATAAGCTAAATTTTTTTAAGCATAACTATTGCATTTAGCAGATAGTTACTTTATGATTAACTTACAGGCGAATTAATTTCGCACTGCCGACACAAGGAGTACGATAATAATTATTAAGCGTAATGTAAGTACGCCGTCCCTTGTGGGCCACCTCCAAAAGGTGGTTTTTTTATTTAATTTTAATCAGTATTGTATTTGTATGTTCGTTCTGCAATTAACTCTTCTAAATGCTTAAATATAGTTCTTTATATTAAATCATGTTAGCCTTGTGTTACCATTACATTCGTGTTATACTAAACAAGTAATCTAATTTGAAACGTAATCTGAGCGATATATTCACAATATAAAAACTCCTTTTACAAAGTAATATTAATTGCAACAAAACACGTATTATATACGTATCAGGAGGAAATATATATGAATAACGGTACAGTAAAATGGTTTAACTCAGACAAAGGTTTTGGATTTATCACTGGAGAAGATGGAAATGACGTATTTGCACATTTCTCAGCGATCCAGGGAGAAGGCTTCAAGTCTTTAGATGAAGGCCAAGCAGTTACTTATGATATTGAAGAAGGTCAACGTGGCCCTCAAGCAGTAAATATTGTAAAATAATGTTGAACTTTAAACACCTCATTTGAGGTGTTTTTTTATTTTAAGCTAGATACCGTAATTATTGCTAGCAATTTAGAGTAGTTCGTTACTAATTAAGGAGCAAATAAAATTATTATAATATAAAAAATTAAGCAAATAATAGACTAAAAAATAACTATGTGAGATAATAAACATAGAAAAAAGCTTCAGATACCTCCTAACCCTAGAGTCTTTCCCCAAAAGATAAGTATCTGAAGCTTTTTCTTTTTATGACTTAGAAATAATAGCATAAAATAATATATTCTACAAAGAATAAGTACAATCTAGTTTTTTGCTATTAAATATGTAATAATAAAGATGCCACCGCAACGTAAAGAATGAAAAAAATAATTTATCTTTTCTCAGGTCCATTCTTTTTGTTTGCAGGAGTTGTGGTGGCTTTCCGTACCCTTAGCTCAGTTGGTCAGAGCAAACGGCTCATAACCGTCCGGTCGTAGGTTCGAGTCCTAAAGGGTACCTTAATGTAGCCATTTGAATCGTTCTGTGTTAGAATTTTTTGAAGAGTATTATACAAGCTGAAGCTTTTCTCCATTGCCACTCAAATGAGTGGTTTTTTTATGTAACCTTTTATGGATTAATGAAAGGATGTTTCACATAGTTATACTTCTGTATATTTGAAAAGTTTTACTTTGACTTTTAAAATAGAAAGACATTTGGATTAAATTGTGAGATAATAATAAAGAAGAGTTTAAAGCGTTCCCCAAAACCACTCCCCCATAAGTGTGTTAAGCTTTAAACTCTTTTATATTTGAAGCTATTAAACAGCATACCATATAACTGTAAAAAATAATGGGAAAAAGGCTTACAATTGGAGTGGTAGTTAATTAGTGACTTATTTTTGATTTTATAGCACTGATACTATAAAATATAGATATCATCATATTACACAATCTTAATACTAACTTAAAAAACATCTCCTTTCATAAGTATGGTGATAAAATCCGTTCCGGGCTACCTTTTTAGGTAGCCTACTTTAATCTTTATACCTTTCTGGATCAATAAAAGTATACTTTATATAGCCATAACGCCGATGATCGCTCCGTGCGTCCGGAACGTCAGTCACGATATCAAACAAAAAATACACATCTTTCTTCATTCTAGTTTTCGCAGCAGGAATTTTAAAGTAGTTTTTATTAGAATAGTAGAGATTGATTAATAAGCTTTCTTCGATTGCTAAAAAGAAAACTTCTGAATCCCATACTTTATAAAAATCTTTGATAAATCTATTCGAAGGATCAAATTTAAACCATAATTGTGTCTTTCCTTCTATTAAAATATCTTGGTTATACGCATCTTCTTTGAAATTTAAGGTAATTGATATGTATCCCGACCAAATATTAGGGTTGTTAGAAATTAAAGACCCTAGTCCTAGTGATAATAAAATACCAGATAATTATACAGCGCAACAGTATATTGAAGATATTTACAATGTTAGATCTGAAATACAAAGAGTTCTAGATAGAATTGAAAATGAAATTGGTAAGATAATGATGGAAATGGAAAGATCGTGATAAAGTTTTTGTTACTATTTTTAATAATGCAGCAAAAAAATATTGCCACCATTTTGCCACCGATGACTGAGGTTTTCTAAGGTGTTTTGAAATGACCTAAAGATAGAAGAGATTATTTAGTTCCTTTATAACCTTTAATACTAGAAGCTTAGAGACTATCTTAGATTAATAGAGAATAGTACAGTTAGATTATTGCGAAAAGAAGCCTTCATGGCGGTTCTGAAAATGGATGAGGATGAACCGAAGAAATAGGGGATTTAAATTGATTTTAGAGGAAAGCATCTCGCAGGAGATGCTTTTTTTATCGTCAAAAATTCAAGTGGAAAATAAATTAAGTGAAATTATAACTACTGATTAAATGAGCGGTTATGATACTTTTATTCTTTTTCCTCTTCGCCATAGATATTCATTAGAATAACTGATGCATGATAAATACCATCTTCAATCCAATGTCGGTATAATCCATTCTGCTCATCCACAATAGTTTGAACGATTTTTAGCCCAATTCCTTTTCTAATACGCCATTTTCTTGAACGAATTTCGCTAGGATCAAAAGTATTATCGATATTTATGATGAGATTGTTATTAAATAATTTTAGCGAAACATTCATTTTCTTTTCTAAGTTTTTTTGCCTAATGCATGCATAAAGGGCATTATCAAGCAGATTGCCTAATATTGAGGTAATAATAGAATTTCCTATATAAAAATTATTTGGTATAAATGTTTCAATTGCTATTTTTATATTATTATCTCTAGCTTGTTGCGCTTTTTGATTCAACAAATAGTTAATGCTTGGATTACTCGTATAAAAATCAATTAATGAATGATCCAATGTGATAATGGATTTATTTATATAATTTAAAGCCGCTTTCTCATTATGATTCTCAATATAGCTAGCTAATATTAGGTATTGATTTTTTAAGTCATGGTGCATTGTTCGAATTCTTTTTTCTTTAGTTTCAAGATCATTAAGATACTGGCTATTATTCTTTGCAATAATTTCTCTTTCTTTTTTGTGTGGTAATTCAAGAATATGTATTTGGATAAATTTGAATATTAGTAAGTTAGCCATAGTTATTGTTATAACGCCAAAATCTATTCCTAATAAACCAATCACTGATAAAACAATGCGATTATACCACCATAATCTAGTCGTAAGTAAAATTGCTATTGATGAAATAGGAACAACACATAAGATGAGAACCAGTTTATTTGGAATCTTGGGTATTTTTTTTAGATGATCTTTAAAAAAAATCAAAAATATGATGTAAAGCAATAATACCTTAAAAATACTAGAAAAGAGAGAGAGGTTAAGATATGGAATTAACGATGTAACTGAATCGGAGAACCAGGATTCTCTAACTGTGTCTAGTTGAGTAAGATGTGCAAGGTTTTCAGAAATCATAACAATACTCGAAAATACAAAAGCCCATAATATAATGCTGCTTTTTTCAACTTTCATTAAGATTCCGACACAAAGGTAAATAATAAATGAAAAAAGTAAATTAATGAACTCCTTAATAAATAAATTTTCAGGTATAAAGATAAATAACGCGTATTTTAGTATGAAGCAAATAAGTACTAAAATTATCCACTTATTCGTAGATTGTGTAGGAGCAGATTTTTTATAAATGTAAGCCATTAATAGACAGTCGATGAGAGTGAATAAAGTATTAATAAAATAAACTAGCATAAATTTCACACTCCTAACGTTGATAGGATTTGTTCCTTGCACTGTTTATTGAATTTTGCACTAATAGGTAACTCTTCAGAACTATCATAAATTTCAACAATAACAGATCTTTTTTTCACACCACGTATATAATATGCGTTTACGATATATGAAGTATGAATCTGCACGAAACCGTCACCTAATTTCTCTAAAAGGGTTTTTGTATCCATATAAAAGGATTTTTTACCGATTTTACCATGCATTATGACTTTTCGTTTCTGTTTCTCAAAGAAATAGATGTCGTTTTTAGCGATTATAAAATTAGTTTTTTCACTTAAATAGGAAAATTGATTTGGAAATTCATTCAGATGGCGCACAGCTTTTGCCAAAATTTCCCAAATCTTCTGTCTATCTAAAGGTTTCAACAGATAATCGAATGGCCGTACTTTAAAGACACTTTCCATATATTCTCTATAACTAGTAAAAAAAATTAAAATGGCATAGTCATCTTTTTCTCTTATTTTTTCAGCTAACGAAATGCCATCCAACTTAGGCATATCTATGTCTAAGAAGTAAATATCATATTTCTCCTTTTTTAGTTTCTTGTACAATTGAACACTGTCTGTATATACATCAACGTCGAATTTTAAATTTGGATAACATAAAATTTGGCGTTCAATTTGCTCTATAAACGAAGGTTCATCATCGCAAATTGCTATATTTAACATACGACTCATCTCCCATAAATATTTAGCTCTATTTTACACCAAAAAAATATATATTTAATATCTTGTAACGATTTTTCATTTAATTGTAACTGTTACCAATTTTTACAAAATGGAATTTCATTAATGAAATAAATTTTATTTTTCGTTACATGTAAATTAGTTTTTGTTACACAATACGTTCAAATGATTTCTCTTTGATAAACTATTAATATAATTAATACACCAGATAATTTAATAAAAAATTTTTTATATACGGAGGGGATCAAGTGGAAGGTAACTATTCAATGGGGGATGTACTTTTTTTCACAGATTCGAAATACGATACAGATAATTCTAAATCCTTTTCAGTGCCGATCCCTAACAATTGGGAAGAATTTCGTGAAACTGAGTGGACGTATATCATTCCTCTAAAAAATAATATGCAACGTCAAGGATGGAAAGTTCATATTAGTTCAACTCTTGAGTATACAGATGAGATACTAAAAATCGTCTCTGAGAATTGCTATAAAAAAAACATAGTTTTTAAACATTTATCAACAGTTAAACGCTTTGTTAACCGCAATGGCAAACAAATGCCTCGAGAACATGCTGGAAAGTTCATCACTTGTTATCCTGATGAGTCAATATTAGAAGAATTTCTTGACTATTTAGAAGACCAATTACATGGTTATCCGGGGCCTTATATTTTAAGTGATAAACGTTGGGCAAAAGGGCCGATATATTTACGATATGGAATGTTTAAGAAAGGTTCGCCAAATAGTGAAGGAATGTTTAGTGATGAACTTGAAATAGATGGGGAAATGGTCGCTGATAACAGGAAGTCTTTCTTTGTGAGACCTGATGATAGTGTCATTCCTGAGTTTCTAAAGCAGTGGCTAAATGTGCAAGAAAATGCTTCATCTTCATCAGACTTAATTCCTTTTGAAATAGCTAGAGCAATTCGATTTTCAAACTGTGGAGGTATCTATGAAGGATACTATTCTGGATCGGGAGACGAATTAGTTTATATAAAAGAAGCGAGACCATATACAGGAATTGATGAAAAGGACCTCACAGCGATTGATCGAATGAAAAATGAAGGAAAAGCGTTGAAGTTGCTTGAGGATTCAACTTGTGTACCTAAATTCCTGTGGGAAGGAGAACTTTGGGAACATCATTTTCTTGTTATGGAGAAAGTTAACGGAGTAACATTAAATCGATGGATCACAAAAAATTATCCATTGTATTCTAAAGGTGACAAAGCTGGTACATGGTACGCGACGGATTATCTTAACAGAGCACATGAGTTAGTAAAAAAAATAGAGATATTTTTTGAAACTATACATGAAAAAGGTATTTTTCATCAAGATGTTCATCCTAAAAACTTTGTGATTGATGTGCAAGACAGCTTTAATGTAATTGATTGGGAGCAAGCGGTATTCAATGAACTTGATAAAAGATTCCATATGGTAGCAGCACCTGGATTCAGGCAGTGGGGACAAACAACACCAGAGGAAATAGATTGGTATGGCGTTTCTCAAATTGCTCATAGTTTGTTTTTCCCTGTTGCTTTACAAGGAGATTTAGTTTATGGGTTTTCCAAACAGCAAGAAAGGGCAGGCAAAGAGATATTTGATTCGCTAAATGTTGATGTTAAAGTACTAAGTGGATTTTTAGTAACGCTCAATAGGTTAAGAAATAAAGCAGGGAATGTACAAGTTTTGACTGATCGAAAAAACTTACATCCTTATTTAGATCGATATAAGGAGAAAAATATTAATTTTAAGAATGTATTAGGAGAATTACTTCAAGGCTTTGATGAAACAATTAGAAGATGGAAATATCCTTATCGTAACTGTCCTGTGCACTATTATGGGTTAACTACACTCCAAGGAATAGCTTTTTCTGATTTAGGTATATTTTGGGCTTATTCACTTGCTGCAAAAAGAATTGGGATTACTTTATCTAATGACTTCAAACAACTACAAGAAAAAGTGAGAATTGAACTGGTAAATGAAATTGCAAATGGTCACATGCGTGATTTTAGTTTTGGAGAAGGAGTAACAGGAACTTTGTGGATCATGCATAAAATGGGAAAATCCGATGTTGCTGCTAAAATATTTGAAAATAATTTTGAATCTTGGTGGAAAGAGACCAATTATCATAGTATTTATAAAGGTAAAGCAGGCATTTTATTAGTAGGATTGGATTTTGCCAATGGTGGATTATTTTCAAAAGAGTTTGAAGTAATACTTAGGACTGTTACAAAAGTTTATGTGAAGGAGTACATTTCTGATCCTGAAAGATATTTATCAATTGGAAAAGGTAAAATTGCGACTAATAATCCGCATAAGATTGAAGCCGGGCTACTATATGGACATGCCAGTCTTGGCTGGCTTTTTGCTGAAATGTATAGATATACTGGAGAGACTATTTATATAAAAGGATTAAATCAATCAATAGCTAATGAGCTAAAAGGATATTTCAAAGATGATACAGACATGATGCAATATGCTCAAGGTTTTAGAATTTTACCATATCTTTCGATGGGAAGTGCAGGATTAGGAATACTCATCTCACAAAATGCCGATATAGTTGATAAAAAATACATGCATGTACTTGAATCGCTTTATAAAGCGACAAAAACAAATTTTTGTATTTCACCAGGGTTATTTAATGGATTTTCAGGGTTGAAATTGGGACAAATGATGATGAATAAGTATCTAAAAAAAGATGATGTTCAAGAAATTATAAAATCCGTATATTCTGGTATTTCGCAACACTTAATCAAGTTCGGTAATGGTTCCTGTGTTGCAGGTGATAGTGGTATGCGTTTAACCACAGATGTTGCTTCCGGTTTCGCTGGTTTAGTACTTGTACTGGAATCTATTGCAACAGATGAATTTTTATTATTACCAAAAATTACAGAAAGGAGGTGAACTAGCAATGTCAAACGAAATTTTGAAGTTTCAATCTCTTGAGATCGAAGATGAAGTTATCGAGGAAGTCGAAGGAGAACGTGGTAGTACAGCTAGCTGGGGTTGGTGCGATACTTCTCCAAGTAATATAAGTCTGGTTGGGTGCTAAATATACTGTGACTATCACAGATTGAATCAAAAATGTAGTGTGCCTAGTTACTTATTTTAGTATGTGCAAGAAGAAAGTATATCCTAATCTGGTTTATATTTTGAAGCAAGTGGTCGAATTTTTGTTACTTCTGTCTGCTTCTCATAGAACCATTTTAGGATATTTTTATCGAAAGCAGGTATTTTTGAATTTGATACTTAATATTTTCAAAAGTATTAAATCTAATGATAAGGCTAAGGTCTTATTGTTAGTGCCGTTTTCTTATGATACCTTAAAAATTAGAAATACTGGAAGAGGAGGTTGCTAGTAAATGTTTAAATTAATTATTAAGCAATTTTTACAGCATTGGAAGATTTGGCTATCAATACTACCTATTTTTATTGTTTCTGGATTAATATTTAGCACTGCTTTCGTGATATTAAATGCGTTAAGTAGTGCTGATCTTAACAGTTCGGTTGATTATGGTGTTTTTATGCAATTACCGATTATTATAGGGATAATAGTATTAATTTTGTTGACTACCAATGCAATGAAACAGTGTATAGATTTTTTTGATGAAACAAATGACATAATGCTTCTTTTAGGAGCTTCTCCTGCTCAAATCAGTTTGGTGATGACTGGACAAATGTTAGTAATTGGTATGATTGGAGCGGTTATTGGGAGCGGCTTTTCCTTAAAAGCTTCACAGCTTTTTTTGACCACCTTACCTTCGAGTTCTGCTAAAGATTCTCTTGTACATATTCCTCTTCAATTCTCATGGAATGTTGTTTTTGTTGTGATATTGATCCAACTAGCAATTATTCTATATACATGTATGCGCTATTGTCTTAAAAATTATAAGAAAAGAAAGGGGAGCCTTTCTTCTAATAGAGCGTTTATTAAAATGAAGAATAGCGGCAAATTTTTGGGAATACTTGCATCGCTAGTGAGCTTAGGTGCAACAATATATTTATATTTAAAAAATGTTCCTGATCCAACTTTAATAAAAGAATATACTCGAAGTATGAGTAACTCGATGAATTTATTGCTTCTTCTGTGGCTTTCTATACTTATTACTATGAATTTTTTGATTCGTCCCATATTCCGAGGTATAGTGAATAAAATTGTTGAGTTACCCACAATGACAAAGAATCCAATGGTTTGCACTGCATTTTACAATATGCAATTCAATATAGAAGAATTAGTAAAATTAATTCGACCAGTCAGCATCATTACCTTGCTAGTTGGGAATTTTATAGCTTTGTTTCTCAACACTAAATTACTGATTGACGGTACTAATGATAGTTCTTATATCACAGATTTGATCATCAACCTTATTTTTGTATTCGGGGCTCCAATACTCATTAGTTTAGCAAATGTAATTGTGTCAATTTGCCTTTTTAGAATAAAAACAAAAGTTGAATCTAAAAACTATTTCTATACTGGATGTACACCAGATTGGATTTTTAAAATGAGAATCATTGAAATCAGTTCAGTTTCATTCATATCAATAATAATTACCTTCATTGGAACAATATTGTTTGCGATTCCACTATTAAGAGTTACCTATCTGGGTGGTGGCAATATTTTTAAGGCAAATTGGTCGGTTAATCTCCTATTATCGTTAGGCGATTTTCTGATATTCGGTTTATGTTTTATTTCAATATATTGGTTTGAGCGCTATACGTTAAAAAAGTATGTCGAGTAGATTTATTAATATACTAAAAGAATTAAATTATTTTAATTGAATAAATACAAGAGCAGAATTAGTCTAACTTGAAGGAAGTAGGTGAATATCAATGATTTATAGTAAAGAAAAAATTGCATCGACTATTCAATCATGCTTACTTGATTATAAAAAAGTTTACAATCATAAGATCCAAATAAATGATTACATTTACAGCTTTGAAGATTGGAAATTACCGTACTCTGGAAGCATTACTGTACAACTAAGTGATACAAACAAAGATCTAATTATAACAGAATCCGAAAGAAGTCATTTTAAAAAATCTAAACTGCTTTTTGATGTTCGCTTCCATCCTAATAAACAGGTAGTAAAAGTAATTCTTGATCCAGTTCACTTATTTCGAACGATGATTTCTATTTCAAGTAGTAATTATATAATTGAAGTAATGGAGTTGAATTCAGAAAAAGTAATGTCCACAGTTCTAACCAGTCTTGATCGGTTTCCTGTGTTTGAGTTACATAAAGATCGTATTGTTTTTATTAGTAATACAGAAGACGGGAGACCAAATAAAATTTCGGAAAAGAATTTCAAACAATTGAAAGAGAAAGTCTGCTATTACGAAAACAGGAGTACGCATCAATTAAAACTGATTAAAACATCTTTATCAAATCGATCTTTGTTTAAAAATAACGTAGAATACTTACTTTTTTCATCTGAAGAAAAAAATCCTGTCAAAGTTATTTGGTCAAAAAAAAGTGGAAGAATCGATCATATTATAGGATTTACAAAGGATTCAATAGACTACATATTATTTGTATGTAGGAAAGAGAAATCGGTGAATCATAAATTAATACTCTATAACTGCAATGGTAAAAAATATCAAATAATTCCTACAAGAAAAAATATAAGTATTATTACCATTGAGGCGAATCATACCTATATTTTCCTTCGATACTTTAATGAAAATGGGTTGAATTCTGGAATAATATCCATTGAAAATTTAGTAAACGCTAAGATTGAATTTATTGAAGATACTTTCAGCATTGCTTTACAAGGTGATGTTCACCTTTGTCAAAATACTAATGATGAGAGCGTGACATACCTTTGTTGTGAAGACGGTTGTGTATCTAATATGTTATATTCCTACAATCCTAACCTTCCTGAGAGATTAGTTTTGGTTAAAAACAAACAATGTATACCTAATCTTAACGTGAAAAAGTTACATAGAAAAATTTTCTATGTAGCATCTGTTTTTGATGGGATGAAAATACCGTTAACAATATATTGGAAGGGAGACTCAAAACAATTACCCATAAAACAGCCTGGTATCATTTATGTCTACGGATCATATGGTTCGAGAGAACAAAAAGGAAATCTTGATCCCATGATGATAGCTATGATAGAACTAGGTTTTGTATACTGCATTGCTCATGTTAGAGGGGGAGGATATTTAGGTGAGAAATGGCATCGTATGGGGAAAACTTTGAACAAGTGGAATACAATACACGATTTTTTGGACTGTTGTCACTATTTAATTGACGAGGGAATAGTGGCTACTGACAGATTATCGTTAATTTCTTCTAGTGCTGGAGGAATAGTTGCTGGAGCTAGTCTGAATGAAGAACCAAATTTGTTTAAATCTATATTACTAGCTTCACCATTTATTGATCCTTTTAATACTATGCTATATAAACGTGATTACTTATCGCATATGGAAGTAGCTGAATGGGGAGATCCTTCTACTGATTTAAAAATACGAAAATATATTCATTCATATTCACCCATGCAAAATGTGAAAAAAGCCAAAGGATCAAAGACAAATTTATTTGTGGTTTGCGGAGAAAATGATAAGCAAATTTCAAATGAAGATGTGAAAAGTTGGCTACATAAACTTAAAGAGTTAGGGGTCACTTCACATTTAGAGATTCACCCAAAAGCTAGTCATGGAGGATTGCCTCAAGGAGATATCCAAGCTTTGACAAAAATTCTAGCTGATTTTTTATATTCCGTTATCAGTGAGTAGTTTGCGCCCTACAGTTTTGTATGACAATTAGATTTATAAACTAGAATGATTTTGTGGTAGGGATAGTACTATTGGTATCATTAAATTTTTTGGAGGTTAATTCCGATGAGACAGATAATTATTTCAATAACAAAGCTAAAAAAAGAAATAGAGCTTGCGAAAGGAAATCTTTTACAAGTGCTTACTGATATCTCTTTTGATGTAAAGCAACAAGAGTTTGTATCAATCGTAGGACCTTCTGGTTCAGGAAAAACAACGTTGCTTCATTGTATCTCTAGCTTATTACCTCCTACAGAGGGAGAGGTGATGATCGATGGCGAATCACCATATGGATGGAGTGCAGCGAAATTAGCAAAGTTTCGTCGTAAAAAAATTGGCTTTATTTTTCAAGATTTTCAACTCATACCTTCATTGTCAGCCTACGATAATATGGTGCTCCCAGGAACATTGAATGGGCACAAAATAAAAAAGGAAAATGTCGATACTTTGGCAGAACGATTGGAATTAAAAGCGGATTTACACCAACCCATTGATGCTCTTTCGGGTGGTGAACAACAAAAAGTTGCAATTGGTCGCACAATATTAGCGGATCCAGATATATTATTTTTAGATGAACCTACTAGCGCATTGGATACTCACTCACGTGTCCTTATTATGGAAGTACTGAAAGAATTAGTAAGCAAAGGTAAGACAATTGTTATGGTTACTCATGACCTAGAGCTTGCCAGTCAATCTTCCAGAGCAATTGTTTTAAAGGATGGGCGCATTCATAGCCATATACACTCACCTACTTTGGAAACCCTCGTATTCTAAATGATGTGATTCATTGATTTTAACCTTTGACCATAAGCATGTACTGAACAAAATTAGCGCATGCTCCTTTTGGTTCTCAAATGGATTAAACAAATCATTCGGACAAAAAAATAGATTCATGTATAATTTAATCAGAGTTTATATTACTATCGTTATAATATTTTTAGGAAACATCTTATGTAAAATCTATTGCTATTTTTTGTTCATTTATGAGGAGGAAAAAGATGAAAAGGGGATCTATTACTAAGGGGATTTGTGGGTTCACGATACTTGCTATTTTAGCGAGTTCGTTTGGTGTGAGTCAAGTTATTGCAGAGGAGTCATCCGCTGTGGGTACTACAAGTGAATCGACTCAGATGTCAGAAGTTCCACAAATCCAAAATACAGAAACAAATGAAGTCAGTGAGGAAACAGGAACAACAGAAACAATGGTACCAACGCTAGAGTCACAACAATCACCACAAGTACAATCGAGTGAAGTAACTGAAGTTCAACCAGAGCAACCACAAACCGCAATCGTTGATGGGGTAGAAGTAGTTTTGGAAGCTCCGGAAAAAGCTGGTAAGAATGAAGCTGACGTTACACAAGCGCCAAAAGAGGAATTGATCGAAGGTTCTCCAAGATTATTTCGAGCAGCTGTGCAAACGATTCCAATGTATCGTTTATTCAATCCGCATAGTGGTGAGCATTTTTACACGAGAGATACTGGTGAACGAGATAATTTAAGTAGGATTGGTTGGAATTACGAAGGTGTTGGTTGGCAGGCACCGACAAGTGGCGATCCTGTCTATCGTTTGTACAATCGCTATAATGGTGAGCATTTTTATACGTTGAACGCAAAAGAAAGAGATAGTATCACGAAACAAGGTTGGACATATGAAGGGATCGGTTGGTATTCCTATAAAGGAGCGAATGCCATTCCTGTCAGTCGTTTGTACAGTAAACGCGTGAACTGGCATCATTACACATTAGATGAAAACGAGAAAAAAGTGATCACGAAACAAGGCTGGGTCTATGAAGGTGTTGGTTGGTATGCGGTCGGCAATGGTCAGCAAAGCCAAGATGACTATAAATTATTAGGTGTGAAAAATTACAACCAATATGCTTTAGGTGCACCAAGTGGTTGTGAAGGAGCTTCTTTATTGCAAGCACTTCAATATAAAGGGAAGATCACCAATTGGAGTTTGACTCAATTCTTGAACACGATTCCTAAATCACCGAATGGTAATCCAAACAGCGGTTTTGTTGGCAGTCCTTTTGTTGAAAATTCATGGACCTATTCTGCGATTTATCCTGCACCTTTGACGACATGGGGCAAGAAGTACGGAAATGTCCAAAATATTTCGGGTAGCTCGATGAATACGTTGTTGAATGAAGTTAAAAATGGTCATCCGGTTGTTGCTTGGGTCACGATCAACTTCCAACCAATCCGTTGGGGGAATTGGAATTTTGGCGTTGCGGCGAATAATAATCATGCGGTGACTCTTGATGGATATAATAAAGGAAGCAATCAAGTCCACGTGTCAGATCCTATCAGTGGTTCTTATTGGATGAATCGGACAACATTTGAGAACATTTATAATGCACGTAAATACGCGGTAGTCGTAAGATAGTCTAAAGCTTAACAAACCAATTATTGTAGTAATGATTTTCTATAGCCTGTAGAATCCGAGAATATTTTGGGTTTTACGGGTTATTTTCATTGAATTATTCTGTCTAGGTCAAAAGCAATCTCTAGACAAAAATTTTATTACGTTAATGTAAGCTAATCACTAGTGGAATAGATTTCGACTTATATACATATACAGTATGATTTAGACAGGAAGTGAAAAAGAATAAGGAAGTGGGAATGATGATGGGAAAACTAGTAAAAGGATTATTAGCAATTGCGCTTATTTTAGGAATCGGTGCATTTTTTATTGAATCAAAGACAGAAGGCTTTCAAGCATTAACGGATAATTTTTTATCTGATAAAGAAGTAAAAGAATACTATGTCAAAACAAGTAGTGGTGATAAAAAAGGGAAGGATTATCTCTATACGTTTGAAGGATATGATGAAGATGGCAATCAACAAACAGTAAAAAAATTAGTGGATCACGAATTAAAGCAAGGTAGATACTTAAAAATCTATGCAAAAGGTTTACAAGGAAAAGGTTGGAGTGAAGTACCAGAAAATGAAGTACCTGCGAAAGCATTGGAAAAAATCAATTTGTAATGGCTAAAATGTTGAATTGCATTTGACGCAGTTACTAATAGTAGAAAAAGCTCACCGTGATGGATGTGATACATGTCATGGGGGCTTTTTAGTGTTCTCAAAAACACACGCTCATTCCAAGGTTGTTCAGCCATTTTCTTTATTAGTATTTCTCTTTTGACAAATAAAGAAAGAAATGGTATTGTGGTTCTACCCAAAACGTAATTATTACGATTTGAACAATACAAAGTGAAATAAAGGAGCAGATTATTAGTGGCAAAAAAATCAAAAATTGCAAAAATGAATAAGCAAGTAGCTTTGATCAATAAATATAGTGAACAACGTCAAGAGTTAAAGGCAGCAAAAGATTATGAAGGACTAGCCAAGCTACCAAAAGAGTCTAATCCTAATCGTTTGAAACTGAGAGATCAGACAGATGGACGTCCTCGTGGCTACATGAGAAAATTTGGCATGTCTCGAATCACTTTTAGAGAACTGGCACATCAAGGGTTGATCCCTGGAGTTAAAAAAGCAAGTTGGTAAAATAGGAGGAAAAAGTCATGGCAGTACCAGCAAGAAAAACATCGAAAGCAAAAAAACGTTTGCGACAAACACACCAAGCTTTGACGAAACCAGAGATTTCTTTTGACGAGGTGACTGGGGATTATCGTCGAAGCCATCACGTCTCTTTAAAAGGCTACTATAAAGGACGCAAAGTAACAGAATAACCGATTGGACGATGCAAGGGGGGTCAAGAAATGGAAATTATTTATCCGCCATTAGTTGAACAAGGGATCAAATATTATTCGGAAACGGTGAAAGAACCTGTAGACAAAGGGGAATTCTATCGTGCGATGGTCGCTAAGGAACTGATCACAGAAACTGGTCTTCCTACACAACATGCCATTGATCAAGGTTTTGTCAAAGACTATTACGAAAAGCAAAACTTGTCCTTTGAAGAATTTTTGGACATTTATCCTATTTTTCAAAAGTATGACGCCGATTTGTTCAAATCCATTGACGGCTTCTGGGAGATTCCTGTAGACTTGAAAATAGAATTGATGGAAATGCTTGAAACTGATCAACTGGATTATGATGACGAACAACAAATCAACATCTATTTAGAAGATCGATAAAAGGATAGAATAAAAAAATCCAAAAGGACATTCTATATGCATAATTTTCGTAAATCAGGTATAAAACCTTGGGATATCATCATTATTTTTGTTCTGGTAGTTGCTTCTTTCGTTCCGACAATTGTTTTTGCTTTGTCATTTGAAAGTGCAGAAAGCGAAAATAGTGTGAAGTATGCGATAGTAAAAATCGACGGAAAAGAAGTCGAACGTTTTGCTTTAGATGAAATCAGTAGCAAGATGGTGACTTACCATCCATCTGATACCCAATACAATATAGTCGAAATCCAAGAAGGTAAGATCAGAGTCAAAGAAGATAATAGTCCCGATCAAATCGCTGTAAGAACTGGCTGGATCTCGGAACCTGGACAAACGAGTATCTGTTTGCCGCATCGGCTAGTCATAACAATTGAACAAGAAGGACAGTCGGATTTTCATATCTACTAAGTAAAAGGAAACTGCTACTATCAGCCTGATTTAAGTTGGTAGTAACAGTTTTTTTGATCGCATAATAAATTATACCAAGCCGCAAATATTTGTTACTCCACTGGATCAAAGGCAAAATCCTTTTATTCATCTATGCTAGAATATAGTTATTATCAGATTGTAGGTGGTGGCAAACAAATGGCAAATGAAAGAAAAATCGAACGAACGATCCAAGAATACGTTCCTGGTAAACAGGTCACACTCGCGCATATCATCCCAAATGCAGATCGCGAAGTTTTTACAAAACTTGGATTAAGGGAAGCAAGTAATGCGATCGGTATTTTGACGATCACGCCGAGTGAGGCGTCGATCATTGGGGCAGATATCGCCAAAAAATCTGGAGATGTGGCGATTGGTTTCATGGATCGCTTTAGTGGATCAGTGGTTTTCACTGGTGAGGTATCTTCTGTTGAATATGCGTTGCAACAAGTCATCCAAACAATGAGTACGGTTTTGGGGTTTGATACGCCTGACATTACAAAAACCTAAATGATTGGTAGTTATTTATTTATGAGAGACGATAGGTGAAGAGATGCGTCGAGTGATTTTTATCGGACAAACAGGTAGCGGTAAGACTACATTATCGCAGTGGCTACAAAAGAAAGACATTTCTTATCACAAGACTCAACAAGTGTACTATCTCGATGATTCCATCGATACACCTGGTGAGTTTATGGAGAATCAGTTTTACTACAATGCGTTAGTCAGTGCTTCGATTGAGGCAGAGGTAGTGGCATTCGTTCAAGATATTACAAGCGCACAAAACTATTTTCCACCTTATTTTTCATCGAGATTCAACAAAGAAGTGATCGGTGTGATTTCCAAAGTCGATTTAGCAGATCAGCAGACGCTAGCAAAAGCCCGTGAATTATTGGAGTTAGCCGGTGCTTCTAAGATATTTGAAGTTTCTACGATAACAGGTTTTGGTTTAGATGAGTTAGAGAAACACTTGTCTACTAATGGATAAAAGCCCAAAACATTTTTTAAAATAAATCGTTTCCGTTATCTATTGACCGCGATTGTGAATTAATGTATAATTGAAAATAATAAAATATCAGCACATGATGTGAAGGGAACAAGGTGCGAATCCTTGACAGACCCTTTTTACTGTATATGCAGACGACCCCTCAATTTAGCCACTTACGGGAAGGCGAGGTAGTAGGATGAAGCAAAGTCAGGATACCTTACATGATGTGAAAGTGATTTTATTGGGAAAATTACTTTGCGAGCCAAACCGATTCCTATTGAACGGTTTGTTTAGTGAAGTGTTTTTTCGAAGACACTTCATTTTTTTATTAAACAAAAAGACAGTCAGGCAACTGTCTTTCAGTGGATCAGCTCGTTCTTCGAAAGGAAGCAGGAGTTGTTCCGGTCTCTTTTTTGAATAACTTACAGAAATAGCTCGGTTGGGTATAACCGATGCGATAAGCAATTTTTTGAACGCTTAAATTGGTTTGGCGTAATAATTCTTTTGCTTGTTCGATTCTCTGTTTATTAAGGTAGTTGACAAAACTGATGCCTAATTCTTTTTTGAAGAGCCTGCTGAAATAATAATGACTCAAATAGACATGATTTGCCACTTCATCCAAGGTAATATTGCGAGAGAGATTTTTATTGATATATTCGATTGCTTTATTGATTTCTCCATGGCCGGAGTCGATTTGTTTATTTTTAGACTTGATCGGTTTATGGTCAGTTGTTTTGATATTGAATTTGATTCGATCTCTAGGATGGTTTTCTTCTTTCTCATAATGTTGAGCAATCGTTTCGAAAAGTGAGGCGGCAGCCGTGACCTGTTTTCTGTTCACTACACGTACCTTATTACGTGCATGCCTCAACTCCGCATGCTCTTTCCAATTCGTGATGGATGGATGAATGCGGTCGATTTGATGCTCTTCGATATCTGATACTTTTACTTGCCCAAAAAGTGCAAAACCGTGCAGTTGTCGATCATAGATCAAAGGTAATGAGATATCCGTCAAGCCAGCATGGCATTGATAAATGTGTGGTTTTCCAGTCTTTGATGCTTCTAGACCACCGTAAGCATCACACTTTTGACAGAGATGTTTGAATTGCGGATTTGCTCGCATGTTTTGGCAAAAAGGAGAAAAATTAAATAGATTTGACGTTTCTTTGCCATGGATATCAACTAAAACAGCGCCATAATCAACTGCTAATGCAAATTCTTCCATTATCTTTGTTAGTCTATCTAAATGAATTCCTTTTGGATGACCTTGAATCATGCAACAGCCCCCTTTCATGGCACTTATTTTAACAGAAAAACATTGGTTATTGTATAAAACATCACAAATACCACAATTTTGACTATCAAATGACAAGAATTTGATAGATTATTTGGCTTGAATTATTAAAATTTAAGCCTATTTGTCGTGTTTTCTTTTTTTATTCACAGCAAATTATTATTATTCTCTCAAGAGGTACAAAAAAGATGGGGCAATTATTTCCCATCTTTTTTTATTATGATAGTTTTTGTAAGCGCTACTAAAATTAGGAGGTATGACAATGGGTCAAGAAGCTTTAGGCATGATTGAAACTCGCGGTTTGATTGGATCGATCGAAGCAGCAGATGCGATGGTGAAGGCGGCGAATGTAACGCTGATCGGCACTGAAAAAATCGGTTCAGGTTTAGTCACTGTTATGGTCAGAGGAGATGTAGGTGCAGTAAAAGCCGCAGTTGATGCTGGAGTGACAGCAGCTAGTTCTGTGGGAGAAGTTGTTTCAAATTACGTGATTCCACGCCCTCACTCTGAGGTTGAGAGAGTACTCCCAAATTTAACTGACTGAGGTGATTAAATGGTTGAAAACAATGCAGCAGTAGAAGAAATCTTGAAAAAAGTTTTGAATAAAATCGAATCGAATGAAGCAAAGGAAACTACATCGGGAGGAACAAGCAAAATGATTGAAAAACATTGTGGATTAACAGAATTTGTCGGTGCATCAGCATTTGGAGATACTATTGGTTTAGTGATTGCAAATGTTGATTCAGCCTTATTGGATACGATGAAATTAGAGAAAAAATATCGCTCGATTGGTATCGTAGGTGCTCGTACCGGTGCTGGTCCGCATATTTTAGCGGCAGATGAAGCAGTCAAAGCAACAAACACAGAAGTCATCTCGATCGAAATGCCAAGAGATACTAAAGGTGGCGCTGGTCATGGCTCGCTTATCATTTTTGGTGGGGATGATGTTTCGGATGTTAAACGTGCTGTAGAAGTGACGTTAAAAGAAGTGGATACTCGCACGTTCGGAGATGTGTATGCGAATGAAGCAGGCCACATTGAATGTCAATACACTGCCAGAGCAAGTTATGCGTGTAACAAAGTATTTGGAACTCCAATCGGTAAATCATTTGGTTTGATCGTTGGTGCACCAGCTGCAATCGGTGTAGTGATGGCGGATACAGCCATGAAGGCGGCGAATATTGAAGTGGTTAGCTATGCTACTCCACAAAATGGACAGAATTTCTCAAATGAAGTCACGATGACATTTAGTGGTGATTCAGGGGCTGTCCGTCAGGCTGTGATTTCTGCCCGCGAAATCGGCATCAAACTATTAGGTACATTAGGCAGCGAGCCAACAAATGATCAGCCATCATATATTTAAATTGGAGAGTGAGTAAATAGATGAAATCGAAACGATTTGAAGAATTATCAAAAAGACCAGTGAACGAGGATGGATTTGTTGATGAGTGGATAGACGAAGGTCTGATTGCCATGCAAAGTCCCAATGATCCAAAGCCAAGCATCAAGATCGTTGCGGGTGAGGTCGTTGAATTAGATGGAAAAGCAAAAGAAGACTTTGATTTGATCGATGCTTATATTGCACAGTATGGCATCGACATCACTCGTGCGGAAGAAGTTATGCAAATGTCATCGAAAGAATTAGCGAATAAAATCGTTGATCCGAACATTTGTCGTGAAGAAATCATCCAATTGACGACTTCTGCTACACCGGCAAAGATCAATGAAGTGGTTGGCTACATGAACGTGGTTGAAATGATGATGGCTGTTCAAAAAATGCGTGCTCGTCGTCGTCCAACCACCCAATCTCACGTAACAAACTTACGCGATAATCCAGTGCAGATCGCTGCGGATGCTGCTGAAGGCGCTTTACGTGGCTTTGATGAGCAAGAAACAACAGTTGCGGTTGCACGTTATGCACCATTCAATGCCATCTCGATCATGATTGGTTCACAAGTTGGACGTCCAGGGGTGTTGACACAGTGTTCATTGGAAGAAGCAACTGAGCTTGATCTTGGTATGAGAGGATTCACAGCTTATGCTGAAACGATCTCAGTTTATGGAACAGAGAAAGTATTTACCGATGGCGATGATACGCCTTGGTCGAAAGGATTCCTTGCTTCATGTTATGCGTCTCGCGGCTTGAAGATGCGTTTCACTTCTGGGACTGGTTCAGAAGTACAAATGGGTTATGCAGAAGGCAAATCGATGTTGTACTTGGAAACTAGATGTATTTATCTGACAAAAGCAGCGGGTGTTCAAGGGTTACAAAATGGTTCAATCAGTTGTATCGGTATTCCAGGTGCGGTGCCATCAGGGATTCGTGCGGTCTTAGCGGAAAACTTGATCGCTATGTTGCTTGACCTTGAAGTGGCATCTGGAAATGACCAAACATTCTCTCACTCAGATATCCGTCGAACAGCTCGTTTATTGATGCAATTCTTACCAGGGACTGACTATATCTCTTCTGGCTACTCTGCGACTCCGAATTACGACAATATGTTTGCGGGTTCCAACTTTGATGCAGATGATTTCGACGATTACAACATTTTACAACGTGACCTTCGTGTTGATGGCGGTTTACGACCAGTTGAAGAAGCAGAAGTGATCAAAGTACGTAATAAAGCAGCGAAAGCGATGCAAGCATTATTTGCAGAGTTAGGGTTGCCAACGATCACAGATGAAGAAGTAGAAGCGGCGACTTATGCTCGTGGTTCTGATGACATGCCTGCTCGCGATATGGTTCAAGATATCAAAGGTGCAGAAGAGTTGTTGGCTAGTGGAGCAACTGGATTAGATCTAGTTAAAGCATTATCTAAAACAGGCTTTGAAGATGTGGCGGTCAGTGTATTGAATCTATTGAAACAGCGCGTTGCCGGCGACTTCTTACAAACTTCTTCTATCTTTGATAAAGATTGGAATGTCATTTCTGCTGTCAATGATAAAAATGACTATGCTGGACCAGGAACTGGCCACCGTTTAGACGGCTCAGAGTGGGAAAAAGTGAAAGCAATTCCTAACGCAATCAACCCGCAGGATATATAGGAGGAGTATGAAATGGCAGAAATCAACGAAAACTTACTAAGATCGATCATTCAAGAAGTCTTGACTGAAATGGATACAACGAAAAGTGAACAAACAGTTGCGTTCAAAAGTACACCGTCGACGGCTGTAGCGACAGACAACAATTCTGAATCTTGGTTCCGTTCCATGGGTGTGGCACAACCTGGCAATGCACAAGACGAAGTGGTTATTGCTGTTGGACCTGCATTCGCAACATCTCAAACAACGAATATCATTGGTGTGAGCCATAAAGATATCTTGAAACAAGTGATTGCAGGTATCGAAGAAGAAGGGTTGAAAGCCCGCGTAGTCAAAGTTTTCCGTTCATCTGATGTGGCATTTGTCGCAGTTGAGGGAGATAAACTTTCAGGTTCAGGGATTTGCGTGTCGATCCAATCAAAAGGAACGGCGATCATTCACCAAAAAGATCTACAACCATTGTCAAATCTTGAATTGTTCCCGCAAGCGCCACTGATCACGCTGGAAACGTATCGAGCAATCGGTAAGAATGCAGCAAAATATGCAAAAGGCGAATCACCAAATCCAGTGCCGATGATGAATGACCAAATGGCACGTCCGAAATACCAAGCACAATCTGCTTTACTTCACATCAAAGAAACGAAGCATGTTGTCATTGGGAAACCAGCAGAAGAAATTGCTGTAACATTATAACGAGGTGAAACAGATGAACGAACAGACATTAGAAAGCTTGGTAAGAAATATCTTACAAGATATGAACAATAAACCGACTGGAACAACTGAAGTTGCAAATGGCACCCAAGCGACGACTGCTGATTATCCAATTGCTGTCAAACATCCGGACTGGGTGAAAACGAAAACAGGTAAAACATTAGAAGATATCACTTTAGCTAATGTATTGAACGGTTCTTTAACGCCAGAAGATTTGAAGATCACACCATCGATCTTAAAAGCGCAAGGTGAAATTGCTCATAGTGCAGGACGTAAGACGATTTCTTCTAACTTCGATCGTGCCGCAGAATTGACAGCGGTCCCTGATGAGCGTGTCTTAGCAATGTACAATGCGTTACGTCCGTATCGCTCAAGTAAACAAGAATTGTTAGATATTGCTGATGAATTAGAAACGAAATACCATGCGAAAATCTCTGCTGCTTATTTCCGTGAAGCGAGTGAACATTATGAAACACGTAAGAAGCTCAAAGGGGATAATTAAAGGATCGCCAGTTATCGGGAGGAATGTGCATGAAACGTATTATAGGTATTGATATTGGAAATTCCTCAACGGAGATCGCACTTGCAGAGATCGATACAAATGATCAGGTTCATTTTCTACAATCGGCTATTACTGAAACAACGGGGATCAAAGGAACGAAGAAGAATCTCTTTGGGATCTATAAAGCAATCAATGAAGCTTGCGCTAAAAATGATCTAACAATCTCCGATATCGATTTGATCCGCATCAACGAGGCAACGCCTGTCATTGGTGACGTGGCGATGGAGATGATCACTGAAACGATCATCACCGAATCGACGATGATCGGTCACAACCCCAAAACGCCTGGCGGTCACGGCTTAGGTGTAGGAAAAACGATCAAATTATCAGAATTAGTCCAAAAAACATTCAGCGATGATGACTATGTCGTCGTCGTTGAAAAAGAAATCGAATTTGATCAGGCGGCAAAATGGATCAACCAAATCGTTGAAAATAACATTCGGGTCACAGGTGCGATTCTTCAAAGTGATGACGGGGTTTTAGTCAATAATCGTTTGACCCATAAGATCCCGATCATAGACGAAGTTGCTTATATTGAAAAAATCCCACTAGGCATGTTAGCTGCGGTAGAAGTAGCGCCTGCCGGTCAAGGGGTTGCTCAATTATCGAATCCTTATGGTATTGCTACGGTTTTTGAACTGGATTCAGAGGCAACAAAAAGCATCGTGCCAATGGCTCGTGCGCTGATCGGAAATCGCTCTGCTGTAGTCATTAAGACACCGCAGGGGGATGTTCAAGCACGAGTGATCCCGGCAGGAAGTATTGAGATCACAGGGGGCAATCGTCGTAAAATCGTTGAAATCTCAGCTGGCGCAGAAGATATCATGACTGCGGTTAGTTCATTTGCAGAAATCGACAATGTGACTGGCGAGTCAGGAACAAATGTCGGTGGTATGCTCGAAAAAGTTCGGCTAACGATGGCGAATTTAACTGAACGCCCCCTCGCTGAAATCTTCATCCAAGACTTACTTGCAGTCGATACTTTTGTGCCGATAGAGGTCAAAGGTGGCGTTGCTGGTGAGTTCTCGATGGAACAAGCAGTAGGGATTGCTTCAATGGTCAAATCGGATCATTTGCAAATGTCGAAAATCGCACAATCCATTGAAGAAGATTTGAAAACACCTGTTGAAATTGGCGGAGCAGAAGCAGAAGCGGCTATTTTGGGCGCCTTGACGACACCTGGTACAAGCACACCTTTAGCTATTTTGGACTTAGGTGCTGGTTCTACCGATGCGTCGATCATTGGGGAACAAACAGTTTCTGTGACACATTTGGCGGGTGCAGGAGATATGGTGACATTATTGATCAAGTCGGAGTTAGGGATCGACGATATTTACTTGGCGGAAGATATCAAAAAGTATCCTTTGGCAAAAGTAGAGAACATCTTTTATATCCGACATGAAGACGGTAGTGTGCAATTCTTTGAGGAACCGTTAGATCCTCATTTATTTGCGAAAGTTGTCGTTGTCAAACCAGAGGGTCTCATTCCAATTCCACTTGATCTTTCAATCGAAAAAATCAAATTGGTTAGACAGACAGCGAAAAAACGAGTGTTTGTAACTAACACGATCCGAGCATTGAAACGGGTGAGCCCGACTGGCAATATTCGTGATATTCCATTTGTCGTGATCGTCGGAGGATCAGCGCTTGATTTTGAGATTCCCCAAATCGTGACAGATGCGTTATCTCACTATGGGTTAGTTGCTGGGCAAGGAAATGTACGTGCGTGTGAAGGTCCTAGAAATGCAGTTGCGACTGGCTTGATCCTTTCACATCTGAGGGGGGATCGAAATGGATAGACCTTCGATCGTGATCTACGTAGATGGGATAGATGAAACAATCTTGACTTCATTACTGTATGGTATCGAAGAAGAAAGTATCCCATATAAGCTAGAAGCAAAAGTATTTGAAGATGCAGCACAAGCGGCGTATGAAGCGGCTTTGGCTTCTTCGTTGCAAGTAGGGATAGGTGGGAGCAGAAATACCCTTTGCTTACATCACAAAAGCTTGAAAAAAGAGCAACCTTACCAAGTGCTGGAACATGTTTCGATCGTCCCTTCCAGGATCTTGAGAAGTCTAGGCAGTAATGCCGCTCGCATCGTCAAAGGTATTCCATTAAAATCCTTGGAATTATTGGAGGTGAAACAATGAATCAAGCAATCGGAATGATCGAATCAACAGGATTAGCCAGTGCCATCAACCTTTCTGATATCATGGTGAAATCCGCAAATATTGAACTTTTGAGTATAGAAAAGACAAAAGGCTTTGGCTGGATGACCGTGATGATCCAAGGGGATGTCGGGGCGGTCAAAGCAGCGATCGACGCAGCGAAGTCGGCTGCCATTGGTCTGGATGCTTACGTCTCTTCTCTGGTTATTCCAAGACCAGGAGACAATATCCTTCATGTGTTTTCTTCAAAAGAAGAGCAACCTGAACCAATCCAAGAAGAGACACCCGTCGTGATTGTTGAGGAAACAGCAACGAAGCAAGAATCCTCAATAGACAAAACCACACCAGTGAAGAGTGAAAACGTACCTGTTATCAATGAAGATAAGACAGAGCCTACTTCACTTAGTGCTGATGTAGTGGCAAGTAAAGAAAAAAAGCCAAAAGATTCTTCAAAAAAAGGAAATAAAACTGCAACCAAAAAAAATAAGAAAAACTAGGAGGAACACATAAATGAATGACGCATTAGGAATGATCGAAACAAAAGGTTTAGTAGGAGCTGTCGAGGCAGCTGATGCAATGGTGAAAGCTGCAAACGTCCAATTGATCGGAACAGAGAAAATCGGTTCTGGTTTAGTAACGATCATGGTTCGTGGAGATGTTGGTGCGGTCAAAGCAGCGACAGATGCAGGTTCTGTCGCAGCTGAACGTGTAGGCGAAGTGGTTTCTGTACACGTGATCCCTCGTCCTCATCATGATGTGAACAAACTATTAGCTGGTCAAAACAATGCTTGATTTTTCAAAAGCTGAGTTGAAAGAAATCGTTCGGAAGGTGATCGCAGATCTTGATCAAACCTTTCCGATCGGTATCTCTAATCGTCATATCCATTTGACACCTGCTCACTTTGAACAACTTTTCCCAGGACAGTCTATCGAAAAATTGCGTGATTTAAAGCAACCAGGTGAATTTGCGGCAAAACAAACGGTGACGTTGATCGGTCCAAAAGGAAAGATCGAAAGAGTGCGGATTCTGGGTCCGTTCCGCCATCGCTCGCAAGTAGAAGTGTCAAAAACAGATGCACGCCTATTAGGGATCAATCCACCAATCAAGCTTTCCGGTGATCTTGATGAGGCAGTAGAAATCACTTTGATGACTGAATCTGCATCGATTACAATTCCAGCCGCAATCATCGCACAACGTCATATCCATTTGAATCATGAAGATATGAAACGTTTGGATCTGCATAAGGATGAGATCGTTTCAGTCGAAATTTTATCTGGCGAACGAGGGACTGTCTATCATGAGGTTGCGTTACGTCCGCATGAAAAATTTATCATGGAAATGCACATCGACACAGATGAAGCCAATGCGGCCAATGTCACTACCGAAACTAGAGCAAGGATCATTCGTTGATCAGAAGGAGCAAAAGATGCAAGGAATTGAGAAAGGCAATGAGTTACTAGAATCTTTCAATAAAATCGTCCACTCTTTTGTGCCGACTGGTCACAAATCGGTCGATGGCTATAAGGTTGGTGTCGATCTGGGAACAGCTTCGATCGTCTTAGTTGTCTTAGATGCTGACAATCAACCATTGTTCGGTGCGTTCAAAGAAGCTAAGGTGATACGTGATGGCTTGGTCGTTGATTATCAAAAAGCAGTAAAGATCGTTGAAGCATTACGGGAAGAAGCGGAAGCCGCTTTAGGGTTTGAACTTAAAGCAGCTTCCGGGGCTATCCCCCCAGGAACGATCGGTAACAACAAAAAAGTTGTGGCAAACGTCATTGAAAGTGCCGGCATGGAAATCGACCAGTTAGTGGATGAACCATCAGCGGCTGCCTTGACACTTGATATTGCAGATGGGGCGGTCATCGATATCGGGGGCGGTACGACGGGGATCAGTGTCCTTAAAAATGGAGAAGTTGCCTTCGTCGATGATGAACCAACTGGTGGTACACATATGACTCTAGTGATCGCCGGCTATCATGGCGTGGATATAGAGGAAGCAGAAAAAATAAAGAGAAATCCAAAAAATGAAGCAGAAAATTTTACGATTTGTCGTCCAGTGATCCAAAAAATGGCGACCATCGCCAAAAAAATGCTGGATGAACATCCGATCGAGCCGATTTTTGTTGTCGGTGGGGCTGCCTATTTTTCACAGTTTGAAGAAGAAATGAGTAGCGTCATTGGTAAGAAAGTATTGAAACCCGTTCATCCGCAATTCGTTACACCGATCGGCATAGCGATGGCCTCAAAAGTCATTGTGGAATAGGAGTTTCGTATGGAAGATATTGTTCAAAAAGTAGTTGATTGGCTAATAAAAAGAGAAAAAAGTACATTGTTCGTATCAACTGATTCAGTTCAAACCGATTCGATCAGCCCTTTTTTGTCGAATAAATATATCTATGTCAAAAATTGCGACTGCTTCTTTTTAACGAAATTTGCAACAAAAAATGAGAATGACCCATTCGTACGATGGCTATTTCGTAGCTTTGACTACGGTTGTGAGCTTAGATTTCAATGCTCTTTTTCGGATCTGACTTTGATACCTGAAGAAATCTTCCATTATAACGTCGAAGTTTTTACAGTTGCTGAAAAACCATGCTATGCCTTTTCAAATCGGTATATCACTTACAAGCAAGTGGCTGTTTTACCGAATCATGCAGTGTTGATACTTTCAACGAATCAAAACTTTACATTATTGGCGCAAGAAAGAATTCAGGAAAAGCAGATGACTATCTGTAAAAGGAGCGGATCGCAATGTTAATGGGAAAAATCATAGGTAGCGTTGTTTCTACTCAAAAAGATTCCTCTCTTGTAGGCAAAAAATTAATGATCGTGCAACCGATAAATGCTCAAAAAGAGGCAGTACGTTTTCAACAAGTGGCAGCAGATACTGTGGGTGCTGGAATTGGGGATTATGTGCTGTTAAATAGCGGTAGTTCAGCGAGACATCTATTCTCGGAGCCATCAGAAGCGGTGGATTGTGCGATTGTTGGTATCATCGATACGTTTGATATGTAAGGAAGTGAAAAGAATGCCGATCTATACAAAAACTGGTGATCAAGGAATGACCAGCCTTTTTGATGGGACACGAGTAAAAAAAGCGAGTTTACGAGTCGAAGTTTATGGAACATTTGATGAATGCTGTGCGCAAATCAGCTTGGCGCAAAAAATGTTAAAAAATCCAGAAAGCCAACAAGCGCTCGACTGGATCCAAAATAAACTTTTCCAGATGAACGCAGAATTAGCGACAGCAACGAAAACGGATAAATTAGCGCATAAAAGTGACTTGATCTCTGCGGAAGATATTCATCAATTGGAAATCTGGATCGATGAAAAAACAGCAAAACTACCAGAAATCCATGAATTTATTTTGCCAGGAAAAAGTCTAGCAGGGGCGCAGTTGCATGTTGCTCGGACGGTTTGCCGTCGTGGGGAACGTGTACTTGATCGCTTTATGGAAAACGAAGAAGTCCGTTCAGAACTCAGCAAGTTTGCCAACCGTTTATCTGATTGTCTGTATTCTTTTGCCCGTGAAGCAGATCATGAACAGGAACAAGAAGTGCTGCTCAATCAAATCATCCGTCGGTATCTAGAACGGGTGCAACAACCAAAGATCAAACTTGATTTTGAAGAGATCGTTCACGCGTGTATCGAGCATGCGAATTGTTTGAGCGTACCGGTTTCTATTGCAATCGTTGATAAAAACGGGGCTTTGAAACAATTCTATCGAATGGACGATGCACTGATCGTTAGTGAAAGCATGGCGATAAAAAAGGCTTATACAGCGGTCTCGATGAAAGCTGACACCCACGAACTAACGGAGTTGGTCCAACCAAACCAACCGCTTTTCCAATTAGAAACATTAAGTGATGGGAAGCTTGTGACCTTTGGTGGTGGATTCCTTCTCAAAGATGGGCAAGGAAATATCGTTGGTGGTATCGGTGTGAGCGGTGGCAGTCCAGATCAAGATATGGAAATTGCAACAAAAGGAATCAAAAAGTTTAAGGAGCGAGCATGATGGGCGAAGAACAATTAAAAGAACAAATCATGAAAGTGATTCAAGGAATCCTTTTAGAAGAACCGACTACCGCAACAGTTTCAACTTCTTCAGTCGGGATTTTTCCAACGGTTGATACAGCAGTTGCCGCAGCAAAAGTAGCACAAGAGCGTCTAGATGACTTGTCATTGGAACAGCGAAGAGCAATCATTGCTGCGATTCGTACTGGAATGACGCCTCATATCGAAACAATTGCTCGTGAAACAGTGGAAGAGACGAAAATGGGAAGATATGAAGATAAGATCCAAAAATTGACTCTTGCGATCAACAAGACACCAGGGGTCGAAGATCTTATTACTGAAGCGGTCACTGGTGACAACGGAATGACCCTTTATGAGTTATCTCCGTATGGCGTGATCGGTGCGGTGACGCCAAGTACTAACCCGGCAGAAACGTTGATCTGTAATGCAATCGGAATGATTGCAGCAGGTAATGCTATTTATTTCAGTGTCCATCCAGGTGCAAAGCGAATTTCTGGTTGGGTCGTTTCAAAATTGAATGAATTGATTTATCAAAGCTGTGGCATCCATAACTTGGTTGTAACGATCGAAAAACCTTCGATCGAAGCTGCTCAAGAGATGATGTCCCATCCAGACATTTCACTATTAGTGATCACAGGTGGTCTTGGTGTGGTGAGACAAGCAATGAAGAGTGGCAAGAAAACGATTGCTGCTGGAGAAGGCAATCCACCTTCACTCGTAGATGAAACCGCAGATCTTGATAAAGCAGCGGCAGACATCGTTTTGGGTGCATCTTTTGACAATAACATCCTATGTACGGCAGAAAAAAGTGTCGTTGCCGTCGAACAAGTCGTTGACTACTTGATTTTACAAATGGAAAAACAAGGAGCTTATTATGTAGGTGACGAACAAATCATTCAACGATTGGTCGATCTGATGATTGCGGAAAATGGCGCGCCTAACCGACAATTCGTTGGTAAAAACGCTAGTGAGATCTTAGCTGCAGTTGGTGTCTATGTATCCGCGGACATTCGAGTGATCATCATGAAAACAGAGAAAGATCATCCGTTTGTTGTCAAAGAAATGTTGATGCCGATCTTACCGATCGTGACTGTAAAAGATTTTGATGAAGCATTACCGACAGCATTAGGAATCGAAAATAAGTGCCACCATACAGCAACGATGCACTCCCAAAATATTCAACGATTGAACCTTGCAGCGAAGAAATTCCAAACCTCGATCTTTGTCAAAAATGGTTCTTCATTTGCAGGATTAGGATTTGGTGGCGAAGGCCCAACCACATTCACGATTGCCACACCAACCGGTGAATGTACGACGACTGCTAGGAATTTTGCTAGAAAACGTCGTTGTGTATTAACGGATGGATTTTCGATTCGTTAGGAGGAAACAGTTTGAAACAATGGTCAATGAAAACAAAAGTAGCTGTAACAACGGACATCGTTAAAAGGTTCGAACGTTTTTCAGACGAAACGGTCTTGTTCGTTTTTGATCCTTTTTTGAAAAGCAATCAAAAAGTACGTGAAATGATTGCATATCTTGAACAAAAAAATCGCGTGATCACTTTTACGGAGATCGTGCCAGATCCACCGATTGAAAAAGTAGTCAAAGGCATGCAAATGGCTTTGCAAGCTGAACCAACCGTTGTGATCGCAATTGGCGGTGGTTCGGCGTTAGATACGGCAAAAGGAATCATCTATTTCTATCAGAAGGTAGCAAAGCAAACGATCAATTATTTTGTAGCGATCCCAACAACGAGTGGCACTGGATCTGAAGTGACCAGTGCAGCTGTGATCACCGATACGGCAAACAAAATCAAATATCCGATATTTGCTGAAGAGTTGATTCCTGACGAAGCAATCTTATCCATTGATTTTGTGATGACAAGCCCGCCTTCGATCACGGCCTACAGTGGTTTGGACGTCCTGACTCATGCGTTAGAAGCATTGGTTGCGAAAGGTCGAACAAATTATTCTTCTGCGCTTGCAGAAAAAGCAATCACGCTTGTCTTTTCGAATTTAGTTGAGTGTGTCAAAAATGGCAACAATGAAGATGCACGCATCCAAATGCACGAAGCAGCAACACTTGCTGGGGTGGCTTTTGACAATGCTGGTTTAGGTGTTTGCCATGCTTTAGCACATCAAGTCGGCGCGCATTTCAAAGTTCCTCATGGTTTAGCAAATGCGATGTTGTTACCACATGTCGTTTTAGCGAATGCTAAAGATTGGACGGCAAAGTCTTTATACGCAGAAGTGTCAAGAAAACTTAAATTATGTACGAACGGTCTTTCAGACGAAGTGGCTGTAATCAAATTAGTAGATGCCATCAAGCGATTGAGTAAAGATTCTGGGGTGCCAGCAACATTGGCCGAATGGAACATCGAAGAATCAACAGCGATCAGAGCAGCGGAACAAGTAGCTGACAATGCGACGAATGATTTCACTTTCCAATCGAATCCAATCTCGTTTGATCGTACAAAACTAAAAGAAATCTATCAAAAAATCGTTTGAAAAGGGGTACAAAAATGGATAATACAGTATTAGGTGAATTTATTGGAACGTTAGTTTTAACACTTTTCGGTTGTGGTGTGGGTTGTAGCATCAACTTGAAGAAGACTTTGGCAAAAGCAGTTGGTGCCAATTGGGTATTGGTAGCATTTGGCTGGGGCGTTGCCGTAATGTTAGGGATTTATTCAGCGGGCTACTTCGGATCGCCAGGTCATTTGAATCCTGCGGTTTCGATTGCTTTTGCGATCGGTGGACTTTTTGAATGGAATATGGTCGTACCATTTGTTCTAGCGCAATTCGCAGGTGCCTTTTTAGGTGCATTGATTGCTGCAATCTCATTTATGGCTCACTTTAAAGAAACTGGAGCAGATGAAGGCAACTCAGTAGGTATCTTTGCTACAGGTCCAGCAATCGACGCACCTATTGCGAATGTCATCAGTGAGATCATTGCAACATTTGCATTTATCTTCACCTTATTGTTACTTCCAGCGGGAGACTTCCCAGGAGGATTCCAACCAGTTGTTGCATTGTTCTTGTTAGTAGGTATCTCATTCTCATTTGGTTCGACAACAGGCTATGCGATCAATCCAGCGCGTGACCTTGGTCCGCGTTTGATGTATACATTGATCCCATTACCAAATAAAAACACTGACTATAACTGGAGATACGCATGGGTACCATTAGTAGGCCCGATCGTTGGTGCAACGATTGCTGTGCTTTTAGTAAACATTCTGTAAAAGATTAGATTGAGGGGTAAAGCATTGAAAGAATTAATTATTGCAATCAATTCAGGAAGTTCTTCGTTAAAGTTTCAAGTCTATGAGTTTCCTGAAGAAAAAATGATCGCCAAAGGATTATTCGAACGAATCGGGTTAGCAACCTCCATGGATTTGACGTATTCTTTAGACGATGGTAAAAGTAGTCGTTCAGTTGAAGGTGAGACACATGAAGATGCAGTCAAGTTTTTACTAGGCTTTTTATTGGAAGAAAAAATCGTTGCTGATTTGTCAGAAATCGCGGGTGTCGGCCATCGTGTCGCGCACGGTGGCGAATTCTTCAAAGGCTCATGCCAAGTCGATGATGAATCATTGACAAAAATCAAATCGCTTTCTCATTTAGCACCGTTGCACAACCCAATCAACATCATGGGGATCGAAGCATTCAAAAATAATTTACCAGCTTGTCCGCAAGTTGCTGTTTTTGATACGTCATTCCACCAAACGATGCCAGAAGAAAATTATCTTTATCCAATTCCTTATAAATTATATGAGGAAGAGGGAATTCGCCGTTTTGGATTTCACGGGACAAGTCACCAATATGTGGCGACGGAAGCTGCCAAGTCTTTAGGTAAAAAGCTTGAGGATTTAAAAATCATTTCCTGTCATTTAGGAAATGGGGGGAGTATTTGCGGGATCAAGAATGGCCAGTCTGTTATCACTAGTATGGGATTCACTCCTTTAGCAGGTATCATGATGGGAACGCGCTGTGGTGATATCGATCCTTCCATCGTGACCTATCTAGGCAGAGAAAAACAGATGAGCTTCGCAGAAATCGAGCAGATGATGAACCAAGACTCAGGACTCAAAGGAGTTTCTGGCATCAGCAGTGATGCTCGTGACATCGAAGAAGCTTTTGAACAGGGCGATCCAAAAGCGGTTTTAGCAATGAACATGTATTGTGGTCGCGTAAAACAGATGATCGGTGCTTACGCTGCTGAACTAGGCGGACTTGATGTATTGATCTTCACGGCTGGCATCGGAGAAAACTCGCCAATCATTCGTCAACTATCTTGTGAAGGGTTGTCATTGTTTGGCATAACTGTTGACGAGGAAAGAAACAATACAAGACAAGCAATTGTCAGTCAAGACAATGGACAAGTGGCTGTCATGGTCGTACCGACGAATGAAGAACGTATGATTGTCCGTGAGACGAATCAATTGATTTCGAAATAAAATAATAGATCAACCTCCTTATGAATAAATGATGTAAAACGAAGTCGGGACAGAAGTGTTCAGCCTCGAGAAATAAGGCGCCATCCACGAAAAGTGTTCTTCAAATTTTTGTGGATGGCGCTTTTTTTCG
>NZ_PUAP01000011.1 GCF_002947535.1 Enterococcus mundtii
ACAGGATTATGGACTTGACTATCAAATTGATCCAATAGTTGTTCAAAAACAATAATAAAAAAGTTGTCTTTTTCTTCATTTGAGTTTTTGATAGCAAAATCAAATATTTCATTCATTTTATGTTTAATAAAAAAGGTTATAAAATCATATTTATCCAAGAAATGTTTGTAGAAAGTTGGTCGTCGAACCATAGCAGCATCACATATTTCTGTTACTGAAATATTTTCAAATTCTTTTTCATGTAATAAGTTTTCAAATGCTTCTATAAGTGCCTTATGAGTTTTTTGAACCCTTAAATCTAATTGTTGCATATAGGGCCTCCTTTTTAGAGAAAGTATCAATTATCGAAAAAATGTAAATTATTTATCAGATCCTGAAAATATGTCTCTTGTCCCCCTTTGTGAGACTAGTATAATAAATAGTATAACATTTGTAAATAAAGAGACGATTGTTAATTATCTTATAATCGATATTTAAAAGAAAGGTAGGAATATGATGTCAGTTATTGAAGTGAAACATGTGACCAAGGACTATGGACATGGACGTGGAATATTTGATGTTTCTTTTGAGATAAATGAGGGAGAAGCTTTTGGATTCTTGGGACCGAATGGTGCTGGAAAGTCGACAACTATTCGCCACTTAATGGGCTTTTCTAAAGCTGATGAGGGAGAACTTTCTATTAATGGAAAAGATAGTTGGAAATCAGCAGCCAATATTAAACAAGATGTTGGTTATTTACCTGGAGAGTTGGCTTTTCCAAAAGGAATGACAGGAGACCAATTTATTGAGTTCATGGCAAATGAAAGAAAAATTACTGATATGACAAGGACAGAGCAGCTTAAAGAGCTCTTTAAAGTAGATACTTCTAAAGAGATTAAAGAAATGAGTCTTGGGACCAAAAGAAAGCTAGCGGTCGTTACTGCTTTTATGCATAATCCAAAAATATTGATATTAGATGAACCTACTTCAGGATTAGATCCTGTTATGCAAGAACGCTTCATTCAATTTATCTTAAAAGAAAAATCAGAAGGGAAAACAATCCTCCTATCTAGTCACATCTTTACTGAAGTGGATGCAACATGTGATCGCATTGCCATCATTAAGGATGGGGTAGTGGTTTCAACAGTTGAATCCAATGAATTGAAGCAGAGTACGAATAAATCATTCAAAATTGAGTTTGCTAGTTTTGAGGATTATCAGAAGTTTATAGAAAATACCGAATTTACTATTCCAACTAAAAGACCTGAACAAAATCAAGTTAAACTAAGTTTAACGGATCAGAAGATGCAAGAATTTTTTACAGAATTAAGTGAGGTAAAGGTAAATTTTATTTCAGAAATTAAATTTACTTTGGAAGATTACTTTATGGACTTTTATGATCGTAAGAAAACAGTGGCTGCTGGAGAGGAGAATTTGCGATATGGCTTACATTGATATCAAACATTTGACTAAGGATTATGGAAATGGACACGGAATATTTGATGTATCTTTAGAGATTGAAAAAGGAGAAAACTATGGCTTCGTAGGTATCAACGGTGCAGGAAAAACGACTACTATCCGGCACTTGATGGGTTTCCTGAAACCTGATGAAGGAAGCGTCACTATTAATGGACTTGATGCCACCAAAAGTAGTGCAGAAGTCAAACGCTATGTATCTTATATTCCTGGTGAAATCAACTTTCCAGGAAACAAAACCGGTGAAGATTTTTTAAAAGATCAAATCTATTTATCTGGACGTGGAAGTTGGGAACGTGCTAAAGAGTTAAGTAATCTTCTTCAATTAGATGTGACGGCCAATGTGCGTTCCATGAGTAAAGGGATGAAACAAAAAACAGCTATTGTTTCAGCATTTGCATCTAATGCAGATATCTTAATTATGGATGAACCAACTACAGGTTTAGATCCTCTAATGCGTGACATCTTCCTTGATCTTTTAAAACAAGAAAAGAAACAAGGAAAAACGATTCTTATGTCTAGCAATATCTTCCAAGAAGTGGAAGATGTCAGTGACCGAGTCGCAGTCATCCGAGAGGGCAAAATTATTGATATCACAGACATGGCAGACATTCGTTATAACGAGAATAAAAGTTATCGAATGGAATTTAAATCACTTGCCGATTTCGAACGTTTCTTAAATTTAGGATACCAATTGACTATGGTAAAAGCGGAAGATTTACAAGTTGTCGTTCAAATTCATGATAAAAATATTAATTATCTCATTCAAGATTTAAAAGATTTTGACTTGGTCTATTTTAAAGAAATTAAGTTCTCATTTGAAGATTATATTACTGAGATATTTAAGGAGGAAGTATAAATGTTTTCAAAACCAATATTTAAGCAAAGTATCAAAACCAATTGGAAACTATGGGCAATTATCACAATCGTCGCTTCAGTCATTTTATCTGGTTTCATCATAGGTTATGATGCGGAAGGATATGCATCGATTGCCGCTGCAGCGAAAGGAACCGCTTTTTCCAGTCTTCTCTCATCAATGGACAGTCTCTTAGGAAACTTAGAAAATTTCTATAAACTGATTGGTCTTATTCTTGGAATTGTTTATGTTGTATTTACAGCAAATACTCTTGTAGTGAGCGAGGTAGACTCTGGATCTATGGCTTATACTTTATCAACACCCATAAAACGTTCAAGTGTCATTTTTACCAAATCGCTTTACCTCATCTTATCGGTTATTTTAATGTATGTCATTGTTTCATTAGCCGGTTTAGGTGCCTCTCAATTAAAGTACAACAACGTGACGGGCTATCCGATCACAGAGGATATAGAAAAAGCATCAGAAATATTAGATAAAAGTGAAGGTTATCTATCTGAACATTTATATTTAATTAAAGATAATGAACAAGCTATGCGAGATGCTGCTGCAGCTCGCGATATGGATATGGACGCCTATTCAATATACTTAGGAGAGGTCATCAAGGATCACTCCTATGAAGAGGCTGCAGAAATTATCACCGATGAACGTCGGGATATCTATAAAAATGATGATGACATGGAAGATGATGATATTGAAATCACAACTGAGGAATTGATCGAAAACCCGGCGATGATATTAACAAGTAATGACGCATTGACGGCTGGTGCAAGTGTACAAGGAATTTCTGTTAATGAGTACCGTCAATTTCTGGCAGATGAAATAACTGCACTTGAAGCTGAAAAGAATGAAGAAAATAAAGGAAAATCTCAGCCAACTGTCATGATTACGGAAGCCAATAGTGAACTCTTATTACAGGCTGTTATTGACTCTTCTGCAAAGGCCTTAAATATGAATAGTGCCCAAGTGAAAGAGAATTTGAGTTTAATTAAAGATTCTACCGCTTTAGAGGCGTCTATGGAAGCAACTGATTTAAATGAAGAACAAATCATTACGATGGCAAACCATGCCATGGTATCATCTGCAAGATCTGTCGATGCTGCTCTGGAATTTGATACAGAAACTTATTTTTGGTTAAGTCTTGGTCTACTCATCTTAATCCTAGCCATAAGCTCTATTTCATTCTTTGCATCAACTCTATTTAACCGCTCAGGATTAGCTTTAGCTAGCGGTGGGGGGATACCATTTGCTTTCTTCCTACTTACTATGGTTCAGCAACTGATGGACGATGCTCCAGTTATACTCGAGTATCTAACGATAACAACTCTATTTGATACAGATGCGATATTAGCTAGTGGCGAGTTTGGTTGGGGATTAGTTGCTTTAGGAACCATTGCTTTCGTTCTATATGCAGCGTCAAATGTTATCTTTACAAAGAAAGATTTACCACTTTAATATTGAAAGAACTATCAGTAAAATCCTTAGCAGCTACCGATAAATGAAGAGAATATAATGTGAGAAAGAGCATTAAATATACTGCAAGGCAAGACATTTGGTAATTGAAGAATAACAAGAAAAAAATAGCAGTCAGGTCTCTTGACAAAGTATAGTTGCTATTCTTTTTTTAGGCCCTACTTTAATGAAATATTTGTTTGGAGGGAACGACTTCATTCCTTTGATTATTTCAGTTGAATTTAATAGAGAAGCCTAGCGTCTATTAAGAAATGATTTTCTTGATGCGCGTCAATTTTTTTGAGGTAGGGGGCCTTTATACTAAATTCAGTAAAGGAAAAGGAGGCATCAAAGGAAGCCATTTTAAACAAACCAAAATTATAGGAGGAATAGATCATGACTGAAAATAAAGCTTCTCAAGAAAGAACACCCCAAGAAAGATTGCAAGAAGAACAAGAACACAAGGAACATGTCCATCATACAAAAATTAATGCAGCGGCCATTTCGGATCATCTTTTAGGGAACATGCATACTTTACATGTGAAATTGCACCAATATCACTGGTATGTAAATGGCGCTAATTTCTTCACCCTGCATGAAAAATTTGAAGAATTGTATAATCAAAACGAAGAATGGTTCGACAAACTCGCAGAACGCTTGATTACTTCCGGTCATAAACCGGCTTCAACCACCGCTGAATTTGAAAAATATTCCATGCTTTCAGAAGATGCCATCAATAAATACGCTAAAGCAGAAGACATGGTTGAAAATATTATCGAAGATTTCAGAAGTACCCGTGAATTAACGATTCGTGCTATTCGTTTAGTACAAGATGAGGGTGACGATGCTTTAGAAGATACACTGATTGCTTTTAAAAATGACTTAGATAAAAACATTTGGATGCTGCAAGCGTTCATTGGCAAAGAGGCATTGGAAGATGACGATGCGTTTGATGAGGATGAAGAGTAGGTTTTTCGGAAACATACATTTAGAAATTAAATATTTTGAGGTAGGGGCCTTTATGCTAAATATAGGAAAGCTAAAAAAAAGGACAGTAAACTGATAAAGGGGAAGAACGAATTGACTCAATACACCCAACCACATGCAGCAGGAGACCACTCAGCTTGTATCCGCTTAGTCCCGATATTCAATCATTTGGAGGAAAGCGCGATGGATCGCATCGCTGAAAAAGCGCACACGAAGCACTATCAAAAAGGGGAGTTTCTGTTTCGCTCGCAAGAAAAAGATGATGCCTTATATATTGTGAATCGCGGAAAAGTCCGCATCTATCGCTTGTCTGATTCTGGCAAAGAGCAACTAGTGCGTATTTTGAATCCGGGTGACTTTACGGGAGAATGGACGTTGTTCAATCCTGATGCTGTGCACGAGGAATACGCAGAAGCTATTCGAGATACGTCTGTCTGCATGATTCAACAACATGATGTACAAGAGTTGCTAAAAGAGTATCCTGCAATTTCATTAAAGCTGCTAGGAGAGATGTCGCAGCGGTTAGAAAGATCCGAACGCCAAACCGCACAAGTAGCCGTGGAGAGTGTCATTACCCGTTTAGTTTTGTTTTTGGCAGAAAATGTGGAACCTGAAATGGGCAACTCTCCCACCATCACCCTGCCGATGGCAAAAAAGGACATTGCTTCCTATTTAGGAACGACACCTGAGACCATCAGTCGCAAATTAGGAGAATTGGAGAACGAGGGATTGATTCAACAGCTGTCTGGGAAAAGAATCAAGATTCAGGATTTAGATGATTTATTGCTTTACAGCGAATAATCGGACACACTTTTTTCTACACGTTGGTGTTCTGTCGCTCTTCATTAACAACGGGACAGAACTCAGTGCTTTTGCGTCAAGAAGAAGTCGCTTTGAGTGACGTTTTGTGGTACTCAGCGGGTCGGTTCTTCATTGAAGGTATGCGAACGAACAGTTTATGGATTGGCGAGTGGATCCGCGTTTCGCAAGCCTTGTCTCTGTCCCTGTTTATTGGCGCGATTGTCGTATGGTTTATACGCAGACAAGATTATCCACCAATTTCTTATTATTCTGATGGCAATAAGGGGCAGAAAAAGACTATTAAGATGGTGAATTGAGCAAAAAGATAAAAAGAAGTGCCGAACTTGATATGCGTCAATTTTCGTTTGCTAGAAGTGAGCTATATTACAGTTGTAAAGAGGAAAAGGCAGTGTTCATTAATCTGCTGCCGATAAAATAAAAACACATAAAGGAGATAGGAATTATGGAAAAAGCTATATTGCAATTAGAAACGTTGTCTTGTCCAAGTTGTATGCAAAAAATTGAAGGTGCCGTAAAATCAGTTAACGGTGTCGATAAAGACAGCATTAAAGTATTATTCAACTCCAGCAAAGTCAAAGCCAATTTTGATTCAGCTGTCACTTCGATTGAAGAGATTCAAAAAGCTATCGAAAACGTAGGCTATCCGGTCCTTAAAGCAAAAGTCAAGGCCGCTTAACAGATTAAATGAACTAGGCAATTCTGGAAGAAAAGCTATTTTTCCAGGATTGCTTTTTTTGTTGCAATCCGATTCGAGGTGCTTAGAAACGATAAAAGAGAACTTTCTAAACTTGATGTCAGTCAATTAATTACTTAGGCAATTATCTTATACTGTGTTTATCAATAAAAGAGAAATTAAATTTGGAGGGAAAAAGCATGCAACAATATATATTAAGCAAGAAAAATGTTATCACCGTCATCAGTGGATTGTTAATCGTACTCGGTTTCTTCAGTCACTTTGTTTTAGAAAACGTAGGACTTTCAGAGTGGTCTTTGATTATCGCCTCTGTCTTTGGGATTACGCCAATTGCCATTCAAGCGTTTCAAGCAATGAAAGTCAAAGTCATCAGTATTGATGTCTTAGTCAGTATTGCAGCGATTGGTGCGCTTTTCATTCAGGATTATGAAGAATCGGCTATTGTCACGTTCTTATTCTTATTCGGACACTACTTGGAACAACGAACATTGAACCAAACGCGATCTGCTATCAAAGAATTGACTGAAATGGCACCCGAAAGCGCTTTGAAACAAATGGATAATGGCGAATTTGAAGAAGTAGAAGTGGATGATGTAGATGAAGGGGATATCTTGCTCGTTAAAACGGGTGCGAAAGTTCCAGTGGATGGCACAGTCCTTACGGGCGAAGGGTATATCAATGAAGCTAGCATTACAGGGGAAGCTGTTCCGGTCAACAAGCTAGCTGATGCAGAAGTTTTTGCAGGAACCATTTTAGAAAACGGAACGATTCAAATCAGAGCTGACCGAGTTGGTGAGGACACCACATTTGGAAAAATTATTGAACTCGTGGAAGAAGCACAAGATTCTAAATCCGAAGCGGAACGGTTCATTGATCGCTTTTCTAAATACTACACACCAGCTGTCTTGGTTCTGGCAATTGTTGTATGGGCGTTCAGTCAAAATATTGAGTTAGCAATCACCATCTTGGTTCTAGGTTGCCCAGGCGCATTAGTTATCGGAGTGCCTGTCTCAAACGTTGCCGGTATCGGGAATGGTGCTCGTAACGGTGTTCTTTTAAAAGGGAGTGAAGTCATTCAAGACTTCAGCAATGTGGATACAATTGTATTTGATAAGACAGGTACTTTAACTGTCGGAAACCCAACCGTTGCAGCGACTGAACTGTATGAAAAAGATTCTGCTGAAACGCTTGGCTATCTGGCCAGTGTGGAACGGGAATCAGATCATCCATTAGCAAAAGCGGTCTTAAATCAAATTGGAGAAACAAACTTTTATCCTGTTGAAGGAACTGAAGTCGTGAAAGGCGGCGGAATCGTTTCAAGTGTAGCTGGACATAGAGTGGCTGTTGGGAATGTGGCCTTGATGGAAAAAGAAAATGTCACTCTCAGCAAAAAAGTGCAAAAAGATGTCAAACGGTTTGAACAACAAGGGAACTCTCTCGTTTTGACAGCGGTCGACGGTGAATTAAAAGTACTGATGGGCATTCGCGATCAAGTCCGTCCGGGTGTGAAAGCTAATTTGCAGGAATTAAAAGACTTGGGCGTGAAAAATCTAGTCGTTCTTTCAGGAGATAACCAAGGAACCGTTGATGTGGTCGCCGGCGAACTTGGTTTGACCGAAGCTCACGGCCACATGTTGCCGGAAGACAAATCGGCTTATATCGGAAAACTTCAACAACGTGGTCAAATTGTAGCCTTTGTTGGAGATGGCGTTAACGATAGTCCGTCCTTAGCTTTAGCAGACATTGGAATCGCAATGGGAAGCGGAACGGACGTAGCGATTGAAACATCCGATGTCGTTTTAATGAACTCGAACTTCAGCAACTTGCCTCACGCATTAGGATTAGTAAAAGCCACCGCAAATAATATGAAACAAAATATCGTGATTTCAATTGGAGTAGTGTTGGTCTTGTTGACCAGCGTCTTCTTCAGCGAATGGATGAATATGTCTATCGGAATGTTGGTTCATGAAGGTAGTATCTTGGTGGTAATTTTCAATGGCATGAGATTAATGAAGTATAAGTTGAAAGGTCGAAAAGAACAAAAAGAAGTATCAGCACCTGCAGAGAAAGTAAAAATATCTTAAGAATAAATTAGAAGAGGCTGAGACAATAGTCCATCCTTGAAATGACAAAAGCGGAAACTCAGATTTTTAAATCTGGGATTTTCCGCTTTTTTGAGTTCTTGAAAAAAAAAATAAGAGTATAGGGTATGTTCTTTATAAAATTAATTTTCGTGTAAATGATTAAAAAATTGGGAGAGTCAAAACAATGATGAAATCATTTAGTTCTTATAAATTAGACAAGAGAAAATAAATATTCCATATCTACTTTATTGGATCCATAACATGACTAAATTCTGAATACTTTTTAAAGCTTATCATTTGGTAAAACTGAATGTAAGTTAATTATATAGACTGAAAATTTTGAATTTTCAGGATAGAATAACTTAAAAGTACTGACAAATTTTTTAAAGGGGCAATATTAATGTTCTGAGATAATCAAATCTTACCGAAAATCCCATAGCCCAATGAGACACAAACTGATTCTGTCACATTCGTCAAAATCGCTCCATCCTTAGAGGCTCTAAGAGAAAATCACTTTTCTTTTAGGGTCTTTTTTCTATAGCTTGTTTAAATGTGACTTATTATCTGTTATAATCGTATTAAGTAACATTTGAGAGGGGACTAAAAATGAAGAGTGTGGAACCGATTCGCGACAAAAAAAAGATCGATGCCATGAAGGCAATTTTGGCTTCCGGAAAATATGGGCAACGGAATTTGGTGCTTTTTTCGATCGGGATCAATACAGCCTATCGAATCTCCGATCTAAGACAGTTAAAATTAAGTGATGTATTAGAAATTTCTCGTGGACGGGTGATTGTCAAGGAACGTCTGGCCATGAAGGAACAAAAAACGGCCAAACACAATTCGGTCTTCATTTCGAACAAATTACGAAAAGTGATTCTCGACTATGTTCAATCTGAATTTCCTGAGCAGCTACAAGTACATGACTTCAGCAAGTATTTGTTTCCAAGTCGAAAAGGAGCAGATACGCCTTTGACCCGACAAAGTCTTTGGCGGATCATTCATGAAGCAGGAACGGCGGTTGGGTTGAAAGAAATTGGCCCCCATTCGATGCGCAAGACCTTCGGCTATTTTTTGTACAAACAAGGTACGAAAACAGAAATCATTCAGTCATTGCTAAACCATTCTTCGCAACGGGAGACCTTACGCTATATTGGAATCACCCAGGAAGACAAAGATACCGCAGTGAAGAGTTTAGATCTATGACGAAATAAAACCCTATATAATAGAAGAAAAAATTCAATATATGTAATAAGTTAACTAGTTAGAAGTCTAACTATCCATTAATATCTTTTTATCAGTTGGATAGGCTACAATTAACTAGACAGAAAAATTAAGGTGTGTAGACTAGAAGAAAACATACCAGGAGGAATTTTTATGTCTAAGAGAACACGAAGAACTTTTTCACAAGAATTCAAGCAACAAATCGTCAATCTTTACTTAGCTGGAAAGCCACGTGTAGAAATCATTCGAGAATATGAACTAACGGCTTCAGCATTTGACAAATGGGTAAAGCAATCTAAAACGAGTGGTTCATTCAAGGAAAAAGATAATCTTACGCCTGAACAAAAAGAATTGTTAGAACTACGTAAAAGAAACCAGCAATTAGAAATGGAAAATGATATTTTAAAGCAAGCAGCGCTGATATTCGGACGAAGAGACAAGTAATCGATGCGAATAAGCATCTTTACCCTATATCAGCGATGTGCAGAATATTAGGTCTATCACGTCAGTCCTATTATTATCAATCAAAACCAAAGAAAGACGAATCAGAACTTGAAGAAGCAGTCGCTGAAGAATTTATCCGCAGCCGAAAGGCCTACGGCTCAAGAAAAATAAAAAAATCCTTATCAAAACGAGGCATTCAGATCAGCCGACGAAAAATTAGTAGAATCATGAAAAATAGAGGATTAAAATCGAGCTATACTGTTGCTTATTTTAAAGTACATCATTCTACTTGCAATGAAGCCAAAACGACAAACGTATTGAATCGTAAATTCTTAAGAGACAACCCATTAGAAGCGATCGTAACAGACTTGACTTATGTGCGAGTCGGGAAAAAATGGAATTATGTCTGTTTCATTTTGGATCTGTTCAATCGAGAAATTCTCGGCTATTCTTGTGGAGAATATAAAGATGCCGTTCTAGTAAAAAAAGCATTTAGCCGTATCAAATAACCTCTGACAGAGGTTGAGATTTTTCATACTGATCGTGGAAAAGAGTTTGATAACCAAGCTATTGATGAATTATTAACAACTTTTGACATCAATCGATCATTGAATCATAAAGGCTGTCCTTTTGATAATGCCGTAGCTGAATCAACTTATAAGTCGTTGAAAGTAGAATTTGTCTATCAATACACATTTGAAACCTTACAACAATTGGATTTGGAGTTATTTGACTATGTCAATTGGTAGAACCACCTTCGGTTGCACGGTACACTTGGCTACGAGACACCGGTTGGTTACCGTAATCAGAGATTGGCGCAGCGAATCCTTGATAATGAGCTCGGATGTGCTAACGCTAGCGAGGCAGTCTAACTTTAACTGTTAGCTCCTGCCGAAGATCGTCACATCCGAGGAGGCTGATTGTCAAGGACAATGGGAATAGCATACGGAAAGAAGTTCTGCACCTTATAAAATTTGTCAAAAAAACTGTTGCCATTCCAAGTAATCCTCAATAGGAGATTTACATTCACTACGAAAAAATAAGGTTTCTATGGGGTCCTTTTTTGTGTCAAGTCCAAAATCTTGTGTAAAATCTGTGTTCATGAAGATACATGAAGTCATTAAAGCATTGATCCCTCTCACTAATCTTATCAGTGATTTATGAATCGATAGCCGAATGGTTCATTAAGCGATTAACATGCACACTTAAAAAGACAATTTCGTTAACGGGGATTTTGGTTTGATACTCTTTATCAGTATACCCTTTGATCTCAGTCGCAATTTCCACCATATCTGGATACAACACTCACATTTGCCGGTACAAACCTTCATCATCGTCTTCCAGTAAGCCAACCAAAAAGAAACGATCGACAAAAGGACGAACATGCATGATGAAACGATTAGAATGGAATGAACTTATATTGAGTAACGGACCAAGTTAACGATAGAACCAATCAGTTTGGCTTTTTTCAATCCATCTTGATTCTCAACGCCGTCGGATTACACATTGATCAAATGAAATGCGATGTTCGAGGCTTTTTCTCTCAGTAGATCGATTTGGTGTCGTTCTTTCAACAAGTATAAAGCTTGTTCTGCTACCTGAAATTCATCCGCATAATAATTTTTAATCTCCTAATACAAACGATTGGTTACGCTTAAGCCCTTTTCTAGGCGCTCGTCTGCTCCGAACAATTCCGGGGTTAAATGCCACCTCCATGACTGCGATTGCGAAATTAGCTGAAATAGGACCAGATATGTCCGTTTTTCAAACATCCAAACATTTGATTTCCTGGGCAGGCTGTTGTCCAAGAAATGATCAGAGTGGTGGTCGTGTGAAATCGACTCCTATCTTTCGGGCTGGGCGCTCTTTGAAACCTTTGTTAGTGCAGATTGCTAATGCGCTTCTCAAATCAAAGAAACATCCCGAATTTGGAAATCGTTACCGCAGAATTAAAGCCAATCGTGGTCGCAAGAAAACAATCATCGCTATTTGTAAGATGCTCTGACCGCTATCTGGAATGTCTTATCAGAAGTTGAACCTTATACTAACGAAGGTTACCTGGATCACTAGCCTGTAGAAAAAGAGAAAGTTCTATCACAAAGTCAAGCTCTAAAATTTCTTAGAAAACGTGGTTATGTGATTACCGACGCAAATGCAGGCTCAAGTTGAATTGATTTCTTGATGAATAGTTGACTGCCCCTCCGTTAAAAAAAATTTAAAAAGCGGTAGATCTATTTGGGGTACTTTCTTTTAAGAATCATTGGCTGGCTTTATTTTCAAACTTTTCCTCCAGTTTTTATCACAAATACAACAAATACCGAGCATTAAAGTGGCACTGCACTTTGTACACTGGCCGCCACAGTCTCTGCTACCCCGGGTTCAAAGACATCCGGGAGTATATTGTTTGTTGTCAAATTCTCTTCTTTAATTAGACTAGCAATTCCTCTCGCTGCGGCAATTTGCTTCTCTACAGTGATTTTTTTGCCCGCGCATCCAATGCTCCTCTAAAATTTCTGGGAATGCCAAGACACTATTGATTTGATTCGGAAAATCGCTTTGATCTGCCCGAACGATATAAGCACCAGCTGCTATTGCTTCATCCGGGAAAATCCCCGGAATAGGACTTGCCATAGTAAAAAAGAGAACACCGAAATGTTCCCTTCTCTAGATTTAATTAAAAACAACATCACTTGACAATGAGTCGGTTATATTTGTTTCACATATGTTTTTTTAACTTTTTAATAAGATACTACCCTTCAATTGATTGGGACACCACAACCAAAAGCACCATTTATCTGTAAAACGTCATGAGCTAAATTGGCAGCTTTTTTAAAGCAATTAACCACCATTTCTTCGTTGATTTCCCCAGTTTGCAAATATTTCATTAATTGAACTGCAAAGGCTGCAAAATAACTATCTCCAGCACCCATAGTATCCAAGACGCGATCTGATTTTCGTATAAATCCTTGGTAGGTGATTTCATTTTTAGCATCTAGGAATAAAGGACTTTCGCTTCCTTTAGTCAATAAAACAAAGCGAACATTATTATCCATACAGCGCTTTTTCAGTCGTTCAATTTCCAAAGGGCTATCCTTAGAAACTGAAAATTGAGCAATAAAGATATTTGGACAAACTTCATTCAAATATTCATCTGTACGGTATTTCTCTAAGTCTGAAAAATCAAATGAAATCTTTGCACCACTAGCTTTTATTTCCGGTAACTTGTCTTCTGTTTTAGCATGGCAACCTGAATGAACTAGTAAACTATTGCCACACAATTCTAGTAGTTTCTTTGATAACTCTGGGGTTTGTCTTGATCCTCGTTGACTGCTTACAAAGATTCGTTCCCCGTCTTTTATTTCTACAAAAACTTTTTCAGAAGTGGATTTCGTTCGATTACAATAATGAAAATCTACTTTATTGTCTTTCAACCCATCAATGACTAGCTGACCATCTGCGTCGTCTGAAATTGTACCAACATAAAATGCTTCTACCCCACTTTTTTTCCCAGCGACTGCGAAGTTTACAGCATTTCCTCCGGGATACTTGATATTTTGATTCGTATAATAATCTACTTTATTATCGCCGAATCCCACTACATAATCAGACAATTTTTTCACCTCTTAGTATTCCACAACACGGTAATAACGTCGCGTTTCCAAAGAATGATTACGGATTGATTCAAGATGAACACTAATCCGTCCTAATACTGCCCACATTACGGGAGCACACACATATTTTCTAAATTCAGGACTGATTCCTGGCAACTCATAATCCATCGTATCAAAAACATTAAACTCATCAGTATATTGACTAGCAAAACGTTCCACTCGTTCATCTAACGGACGAGTTTCCCCCTCTGTCTTGATTAAAGTCACACACACATCTTTTTCCACCAGTTCTAAAGTTCCATGGAAGAATTCAGGAGAAGAAACGGATTTTGTCCTTAGCCATTGAGATTCTTCTAATACACACATAGAATAAGAATACGTAATACCCCAAAGATTACCGCTACCAACCCAAATTTGATATAGATCATTTTGATATTTTTCAGCATATTTTTTTGCTTTTTCATCAGCAGTTTCCCGTACTTTAGAAAGACCTTTTGGCAAATTTTTAAGTTCATCGGCAAACTGTTGGTACTTATCAAATTCACCGTTATGCTTCATAACGGACATGATCAAGAAATAAAGAGGCATCTCTTGAGGACGGCCATCATGATAGTTAATGCCATAAGTGCAAAGCTCTTCTAGTGGTGTATTTTCTTTACTTACAATTCCCACTGTTGGAATATTGCGTTCTTTTAAATACTTAGCGGCTTCAATTGTTTCTTTTGTATCCCCTGATTTTGAATAAAGTACAACTAAAGATTTTTCGTTTAATTGTTTGTGGCCCGTTAAGACTAATTCTGCGGCAGTAATTGAGTAGACAGGTATTGAAGATTCTGTTTGTAATACATAGTCAAAGGGTTGCATAACCGCAACAGAACCACCAGAAGCCGTAAAGAAAATATTAGAAATACCATTTTCGTAAGCGGCTTTAGCGACAGCCTCCACATGTTTTCGTGTTCCGTAGATCAATTCTCCCCGTTGTTCCATTTCTTCTGCATTAAATTTAAGCATTTTATTATTTCCTTTCATTTGTAATTTAGACTGTCAAAAAGCCAAAGTAAGCAGCGATAATCCCAAAAGCGAAAATCCCAAATAGTAAATAGGTTGTTTTAACGCCTTTTTTCAATAAATAATAAATCAACATTACGGCTACTACTGAAAGTAAGTTTGGCAAAATACCATCTAAAATGTCTTGAAATTTTTGTAAATCGTCACCCTGACCAATACTTCCGGCTACTTTAACGGTGACCATATTCCCTGTCATCCCACCGATGACCATCAATCCCAATATTGAGGCTCCATACATCAGTGATTTCATCAAACCTGAGGATTCCACGTTTTCTAAGATGGTTGTCCCAAATTCGTAGCCTTTCATGGTACCAAAATAGCGAATCGTATAAGTCGGTACGTTGTAAATCAGCAAAAATAATAACGGTCCTAAAATACTACCGTTTAAAGCTAATGAGGTGCCTACACCAGTTGCAATAACCCGCAACGTTCCCCAGAAAAAGGAATCGCCAATCCCTGCTAAAGGACCCATTAAAGCAGTTTTAATATTAGTAATACTTCCTGGATCAAAATTTCTTGGATCGTTGGCATTTCTTTCTTCCATGGATGCCACAATCCCCATAATAAAGGTTGACAGTGGAGCAGAAGTATTAAAAAACTCTAAGTGTCTAGCTCCTGCCTGAGCTCTGGCTTCTTTGTCATCCCCATAAAGCTTTTCAATTAAATCAGCCATCGCAAATTCAAAACCCATATTTTGTTGACGTTCAAAGTTCCAAGAAGCTTCCAGAGTAAAGGAACGGAAAAATATTTTTTTCAAATCTTTTTTCGTTATTTTTTTATCAGAAATCATCATCCACGTCACCTCCTTGAGTCACAGTTTTCTTGTCAATTTGAGAAGATATATCGACTAAAATAAACGCAATACATGCAGCGAAGATTGAAATTCCCAATACTGGTACATGTAAGTAACTATAGAGTGCAAAACCCATGATGAAGAAAACAACTACTTCCTTCTTCAAAATCATTTGCAATAAGATGGCAAACCCTAGTGCTGGCATAATCCCTGCTGCAATACTAATCCCAGTTTGAATGAATGCCGGAATTTGATTTAGAATTTTTTCCATAAAAGGACTGCCTAAATAAAAGGCCAATGTTACAAAGATAGCTCGTGGTAAACTTTTCACGACTAACCAACCAAAGATATGCATATTGGCAGCCTTTTTAATTTCACCATCAGTTGCGTACTTATCTGCTTTTCTCGCAACCATCGGTAAGACCAATAAGGTTAGCAAATTATCAACAATTAAAAACAAAGCAGCAATTGGAAAAGCTAGGGTTAGAGCAAATTCAGCTCCTTTTCCTGTAGCAATAGCAAAGGCAGTTCCTAAAATTCCACCAGAAACCAAATCAGGTGGCCGAGAAGCTCCAATTGTAATAGCACCGATAAAAGCTAGTTCTAATGTTGCACCCATGATAATACCAGTTTGCAAATCGCCCATAATAATTCCAACAAAGACACTGGAAATCAGTGGTCTTGAAATATTGTTGGTACCTGTTAGCCAATCAGCCACTATGAGCGCAGTTAACAAACCGAGCAAAATGGCTTGTAATAATGAATCCTGCATTTCTTTCCCCTTCCTTTTACATTAAGTGTTTAATATCCTGTTTTGCATCAGTTGGTACTTGTTGAGCATAGACTTCTGTGTTACTAGCAATCATCTCCTTTAAATATTTTCGATCTTCTTCTGTAACAAAAACCGAATGAGTTAAAGGTTGGCTTCCGGGAACTTCTTTCACACCCCCTAGGTTTACACTTTCCAATGAAGGTATGCCTTTAACTAAACGATAAGCATCTTTAATATTTTGAACAACAATTAATAGCTTATATTTATCTGTTTTCCCAGTATTAATGGATTCAACTGAGTCTTCAATGTTTTTAATCACAACTTTTACATTATGGGGGGCTGCTAATTTCAAGGTAGTTTTTTGAATTGAATTGTTCACAACATTATCATTGGCTACTAAAATACAATTGATATCCAAAGCGTTACTCCAAGTCAAGGCTACTTGACCATGAATCAAACGATGATCTACTCTTAATAATTTAATCATTTGTTTTTACTCCATTCTGTTTAAAATTCTTCATTTTCTTCTTCATAAGTTAACTGGTTACAGTAAATGAGCCCTTGAGCCGAAGTTTTAATCGCCTCCTGAATTAATTGGGTAAGCTCTTGTTGGCTATCTAGCTTTACGACTAACTCAATCACCAAACTTAAATTCATTCCGGCAATCAAATGTATCGATGAGATAGTTGAAATGTATTTCATCCATTCATTATTGATACTACCTCCAAAAATATCAGTAACTACAATCAAAGGTTCTACGCCATTTGCTGTTACATACTCACTAATCGTTTTTTCTAAATCATCATTGCCATCTATGTAGGCACATAAATATTCCAAGTACTGGTTTTTACCAATAATAAATTGCGCTGTTTCTACCATGCCTCTTGCCAATGGACCATGACTCATACATAAAACTTTTGTCATCTCACTCACCCTTTCGCATTTATATAAAGCAATAAGTGTGCCAAAAAATGTAAACCTCCACGTAACAGTCTTTTATATACACAAAAAGACACTGTCTCAAAAAAAAGACAGTGTCCTTGCCAAAATCAGTTAGTGGGAATCACATTAAACTAATAATGTTGTGAATAAAGCCAATTTCTTCAATGGGTACTTCTACGTTGTATAGTTGCTCGATGCTCTTTAGCGCTTTTTTGATCAAACGAATGGGCTCTTTATTCTGTTCCACAAAGTCATGGATATTAGGAAATGAGGCAATAGGTTGATTTCTAACCAGTCGTTCAATCATACAACTCAAGTGAACGTACAAACTAATTTTTTTACTAGTTGATAACTTTTGATGGAATTCCGTTTCGATGATATTAAAACATATATCCAGCTGTTCCATAATCTTCACTGGATCGAGAATTGTTAAATTATCAATTAAGCGATCTAAGGACAAGTTTTTGACAATTGCCTTATCTACTTTGCTAGCAACGGCATCATCAAATTTTTCCTTAAAGATACTGTAAAGACGACCATTTTCTCCTTCAAACAACTCTTCCAAAGAAATAAAGGGAATGGTCCCCATATCCGGATCGTCTGTTCCAATAATAGCAAGAATATTTTTCTCGTCAATGATCGTTCGAGAAGCGCCCATTTTTATCAAAATCGCAGTCTCATAAGGAGTGACCTCAATTTCTAGTTCTGGCGGCAGTAAGGTATCCAACATCTCTTTTATTTTAATCGCGGTTCCCACTCCTGTATTACAAGAAACCAAAATTCGATGATGGTTCCGGCTAACCGGTACAATTGATTGACTAGATAAGGTAAATTCTTCTTTTAACTCTTCACATAAAAATTCAATATCAATGTTTTGAGTGATTTTTAGCCCAGCATTCAAAGCTAAGGTGGTGGATACATTGTCCATTATGATCGTGGGGACACTAACAATTCGTTCAATATCCTTTTTGATATCCGAAAGACTTCCCATATCCACCAGAATTAACAATCCTTTTGAAGGGTTTACACTATTAATATAATTGACAAGCTTTACCAATATTTCTTTTGAAGATATGGAAAATGGCATGTCAATTGCATCAAAAATATATTCGCCAATCATACGATTTGCCACATGAGCAATACTGCTAGCAGTTGAATAACCATGGGTCAAAATAATGGCATTTATCTGCTTATCTACATTGCCTATATCCGCAAAAAAGCACAGCAAAACAAATAATCGATCCCGATTACTTAAATTAAGATCTAAGGTACTTTCAAAGATAGAAAAAACAATTGCTGATTCTTTCATAATACTTCCAGCAATAGCTTCATATAATTGTTTATCTAAAAACGGCTCAAATTCCTCAAAATCCATTCCAGATTGTTCTCTTTTTACTAAATAGGCGGTAATATTTTGAATAGTTGTTCCTTTGACCTCAAAGAAAACATTAGGCGCCATATTTTGAAAAATATTCTGTAATTCTGGCAAGAAAAATTGAACCGTTTCTTCTATTTCATAGTTATAAACGTACTGATCACTAAACTCGACCAAATGACTCGTGAATAACTGCTTTAAATCTACTTTTGAAATATCTCCTTGCAAATAGTTTTTATAGGAAAGTTCTGCTTTTTTGAAAAATACCATTCTTGCTTTTGCAAAATCCGTATCTGCAATTTCCCGCTGAATAAACTCACCAGCCGCAAAAATATACTTTTTATGAACTTTTAATAGATTTATCTGCTTGCTTTGATAGCGTGTCAAATATTCCCTTGGTAGATCCATAATTTCTAAGTTAATAGTCAGGCTATTCGGTTTTTTCGAGAATTTTTTAGCTACCATTTGCTTCACAATTCCTTTTATTTCACCAATATTTCCGCTTGTTTTTAAATTTATTAAAAAAGAAAAGGTCGCTTCTGAAACAATGATATCGCAATTAACAATTTTTGACTCTTCTTGAAATAGATGAAAAATAATTGATTTACGATCATTATACGTTCGTTCGGCAAAATCTGGCACTCTACAGGTAATAGGAATTCTCCGTAAAAATGTGCTCAAAAATTCATTATTTCGTTCTTCCGTAGTAGCAAAAATATAAAATACTTTTGATTTTCGCCAAGGACCATTATCACCAATTCTTTGATAGACTCCTTTATCCATGTGTAAAAATAACTTTTCTTGTCCTTCTGGCGATAATCGATGCACCTCGTCTAAAAAAACGATGCCTCCGTTCGCATTTTCGATGATTCCTTTTTGATCGTGTTCCGCACCAGTAAAAGCACCTTTTGTATAACCGAAAAGCTGACTACTCAATAATTCTGGATTGTGATAATACTGAGCACAATTTAATTCGAGGAAAGGAGCGTCCTCAGCGATAATGCCTGATAATCGTGCATACTCACTTAATTTTTCTGCCAAAAAGCTCTTTCCAACTCCAGAATTACCGAACAACATGATTGGCAGTCCACCAGGATAACTAATGGCCGAAACAGTCTGATCAATAATATCTACTAAACTTTCATCATACCCAATAACTTCCTTAAAAATCACTTCTTTGTAATCCATCGATCCATTATGAACTAATTCATCAATGGATTTAAACTCTATTTTAGATAATGTATGTCCAAGCTTTTCTTCTACTAAACCCTTATGTAAAAAGAGAACTGGTCTCGAATTAATTTTAATCAGTAGGTTTTGATTAACCAGTGAATTCAAATGCTTACTTGCAGTATTGCGTTTTACACCTAACTGCTCGGAAATAAACTGAGCATTACATAATTCTGGTATCTCTTCTGGAAAAGTATAATGCTCCATGATTTTTTTGATTTCATCAATGATATTCATTGAAACATCCCCTTACATTATCAATCGATTAATACCTATTCTGAAATGAATTTTTGGGAAAAGCAAGTTTTTTAATATTTGTGTCTACCTATTTTACAAGTAAAATCGATAACCTCCATGTAATTATGTAAAAAAATAATTAAAAAAAACGCTAATTTCTACTGACTTTAAAAAATTTGAGCAAGAACCAAGCTTTTGAAGGTCAATTTTATAGTTATATATAGTTTTGAGTATAAAAATACAGTGTTACACGACTATTTCAAGGTTCTAACGACTATGAGTGTACTTGCAAAAATATCGAAAAAAGAGAGAACAGGTTGGAACAAATTGCATAGCGATAAGACTATCACATAACTAAGAATGAAACGTCATTAAGTCCGCATACTAACAACATCTATATCAAAAAAAAAACAATTGAGCTAATTTCATAATTATCAACCCTTGGTATATTAAAGTTTTCAAAATATATAAAAATAGAACCTCCCCATCAGGTACAATTAGGTTGTCCTAGACAGACACGTACTCAAGAGAAGGAGATTCCCTATGTCTATTATACAACATTCAACCCTATTTGATATGCAAACCTTAGAAAAACTTGATATTGAGGATAAATATTTCGAAATTTTCTCCCCATTGGATTTTACGCTGCTCGTTGGCCTTTTTCAGAAAGAAAAATCAGTTGGTGCACCAATCACAGTGAACTATGAAGCTGCCATTCGCTCATTAGTCATTTCTTTTATTGAAGGTATTCCAGATGTGAAAAGTTTAGTTAATCGAATGAAATCAGATGTACGATTTAAGCTTAGTCTTGGCTTTTTATATTCTGACCGCGTACCGTCAGAGGCTACTTATTCAAGGATTTTACAAACACTACATCAGAATCGTCAAAAACTAATTGATGTGAATCATAATTTGCTTGCACGTATTGATGAAGAATTCGGTATTTTGACTGAAGATGTTGCCATCGACGCTACCGCCGTTGAGTCACATTCGAAACCAGAAAAAACGGAAAAGAGGGAAATTCCCAGTGTTTCTGACCAAAGGTCATTATCCACTGAGAGAATTAAATCATCGCTTACCATTGATCCTCAATGAGGGATTAAAGTGAATAGTAAAGGCCGCAACGTTTTTTGGCATGGCTATAAAGCTCATCTTGCAGTAACAGCTGGCAGCCAGTACATTCTTTCTGCTGTTCTGACCTCTGCACATATTGCCGATATCAGTATGGCAATTCCTTTAATGCGAGAGATTAAAAAGTTGGGTGTTCAAGATGTTCATGTATTATTTGATAAAGGATATGACGCACTCAATGTCTACGAAAAGGCCCATAGTCTTGGATTAGAGCCGATCATTCCTTTAAAGCGTGATACTAAAAGTGACGGTGAGCGAAACGCTGATTATGCACCAACTTGCTTAATTGAAGAAGCTTACAAGTATGATAATCTTGATCATCGGTATGGGGCATTAAAATATATACGTCCTGAAGCACGTTGTGCCCAATGCCCTTTACAGCATGAGGGTATGTGTCAAAAGGTTATCAAAATCAAACAAAAAACCAATCCACGACAGTATAGTCACCCCGCTAGAGGATCTAAAGCATGGGATAAGCTCTACGCCCAACGAAATTCAGTGGAAAGGGTAAACGGGAACCTTAAGGAAAACATGGAACTAAGTGATACTTCGTATTTTAAAGCAGAGCTGGTAGAAGTTGAACTTCTGCTTATTCAGTTAGGATATAACGCTAAAAGATATGCCACACAACGTTTAAACAGACAAAAGTTAGGAAAAGGAACCGTAGCCTGATTTTGAAAAAAATCGTTGATTTCGAAATTGGACCAGTGTTTGCATCTCTAAAAAAGCTAATTATGAAATTAGTTCATGAATGTATCCTTTCATTTCACCGATATCATAATAGTTTATCCAACCATTTATCAGCTGTTTAATTTCTTTGAATAGAACTTTCACACTTCAACTACGATTATGCTTCGTGATCCTCTTCAGTTTCTTTTTCACAGATACTTTTGCTTTCATGTGGGAACGAATTTTGACACCCTTCTTTGTTGGCAAGATACAGAACCCAAGAAACTTACGTTTCAAGGGACTTCCTACCGCACTCTTTTCACGATTAACAGTGAGTTTTAAGTCGCCTTCGAGAAATTTAACGGCTTTACTCATCACTCGCCGTCCTGCTCGCTTGCTTCTGATGTAGATATTACAATCATCTGCATAGCGGACGAACTTATGACCCCTTGATTCGAGAAACTGATCAAATTCATTGAGATAGATATTACTTAATAATGGCGATAAGTTGCTATCTTGCGATGTTTCTTGTGCTGAAGGATGAATCAGTCCATTTTTCATAATTCTGCTCATGAGGTAGTGACGTATCAGGCACAAGACCTGTTTATCTTTGACTTTCTTTCCGATGAGGTACATCATTTTATCATGATTGATGGTTTCAAAATAAGCTTTCATCATATCCACAACATACCTGTATCCTTGTTCGTAATACGCCTTAGCTTCTATGATCACCATTTGCGCACTGCATTTTAGACGAAACCCAAAACTATTATCGGAGAACTCAATTTCAAATATCGGTTGTAAAACCTGATTGATTGCTTGTTGGAGCGTACGGCCGATGACCGCGGGAATACCAATTTTTCGCTTACCGCCATTGGTCTTAAGTATTTCTATTTGCCGTATGGGTGACGATTTATAAGTTCCTTTTCGGAGCCGACTCAATAATTTCTCACGATTTTTCTTCAAGTAGACTTTACTGTCGACTAATCAGAAATTGCTTTTTTCTCTGTATACAGAATATGACCTTTTGCCAATGTCATTTTTACTGATAAAGTATTATCCAATACAACCAGATCAGCATCTTTTCCCAATTCTATACTTCCTTTACGATCATAAACAGCTAATTTTTTCGCTGGTGTACCAGAGGTTACTTTGGCTATTTCTAATAATGAACAATTTGTATATTTTTTGAACAATTGTGCTGCTCTTGAAATTTTAAGCACGCTGCCACAAATTGTGCCATTTGGAAGTAAAACGCAGCCATCTTTTTTTTCAGCAATTTGTCCACCATGTAAGTAATGGCCATCCGGACAATTTTTGGCTCGCATTGAATCGGATACTAAAGTGATTAGATTGGCCCCTTTAACATTGTAAATAAAATCTATAACGTTTTTATCAACATGATGTCCATCACAAATTATTTCAACTGTTAATTCATTACGATAAAGACTAGCAAAGGCCAGACCGGGATCACGATGGGTTATCGGGCTCATTGCATTAAATATATGCGTAACGTTGGATAAGCCATAGGGTAGATGTTTAACTATTGTTTGATAAGACGCATTGCTATGGCCGGCTGATGGCACTATGCCCTGCTGATAAATATATTTAGTAAAAGCAGTCGTTGTTTCTTCTGGTGCATAAGTAACTAATTTTATTTTATTTCCTGCAATTTTTTGATAGTCTTTTATTTTTTCAATCGTTGGTTTTTGAATATTGGTCGAATCCTGTCCACCTGATTTAACACACGAAATGAACGGTCCTTCCAAATGAGCTCCAAGGAGTTCCGCACCAGTACACTCCTCAGTACTTTCTTGATAATAAGCAATATTTTTTAGTGCTTGTTCAATTATTTCTGGTTTTTCAGTCATAGTTGTGGCTAAAAAACTAGTAACCCCTTCCCTGATCAGTGCAACAGAAATTTCATGTAGTGCTTCTGGTGTTCCATCCATTACATCAACCCCATCAGTACCATGTATGTGTTCATCGATAAACCCTGGAAATACAAACTGCTGATTGAGTGATACACAGTTCTCATTAGTCTGCAGTTCTGACATAAAGCCATATTCAGCGATTTTCCCATTTTCAATCCGTAAATAAGAATGTTCTTGGACCTTATTAGGTAAGATAAGGGTTGCATTTGTTATATACATAAATATAATTCTTCCTTTCCGCTTCATTCCAAAATATAATGCTTTGTGAAAAGTCTTTTTTATTGGCAGGAAGCTGAATTAAGTTAAATTCAACTTCCTACTCGTTATAATTTGCGATATAATCCGTTTTCAATCTCGATAACTGTTGACAGCATTATCTGTAGAACTTTACCAAGTTACTGTGTAAATTTATGATGCTTACATTTCTACAGAAGTAATATAGACTACCCATTACCTAGTAGGGATTATTAGGATTTTTTACTAATTTTCTTTAGAGAGGATAACTTTGAAAAAAGAAGTTATCCTCTCCAAAGAAAAAAGCAGATCGCTTCGTTTAATCAAAACGAAGTCAATATCTGCATTTTTTCTATCTAAATCAAATCGACACTTGGTTGTCCTTAATATATTGAGTATAACGGTTATAGACTTCATCATTATTTGTTTGTGGCACTTCCAACACATTTGGTGAAACAAAGATATTTAATGGTACATTTTTTTCTTCCAAGCGCAATGCTGTTTCTGAGGCAAAGGATTGTGTGATATAAATAACTGCTAATGTTGAAGTTGCACCAACTGGCTGATGATAACCCGGAACGTTTACAACTGCATCTTCTAAAGGACAGCAGTTATCAATGATGACATCCGCAACATCACCAAGTTTTTTTCCTGAAGAATGTGTTGCTTTCGCTTGTCTATAGTTTTCTCCACTAATTACAGCAACGACTTTTAACCCGTGTTCTTTCGCATACATCGCTGCTTCAACAGGCGCAGCATTTAAACCTCCATGGGAGTAGACTACCATTACTTCACCTTCTTTGAAGTCGTAGCTTTGCAAGAAGTTCGCTATATAACCTTCTTGACGTTCAATCCACAGTAATTCACGAGCTCCCCCAGTACCAATAACATTATGCCACATCAAACGATTATCCATTAAAGGATGAAATCCAACAAATCCACCATAACGAGGAAATACATCTAAGGTTGGAATAACTGAATGTCCACTACCGAATAGATGAACTAATTTCCCAGCAGCTATTGTTTCTGCCATTAATTCAGATGCTTTTTTTATATTATCTTTTTGAGTCTCACTGATTTTTTTGATAACTGCTCCTGCTTTTTCAAAATATTGTAATGTCATGTCTCTTCTTCTCCTTTGTTTTCTTTATTTGTTTAATAAATTATTACCGTCAATAAATGAAGTGATAAATGTTTCTTGTAAAGAAGCGATTAGATCTTTCGTATTGGTTGCACTTTCTCGTAACATCATTGCTTCCATTAATACAGGTAGACAAAGCCCAGTAATCACATCAACATAATTCTCTTCCTGAGCTACCATCATTGCTTGATTAAATGGTGTTCCACCAAAGAGATCAGTGATAATTAAAACTGCACTATTTTCTTTTTTTAATTCACGAATTTGTTCAATCACCATATCTTGATATGCCATTAGGTTCATTCCTTCTTTGAAATCAACATAACGATAACCAGTTGTATCTTCAAAAAACATTTTAACAGTAGATGAAATACCACTAGGAAATTCTCCGTGTCCTGTTACAAGAATGCCAATCATAATAGCTCTCCTTTTTCAGTTCTCAAATGATTCCTAATCCGCCTAAAACAATTCCAATTAGGAAGATGATTCCAATAATTCTGATAGCCGAGACTTTTTTCTTAGAAATTAAGTAATAGATAAAAAATACAAAGATAAATCCCAATAATCCTGGCATGATATTGTCAAGAATCGTTTGAAGTTTCAACTCCATATCTCCGTCACTGTACTGAAGCTTTGTTTGGATATTGATATAAGTAGCACTCAATGAACCAATCACTAACAAACCTAATGTATTCAACGCATTAGTTAAGTTATCCAACTGACCATTTGACATAATAGAATGTATTCCTTCTAAACCTGTTTTATAGCCAAAATTAAATAATGCTCTTGAATATAAGATCGTCAACCCTAGGTAAGCGACAATATAGAAAATTGGTCCTAATACACCTGCTGACTGAGTAAAAGCGATTGCAATTGCCAGCATTAGTGGAATCAACGTTCCCGGAATTAAGGTATCTCCTATACCTGACAACGGTCCCATTAATGCTACTTTTACTGTATTGATTGTATCGTCATCGATTTCCCCCGTCATAGCCCGTTGTTCTTCTAACGCTGCAACAGTACCGACAACGACAGAACCAATTTGTGGTTCAACATTAAAAATCATCGTATGACGTTGCAACGCTTGTTTTATTTCTGTTGGGTTACCACTGTATAATTTTTCAATAACTGGGGAAATTGCATGAGCAAACCCAATTCCCTGCATTCTCTCACCACTTTGAGATGTTCCATTAAAGAATAACCATTTCCAAAATGTCTTTTTTAATGTAGCTTTATCAAGTAAATCATTTGTTTCAACTTCCTGATTAAATTGAGTTGTTTCTGCTGAAGCAGTCACTTTCTTTTTGCTTGATTCAAAGATGAACATAGCTAAAACACCTCCTAAAATTGCAATCGCAATAATTGGTAAGTGCAGATACACAGTTAAGATATATCCGACAACAAACAAGCCAATATGAAGTTTGTTATTTACAATCATGTTCAATAATAAACCAATTCCTAATGCAGGAAGTAAAACACCAATCGCAGATAGCATATTATTCAACCAATCTGGAATCATGGTTATAAGTGTTTCTAGATATCCTTTTCCAAGATACAGTATGACAAAAGTCACAGTAAAGCGTAATAATAAATTCAAAACTTGAGGCAACAAATTGTTTCGTGCTACTCCTCTAATACTACCTACTTCAGCTGCTTTATCCGCACGATGTACAAAGAATACATTGGCAACATAGGTAAAGTTCCAAATCATTACTCCTAAAAGACCAATTGGTACAGTGAGTGTTGTTGCTAACTCTGTATTCGCATTCGACATAATAATTAAGGCTGGGGCAATGTAACCAACTAAACTAACATCAAATGGAAGCACAGCGCCTGGTGTAACAATACCAATATACATGGACTGCACAATCACACCGACCTTTAAGGCCGTCTCCATATCGCCAGTTATTAACCCCACCAAAAATGCGGCAACAAGTGGACGACCCAAAATATAAAATCCTCCAGTTGTTCCAAAGAAAAACGGTGCGCCAATTGATCCCATATATGCGAGGATAGAAATTAAGATTATTTGAATGATCATAGTTTTTCTCCCCCTCTACCACTCTGTCGCTGGACTGTCGGGAAGCTGTTGAAGAACGACTTTTGTCTTTGTTTTTGCATCATTTAAAGCATTCTCAAATTCAGTGGTAAGATAAATATTCTTATTGATTTTTTTCGCCCCTGCTTGCTTCACAACAGTGCCGACTATAATTGTGTCAACGTTGTCATATTTTGCTAAAACTGATGGTACTGATGCGGGATATTTCACAATAATAAGGGTATTCTGGTTGCTCTTAATTAATTCGTTTGAAAATTTTTCTTGTGTTACGATTTCCATTTCAATTGTATTTGGAACCGCCATCGACATAATCGATTTTAACATCGGGGTAGTAGCTGTTTTATCATCGATTACAATAATTTTTTCTACATTCAAATAACCAATCCAATTCGTCGTAATCTGACCATGAACTAAACGGTCATCGACTCTAATATAGGTTTTTCCCATGTTATTTCCTCCTAAACGAATATTAACTAATCATGCAACTCTAATTCAATTTGATAATAATCCCATTTGAGATATGATTCAACATATTCAAGTACTGTATCATCATGCAAATAACTCCATCGTTTCACTTTAAAAACAGGCTCTTCATACTCTAGATTCATAGCCGTGATTACCTTGGGATCTTTTACTCGATCAATTGTATAAATTTCTTCTGCACGACTAACTTCATAACCATTACTTGCAAATAATTCATATAACTCAATGGTAGGAAGATCTTCCACTGTTATGTTCTTATCAACCAGTAGAAATTTATTTGGCACATAAGAAATTTGATATGCGATAATAATACCTTCACTAACTCGAACACGTTCATATTTGATTAGTTGTGCATTAGCATTCACATTTAAAATACTTGCGATACTTTTATCTTGAATAATTTCTATTTTAAGGGGTTTGGTTTTTACATCTCGACCCTTTTTAGCCATCTCATCGCTAAATCCTAGACTACCTTGCTTGGTTCTAGGAACCCGCTTATCTTTTTGAACGAAAGTTCCTTTCCCTTGAATTCGCTTTAAAAAACCCTCATGAACCAAATCTGATAATGCTTTATTTACAGTTGCTCTACTAACACCAAACATACTAACTAATTCAGTTTCACTAGGTATAACTGCACCAGTTTTAAACGTTCCATCTTGGATTTTTTCTAAGATCCACTCCTTTACTTGAATGTATAGATTTTTATATGCCATTATTATCCCTCCTCTCACTCATAATTTATAATGTTTATTGGTTGACCGGTTAACCTTTAATCATTATAAATCTTTAATAGATAGCTTACATTAAAATAAGATTAATTTTATATTATATAACAGTAATCATATGGATATTTATATGCAAGTGCTTGATTTTATATCTATTTTTTTCTCTTCTATGTATGCTCATAATAAACGTTGTACTTCTTATAGGATACTCCCAAAATATCAAAAAATAAGGTATTGGGGCTGTGTCATAAGTCTCTAATCATATCCTCTGTCTAGTTAATTGTAGCCTATCCAGGTTAAGCACTTAAACGGTTAAGTACTTTAATACTAAAAAGTTCGTGTTATGATGATAGTATGAAAAAGACACTTTAGCACTAAACAATAAAAATGTTTTAGTACTAAAGTGTCTCATGTCTACTTGCTATCTTCTTCTAATTTATCAACGTATGAACGGTAGGCTTCTTTAATTTCCGACTCAGTTAGATAGTTATCGAGAATTAAATCTTTCATTACGTCTTTCATATTTCGATCGTCTTGTGCGGCTTTCATTTTAACCATTCGATGAATCTCTTCAGGCAAGTATATCGAAACTTGTTTACCGCCTTTAAAATTTTTGTAATATGAAATTATATCTTCAATTTTTCTAAGAATATTAATTTTCTTTTTAGTTCCATTTTGATTGGAAGTTTGTGGTTTTGAAGTAGGAAATAGTGTGTCGATATCATTTGTTTTAGCTATATTTTTGTCTTTAATAGATACACGTTTAGCCATTTTATACAACTCCTTCTGATACTATTTTCTGTAGAACTGTCACCGCAAGATTATAGTATGCAATGCCAGCTTTATTATTTGAATCAAATTCGTAAGCTGACATGTTAGCAACGCCAGCGTCGGAAATTACGATGCTTCTATCGATGATAGAAATAACTTCCGCTTTATCGTCAGATTTAACTTCCTCAATAATTTCGTCACTGTGGTTTGTATTAGTTGCCATAGTGACTACATAGCCAAGTTCCTTTAGATTAGGATTAATTGAATTTTTTACTTTATTGATTGTAGAAAAAAGCAACTCTATACTTACTAGAGCTTGGTATTCGGACTGAACAGGAATTAAGATGTAATCTGATGCACTAAGAGCATTTACAGTAAGCAGTCCTCTTGAAGGAGGGCAATCAATCAAAATGATATCAAATTTTGTCTCAAGGCTCTCTATGTTCTTCTTCAGAATCAGTTCTCTTAATGTAGCGTTAACTAGGTTAAGTTCGGCATCTGATAGACGCAAGGTTGTTGGGGAAATAAATAGATTATTCTTAATCTGATAAGTAATGTTCTCTAATGTTTCTTCCTCTAGCATTACTTGAGTCATTTCTGGTAGATTTTCATCGATGATATTTCTAAGATCAGTTTTTAGGTTAGTTATACTTGACTGTGCGTCTATGTCTACGATATCTGTTATAAGATCGAAACTAGCAAACAGTTCAGCCAGATTATCTACGGTAGCACTTTTCCCAACACCACCTTTTTGATTTGCAACAGAAATTACAATGGGACCACCTTTTTCAGCAACGAGATCTTTGACTTGCTTAACTAGCGAAATAATTTCTGCTGAATTCGATCGATTTTTTTTCATTTTCCTACCTCCTTAAGTTAAGTACTAAAGTGTTAAAATACTTGTATGCAATATAATAATACCACCTAGAAAGTTACGAGTCAATAGCACCTTTAGTATTTAAGTACTTTTAATTCGGCTATGTTTAGAATGTGATTTATCAGCAATTAAATGCAACTTTAAAACGTCATAGTACTTAAGTACTAAAAAAAGGCATTAAAACACTTAAGTACTTAAGTGTTTTAATGCCTGATGTAATTGTTGGTATTAATAGGTTTGTGCGACAATAACTATATTAAATTATAAAAAATAAGAGTTTACAAGATGGAAAAAGTAAGATATGCTATGTTTGTATTTATAGAACTGAAAAAAAAAATAAAAAAAGAGACGGATAAAAAAGTGAATTGGGTCACTCTTTCATCTGAATCACATACAACAACTATGTGTTCTCGCTCGTCTCAGAAGTTATGTAAGTGGCTGACAACCACTTATGTAATTTTGATAAGTCTTTCGGACTGACAATCCGAACTTACAGACTTATTCTACCATTTTTTGACGAGCAACTCAATATATACACGCTTATTTTGTCATTCATTTAAGACTTCTAAGCTATTGGGAGAACACAAATCTTTAAGATTATTTGTGTTCTCTTTTAGTTTGGGAAGGAATAAAGTCATGGCAGCTTCTTTGGATGTCGTATATTCGACGGTATTACAAAATGGTATCCGTAAATTCAAATATAAAAATAGCCACCTAAAACCGGTCTCTTTTAGTGATCAGTCGGGGAAGGGGGCCATTTTTGCGTACCGTTCAAAGGAACACATGATCGAGGGGATTGGACTAGTGATCACTTCAGAAGAAGGGGTGATCGAAAACAATAACCGATTCACTCATTGGACACCAAATGTATTTCGCTATGGAACGTATGCTGATGAAGCCAGAATGTTTACAAAAGGTCATTCTGAGGACAATTTGCGTCAAATCAATACTTTTTTTGTTGATTTTGACACATTGGATCCAAACTTTGACTACGGAGAAATTATCTTAGCCAGTCACGAGATCGGCTTTATGCCTACAATGATTTTACGTACACCGCATGGATTT
>NZ_PUAP01000012.1 GCF_002947535.1 Enterococcus mundtii
AGTGTCTTCTTCATAACTATTACATCTCCTCCATCCTCAAAAATTTATACCAAAAAATAAGAAAACAAATGCAATATAAAGGAGGATTCCCCCTCCCAAAACAATAAAAAAGTAGAAAACATATTTAGTCGTTTTGCTAATATCATTCGCATTTCTTATCTTAATACTAATAAAAATATAAAACCCTATGAGTATTAAAAGTGGTAGCATTTTGATCAACAATTTTTATCCTTCCTTTGAGAAAATCATTTTGGAACTTTTTTTTATGTTAACCGATATTATAATTTAAATTTTAATGATTATTCATACACATTATATGCGTCAAGTAAATCGCTATAATTAAAAACTAAGAGATATACTGTAACAACTATACGTAAAATAGCAATACATTTTGAAAATGGATCAACTTCAACGTTAAAGACACTTTTAATTATGTTAGATAAATTAATCGCCACAGTAACTCACCTGGTTTCTTGAAAACTAAAAATGCGGCCGCAATCCTTTAGGAATTTACTATAGATCTACTCTGAAAAATAAAATAAATTCATTAAATTGAATTAAAACGTTTCTAAATAACACAATTTATTACACTTAAATCTTTTGATAAAGGCCTATATAAAGATTTACACCATTTTTCTGACAAAAATACTACCTGTCCAAATAATACTCATATTCCACCTGTAAACATTTTAAAAACATAAGAGAAAGCCTAGTATTCTTTACTCAGCTTTTATAGATACATATATCTATACCTTCAATTCCTTCTTCCAACATTCATAAGACTCAACAGTTGCACTTTTTTTCATTCTCCTACAAATTCCACTAAACAATGACCACTTATAATCATCAAGAATGGCAGTACCTACTCCCCCTAATCCTAAGAAAAACAGTAAAAGCAAATATAAAAATAGCATCATATTCGTCCATAACGATAAAAGAGTCAACAAAAGAGAAACTAAGCCTACTGTAACAAATGAAAAGAACAGAATACCATAATAAATTTTCAAAAGAACAGCCCATTCTTTGATCCTATTAAGCTCAGCTATTTCCTCCTCCGTCATCAATCAATCCACCTGTTCTTTCTTCTTTTTTGGATCAATACTCTTTAAAAACCTCTCCTCCAACACCAATAAATGACGATAAACATCATCCATTGACCAGCCTGAAGAAAGGCTTAAACAATACAAAAAATCACAAGGCAACGTCTTTACGGTACGGTTTCTTGTTACCCAGCTTGCTACAGTACTCTGCTTATAGCCATGTAACTCACAAAATTGCTCTACTGTCATCCCTAACCGCGAAATAATAAACACATTGATCGGGTAGGGATATACAAAGGTATTGATACTCATAGTCAGAAAGACCTCCCACCATATTATTACGTTTGCAATAATAGTAATACTCTTTCTTAAGACCAGCAAGCAAGGCGGAGAAAAAGAAGGAACGTATCATAGATATAATGTAATAGGCAATTTGCACCTTTTAATTTCAACCTGTATCAATCATGAACAGATCTGTTTGCACGCCGATCTTATTGGGTTCTATCAAGCGTTTCAGTGCTGTCTGGATAAACATGTATTCTCTTCCAAAAGCTTCTGAGATCGCAGCGAAATAAGCCCCCTGGCTTTCTTTTTTTAGCCGGATAACGGAGCGCATCAATCCATGTATCGAAGCTAGCATAATACCCCCATTACGACCAGCACGAACACGAAAATGAATTTTGTTCTCTTCTCTTAACTGCTTCAGTACTTTGTCCAGGGAACGTTTTGGGATCTTTAAACGTTCAGTTAACTCTTTTTTTGTAGAAAGAATGTATGGTTGTTCTTCATAGGATTGCTCATTCAAATAGGACAGTAGATCTTCTGCCCATTCATGACTATGTGAATACTTGCGAACAGCTCTTTCTTTCTTGAATTTCCACCAACCCCGTTTTTTGTTGAATAGTTGCTCTTCAGAAAGATTGGCATCGACCCACTCTTGGCATAATAGGACAATTTTTTCTCTGTGCGCTGCTTGATATTTTCCGGAGTAAGCGGAACGAATGATTCTGGTTAATTCTCGATCAGATAAAGGGTTAGCCAAGCGGTCATTGAATTCTAACATCGTCAATTCACATGCTTCTACTTCGTATCCTGACGAAAAGTATGCCAAAGACAAGGTGAATATGACATTATTTCGACCGTATACGCCCTTTTCACCTTGTATTTTTTGACTTTTTAGCAACAGCTGGAACCAAGGTTCATCAACTTGACGAAATTCTTGAGTAGATGGCAATACAAAAACGTTCTTGATCTCCGCTTTTTTGTCCGCATCTTCTCTCATTGACCAGTCGATCCATTCTTCGAAACTATAACGATACTGTGGTTCAAAGAATAAAACATTCTCTTCAGAAGGCATTCGTGTGATCCCAAAATGATTGGCATTTACATCAACAGGAAACCGATAATCATTTGAAAATTTGTTTCTTAGATTTTTTGAGATCATTTTAGCCACATTGATCACTTTAAAATTTGATTTCTTCGTCACGTATGCAGGCTTGTCTAGTACATAGAAAGCTTGAAATCCATGCGGTGTACGTA
>NZ_PUAP01000013.1 GCF_002947535.1 Enterococcus mundtii
AAATCCATGCGGTGTACGTAGAATCATTGTAGGCATAAAGCCAATCTCGTGACTGGCCAAGATAATTTCTCCATAGTCAAAGTTTGGATCCAATGTGTCAAAATCAACAAAGAATGTATTGATTTGACGTAAATTGTCCTCCGAGTGGCCTTTTGTAAACATTCTGGCTTCATCAGCATACGTTCCATAGCGAAATACATTTGGGGTCCAATGAGTGAATCGATTATTGTTTTCGATCACCCCTTCTTCTGAAGTGATCACTAGTCCAATCCCCTCGATCATGTGTTCCTTTGAACGGTACGCAAAAATAGCCCCCTTCCCCGACTGATCACTAAAAGAGACCGGTTTTAGGTGGCTGTTTTTATATTTGAATTTACGGATACCATTTTGTAATACCGTCGAATAAACGACATCCAAAGAAGCTGCCATGACTGTTATTCCTTCCTAAACAAAAAGAGAACACAAATAATCTTAAAGATTTGTGTTCTCTCAATGGCTTAGAAGTCTCAAATGAATGACAAAATAAGCGTATATATATTGAGTTGCTCGTCAAAAAATGGTAAAATAAACCTATAGGTTCGGATTGGTAGTCCGAATAGATTTATTCAAATCACATAAGTGGTTTCCAGCCACTTACATAATTTCCATGAGACGAGCGAGAACACATAGTTGTTGTATGTGATTCAGATGAAGAAGTGAGGCCAAATTCACTTTTTTATCCGTCTCTTTTTTATATGTATTATTTATTTGAATATAACAAAACAGTTAAATTTGTACAAGAAGAAATTTTTATAAAGTATAAGTTATACTTAAATAAACCTCATATAAGTTATACCTAATTAGATATTATTGTATATCTTATACTTTAAATCCCTTCATTAGGTAATAAAACGATACCTTCAAAATAAGCTTTCCCTGACAACAGATATTTTTTTACGCCAAAACATAAAGTATAACTTATACTTTATGTTTTGGTAATCAGTAATAACTTATACTTTTATTGTTGGATGGCTTAAAAAAATTAAAGCTTATCAAATGCATCTTTTATTTCTTCTCTCAAGTGTTCCTCTTTCGCCACACCTAATTTTTGTGTAATATATGCTTCCGATAAAGTGTCAATAAGTTTTTCAAAGGTAATCCTCCCCTGCACTGATTGAAGTTCCTCAACGTAATCTTGTAGTACGTTTAATTTTGACTCCAAAGCAGGAGATATTTTTTTTGGTTTTGTAACTTTAAATCTCTCATCTGTAATTTCTATAGGACGTCCTCGTTTTTTACTTGCTGCTGAAGTAGTCGCTTTTGGTTTCTTATTTATCAAAGAAGAGTGTCCAAATTCGTTTTCTCCTCTAATTGATACAGATTTTTTCTTTTTTATTCCTGGCTGTAAGAGCCCAGCATATTCTGTATCAACTTTGGTATCAACATTAAATTCTTTCCTTTCACTCATATTCTTTCCCTCCTAGCTATTCTTCAAATATCTTTCTGCGTGATTCAAGTTCGGCAAGTATTTTTATAAACGGTTCATGTGCCCTATAGTCCCATTGATCATAATTTCCGTTTCGATACTTTTTCAAAGATATCCCTTCTCTTGAATAACGTTTTAGTCGTTTTTGGAAATTAACAATATTCTTCGATACAGCGGATCCATATAAATCTATAGCCTCGCTCAATACACTTTTATCTAAATCATCGTCTGGTTCAAGCATGCATGCAATTATAGAAATCACTTCAAGGTCAATATCGTAGTTGTTAATCATAAATTTTTGGTACCCAACATATTTTCCAATTCCATCTAACGATTCCTCTTGTGTTTGAAAAGCTATTATACTGTAATCAGAGGCCGCCATAGCATTATCTGAATATGCACTAATAGTTGGAGGTACATCAATAAAAATAGTCTCATAATTTTCTTTGATAGGTTCTAATAATTTTTCTAAAACCATGATTTGTTCTTTCTCATCTTCAAAGTTAGCAATAACATAGTTAGAAAACGATCTAAAACTTGTATCACATGCAATTAAATCTAGATTTTCCATAATCGGCGTTATACAAATTGAAAGGTCTTCTTCGTTGATCCCATCTACTATTGTTTTATCAATATGATCTAAGTCAACAGTTCTTGCTAATATTTGTGAAGCGTTGGCTTGCGGATCAATATCTATTACCAGTGTTTTTTTCTTATTTACTACAGCATTATCAAAAGCTAGCATTGTAACTATCTTGGTTTTTCCTACTCCACCTTTAAAGTTCCCGACTGTATAAGTAGTTGCTGTCATATTTTTACCTACTTTCTTTTATCTTTATTTAAAGTATAACTTATATATTCGTTTTAATCAATATTTATTTTATACTTTATATGTCGATAAAAAGTATAAGTTATACTAAAAATATTTAATATATCTGCTATATTTCATTTAATAGCAGATCCATACTACAAATCCCTTGAATTACTGTTCTGGCTGACGAAAAAAAATCACTCTGATAAAATTTCAGAATAACATTTATGGTATAAGTTATACTAGGATAAACGTATATCTTATACTTTATTATTTAATGTATAAGATATACTAAATATATTTAATATATTTGCTATAATTTAAGTTAATAGCAGATATATACTAAAAATCCCTTGAATTACTGTTCTGGCTGACGAAAAAAATCACTCTGATAAAATTTCAGAATAACATTTATGGTATAAGTTATACTAAAACAAACGTATATCTTATACTTTATTATTTAATGTATAAGATATACTATAATTAATTAGCAAATAATCTATGATCCTGTTTTTAATCATTTAATTTCCTTGACTAAAAAAACGAACATGTGTTCTAATATGTATATAAAACGTATCTTTTTTTTAGAAAAGGGGATTTATCATGGCTATGCAATTTGGCGTAAATCCAAGGTTTGACTATACTAAAGAACCCTCACGAGATATTCTCTGTATCGACTGTAAGTCATTTTATGCATCCGTAGAATGCGTAGAAAGAGGACTAAATCCTTTAAAGACAAAGTTAGTGGTCATGTCCTATCCTTCGGACGATCCTTCTCAGCGAGGAAGTGGGTTAATCCTGGCATCGAGTCCGGCCGCAAAAAAAGCCTATGGAATTTCTAATGTCAGTCGATCACGAGATCTTCCTTTTCCGTATCCGGAAGACCTCGTGATTGCACCACCGAGGATGGCACTATATATGAGAAAGAACATGGAGATCAACAATATTTACAAGAAGTATGCTGATGAGCAAAATCATGCCGTATACAGCATCGATGAGAGCTTCGTGGACGTCACAGACTCATTAAAGCTGTTCGGTGCAAAGGACGCAAGAGAGCTGGCGAGAATGATTCAAACAGACGTTTATCGACAAACTGGAATCTTCACAACGATCGGGATAGGTGACAATCCGCTCTTGGCCAAGTTCGCACTAGACCTCGAAAGCAAAAAAAATTCAGATATGAAAGCAGAATGGCGCTATGAAGACGTTCAGCAAAAGCTTTGGTCAGTAGAAAACATTACAGACGTTTGGGGTATCGGACGTCGGACTGCAATCAGACTGAATCGAATGGGTATATTTACTATGCATGATCTGGCACACGCAAATTACTATCAGCTGAAGCAAAATTTTGGTGTCTTAGGTACTCAACTATATGCACACAGCTGGGGCGTCGATCGATCATTCTTAGGTCAGAAATACAAAGTAAAATCTAAGTCGATAGGGAACAGTCAGGTGTTAAACCGTGATTATACACGTCGAAATGAAATAGAAATTGTAATCAAAGAAATGGCTGATCAAGTAGCAACAAGATTGAGAAGATCGGGAGCTAAAGCTGAAGTCGTTTCTTTGTGGATCGGATTTTCAATGGGCTACGTCGATCAATCAGGAATTCGAGGATTTCACCAGCAAATGAAGGTGCCAGCAACTAATAGCAGCAAACAAATAGCAAACTACTTACTACAGATATTTGATCGTCATTACAAATACCAGGACATTCGAAATGTGGGAGTAAACTGTTCAAAGCTCGTTTATTCTAATGCTTTGCAGCTTGATCTCTTTGAAGATCCGGACGAGCAAGTAAAAGACTTAAAAATCGATTATGTGGTAGATACTATACGCAAAAAATACGGGTTTAAGTCGATCGTTCATGCAAATAGCATAATGGAAGGTGGACGTGCGATCGCTCGCAGCAGCCTTGTCGGAGGGCATGCAGGTGGTATGTCTGGACTTGAAGGTGCTGAAGGTCATGGTAAAACGTACTAAGAAAACTTTTACGGACTATAATCAATACAAAGATCGACCATTCGGATTGAAGTGGGCAACGGCTTACGCCATGGATGATTTGATGAAAGGTATCTTAGAAAACGAAGCCTGGGCTACAAAAGAAGTTGTTGGTTTGGATTTAATGAACCGTGAGGAAATCGACGCAATTCTATCAGAATCGTTCCTTTATCACAAGCCTATATCGCTGCAATTAAACACTAAAGACGAATTTGGGCGATTTTTGGATCCTGTCGAAGGACAATTTCTTGGTGAAGCATATGAAGATTATTTTGTACTCAATGAACAAGCGATCAATTGGACAGATGTCCGACATGTATCCATAAAAAAAGAGGAAAAATGGTTTAATGTTGATTATTTTCAGGACAGAGAGTCTTCTCGCAACAAACAAAAGAAAAAAGCGAGTAAAATAGAAAAAGAGATTGAGCTAATCAAAAATGAGTATTATCAGGACTTTGCAGACGACGATTGAAGATCATTGTCCATCATTTAACTTTGAAATTGTCTTAGAATGGCTCTGTGGCACACGATTTTTAAACAGATCAGAAAAGGAGAGGAAGAATATGTGTGGAAGATATTTTTTTGATTTATCATCAAGAGAATTGAAAGACTATTATGATCAAGTGATTCCCAATGCTACCAGCAAGCAAATTCGAGTTGGATACAATGAAATTTTCCCTTCAAATCATGTTGTGACCTTAGCAGTCAACCAGGAATCAAAAATTGTTCCTGGCGTTACCAAGTGGGGATTCCATGGATTTAAAAAAGGCCAGCTCATGATCAATGCACGGGCGGAGACAGTGGAAGAAAAGAAAACTTTCTCAAAAGCCTTCAGAGAAACACGTTGTGTATTCCCTCTTTCTGGATTCTACGAATGGGATTCCGAAAAGCGGAAACTATTGTTTACTTCAAGTGAGAGTGACGTTTTTTATTTAGGCGGCTTTTATCGCATTCATAAAACTGGTGCAGGTTTTGAAACGGAATCGATCATAATGACGACCAAGCCTAATGAATCGGTTTCATCTATCCACGATCGTATGCCGCTGATCATCCAGAAAGATCACATTGAGAAATGGATCACTGAGCTAGATTTTGCACGAAACTATCTTACAGCTGGCATGCCAGAATTATGTCGCACTGAAGTAACAAAATAAAAAAAGAGCGAATCTTTCATAGATTCGCTCTTTTTTCATTGCTATGTTTAATTTTATCTAGTATCACTTCTATGTTTCAAAGGTATCTATATCTAACTGACACAATCAAAGCAGATACTTCTTTTCTTTGTAACTCCAGTCAACAGCGGGGTAGGAGGAGATCAGATTTTTGTATCTAGCTTTTTGCTCATTTGAAGCTAGTTGCCAACGCTTCTTTTGAGTTTACTCTTGATTCAGCCGTTTTAAGGAGACAAAAACTTTGATTTTTTTATAGAAATAAGTTGTTGACAAATTGCGTTTACACATGTAAATTGATCTTATAATAAACAGTTTACGAGTGTAAACGAGGAGGATGAAAGATGGTTGCTACAGTCTTACCGCCCCACGTAACAGATGCTGAATGGGAAGTCATGCGCGTGGTATGGGCAAATAAAAAAGTCACCAGTAAAGAAGTTATCGCTATTTTGGAAGACAAAATGAATTGGAAACAGGCTACAATCAAAACGCTATTAGGCCGATTGGTAGAGAAAGGTGCATTGTCTACTGAGCAAGAAGGGAAGAAGTATATCTATTCCGCAAAAATTGAGGAAAATGAGACCATAAAAGATTACACAAATGATGTTTTTAGTCGGATTTGCAATAAAGAGGTAGGTTATGTAATTGAAGGTTTAATTGAAGATCACATCTTGAGTTTCGATGATATACGGCGCTTGGAAAAAGCTTTGGAAATGAAAAAAAAATCTGCTGTAGAAGAAGTTAGTTGCCACTGTGCGCCAGGGCAATGTGAATGCAATATGAAACACCATGGAATGAAGATGAGAGGAATGGAATAAAAGATGGAAAATAAAACATTTACCATAGAAGGCATGACTTGTGCTTCTTGCGCCCAAACAGTAGAAAAAGCGACCCAGAAGTTATCAGGCGTAAAAATCGCTAATGTGAATTTTGCAACGGAAAAAATGAGCATTCAGTTTGATGAGGCGTCACTTTCGGAGGCTGACATTCAAAAAGCCGTTTCAGATGCAGGATATGCTGCAATACCTAATACCGTAAGGAAGACTTTTAATCTTGAAGGTATGACTTGTGCTTCTTGTGCACAAACCATTGAAAAAGCTACTCATAAACTTACCGGAGTAAATACGTCATCGGTAAACTTAGCCACGGAAAAAATGGTGGTAGAGTATGATCCAAGTAGGTTAAATATTTCCGATATCACTCAGGCCGTATCCGATTCGGGATATGAGGCACATGAAGAGAGAGCAACTGCGGACACGGTGGACTTAGACCAAGAAAAGAAACAGAATGAAATCAAGAGCCTCTGGAAGAGATTTTTGATTTCGGCCATCTTTACAGCCCCATTACTTTATATCGCAATGGGTCATTTGGTAAATGCGCCCCTACCTGCTTTTATCGATCCGATGATGAATCCGGAAAATTTTGCTATCATTCAACTCTTGCTGACGCTTCCGGTTGTCGTGGTCAATAAAAAAATTTACCAGACTGGATTCAAAGCGTTGTTTAAGGGACATCCCAACATGGACTCATTAATCGCTTTGGGAACAAGTGCCGCTTTCCTTTACGGTGTATTTGCAACGGTCATGATTTTCTTGGGAGAGGCATCTTATGCCAACGAATTGTATTACGAAACAGCGGCTGTTATTCTAGCCCTAATTGTTCTAGGGAAGTATTTAGAAACCCTGACTAAAGGGAAGACATCTGAAGCCATTAAGAAACTGATGGGATTGGCTCCAAAAACAGCACTGGTAGTACGAAACGGAAAGGAAATAGAGATTTCGATTGATGAAGTGGCAGTGGGTGACATCGTTGTTGTGCGCCCAGGTGGAAAAATGCCTGTGGACGGTATGGTAACAGAGGGGTTGACGTCGGTAGACGAATCCATGTTAACTGGTGAAAGTATCCCCGTAGAAAAATCGGTAGGGGACGCGATTATTGGAGCAAGTATCAACAAAAACGGTACGATTCATTATCGAGCCACAAAAGTTGGGAAAGATACCGCACTATCTCAGATTATTAAACTAGTAGAAGACGCGCAAGGATCTAAAGCTCCGATTGCTAAGATGGCAGATATTATTTCCGGTTACTTCGTACCAATCGTTATTGCGATTGCAATCCTTTCTGCGCTTGCGTGGTACTTTGCTGGACAAACAGGGGTATTCGCGTTGACCATAGCCATTTCGGTACTGGTGATTGCGTGCCCATGTGCACTCGGGTTAGCTACCCCTACAGCAATCATGATTGGAACAGGGAAAGGTGCCGAACATGGCGTATTGATTAAGAGTGGGACAGCATTGGAAACAACTCATAAACTGAAGACCATTGTTTTTGACAAGACAGGAACCATTACAGAAGGAAAGCCTAAGGTAACAGATATTATTACTGCAAAAGGGATCTCTCAAGAGGAACTCTTGATGTTGGCGGCTTCCGGTGAGAAAGGTTCTGAACACCCACTAGGGGAAGCAATAGTTAAGGATGCAGAAGAAAAAGGATTGTCTCTGAAGAAAACTGAAGCTTTTGAGGCGATTCCGGGTCATGGAATCGAGGTAAAAATCGACGGAGCTACCCTTTCGTTGGGTAACCGAAAACTGATGGATGAGCGAAATGTCCAACTAGGCAAGTTGGCGAAGGTATCCGATGAATTGGCTAGTCAAGGTAAAACGCCAATGTACATTTCCAGAGGTAGTGAAATTCTCGGAATCATTGCGGTCGCCGATACGGTAAAAGAGAGCAGCCTACGAGCCATTGAAAAGTTGCATAAGATGGGCATTGAAGTAGCCATGATTACTGGTGACAACAAACGAACGGCAGAAGCAATTGCAAAACAGGTGGGAATCGACCGTGTATTGAGCGAAGTTTTGCCGGAAGATAAAGCTAACGAAGTGAAAAAGTTGCAGGATGAAGGCAAAAAAGTAGGTATGGTAGGCGATGGAATTAATGATGCTCCTGCACTTGCGCAAGCCGATGTAGGAATTGCCATTGGATCTGGTACGGATGTAGCGATGGAATCAGCAGATATTGTCCTAATGCGTAGTGACCTCATGGATGTCCCTACGGCTGTGGAATTGAGTAAATCTACCATCCGAAACATTAAGGAAAACCTGTTTTGGGCATTTGCGTACAATATTTTAGGTATTCCCTTCGCGATGGGTGTAGTTTATGCCTTTGGCGGTCCATTGCTTAGCCCGGTTATTGCAGCAGGGGCAATGACTTTTAGTTCTACTTCTGTTTTATTAAATGCATTACGCTTAAGACGATTCAAACCAGCAGTTGTTTAGAAAACACGTAGCTTATCTGGGATTTAAACTTCTTCCTATTCTATATAATAGGAGAAGATAAAAAAAAAAAAAAGGGGAATAAAATAATGAAAAAAGAAGTCTTATTAGATGGCGTAAAATGTGCAGGTTGTGCGAACACGGTACAAGAAAGATTTTCAGCTATTGAAGGGGTTGAATCTGTAGAGGTTGATTTAGCGACTAAAAAAGCAGTACTTGAAAGTCAAACAGAGATTGATACCGAAACGCTCAATGCTGCTTTAGCAGAAACTAACTATTCAGTATTAAGTGCATAAAGTACGAATACCATTTATTCATAGATAGTAGATAGAGATAAAGTATAGAACCCTTTTCATGAGAATTATATGCAGTGTTAGATGAGAAAGTTCTAAAACTTTAAAATCAGTCTCTAATATAATAAGGAGGAATTAAAAATGAGGAATAACAAAAAACATTCGTCACATAGTCATCATAATCACGGCGACATGGATCACTCAAAACACGACCATAATGAAATGGAACATAGTCAGATGGATCACAGCAAGATGAATCATAGTGCGATGGATCACAGTGAAATGGATCATGGCGCAATGGGAGGGCATGCCCACCACCATCACGGTAGCTTTAAGGAGATTTTCTTGAAGTCACTCCCATTAGGAATTGCAATCTTACTCATTACTCCTATGATGGATATTCAGTTGCCTTTCCAAATTATCTTTCCTTATGCAGACGTTGTAGCAGCTGTATTGGCAACAATTCTATACATTTTTGGCGGAAGACCATTCTTCATGGGTGCGAAAGATGAGTTTAATTCAAAAGCTCCAGGCATGATGTCCTTGATTACTTTGGGAATAACGGTTTCTTATGCCTATAGTGTTTACGCAGTGGCCGCTCGATATGTGACCGGAGAACATGTCATGGACTTCTTCTTTGAGTTTACAACGTTAATTTTAATCATGTTATTAGGACACTGGATTGAAATGAAGGCATTGGGTGAAGCAGGGGACGCGCAAAAAGCATTGGCTGAGTTGGTGCCGAAAGATGCTCATGTTGTTTTAGAAGACGATTCGATTGAGACTCGTCCAGTTGCTGACTTGCAAGTAGGTGATTTGATTCGTGTTCAAGCCGGAGAAAATGTTCCAGCAGATGGAACGATCCAGCGTGGCGAATCACGTGTAAACGAAGCGCTTGTGACTGGGGAATCGAAACCAATTGAAAAAAATCCCGGAGATGAGGTCATCGGTGGATCAACCAATGGTGGCGGAGTCCTCTATGTGGAAATAAAACAGACGGGCGATAAGTCCTTCATTTCTCAGGTTCAGGCATTAATCAGTCAAGCTCAAGGCCAATCTTCACGAGCAGAAAATCTTGCACAAAAAGTTGCAGGATGGCTCTTTTATATTGCGGTTATTGTAGCTCTTATTGCCCTTGTCATATGGATGGTTATAGCTGATGTACCAACGGCAGTTATTTTTACAGTCACCACATTAGTTATTGCTTGTCCGCATGCCCTGGGGCTGGCTATTCCATTGGTGACTGCTCGTAGTACCAGCTTAGGGGCCAGTCGGGGATTATTAGTGAAAGACCGGGACGCTTTGGAGTTGACTACAAACGCAGATGTTATAGTTTTAGATAAAACTGGAACTTTAACAACTGGTGAGTTTAAAGTATTAGATGTTGAACTCTTTAATGATAAATATACGAAAGATGAAATCGTTGCCTTATTGTCAGGTATCGAAGGTGGATCTAGTCACCCTATCGCTCAGTCAATTATTAGTTACGCAGAACAGCAAGGGATACGTCCAGTAAGTTTTGATTCGATTGATGTTATTTCTGGCGCTGGTGTAGAAGGTCAAGCTAACGGACATCGTTATCAATTAATCAGTCAAAAAGCATATAGACGTAATCTGGATATGGATATTCCAAAAGGAGCAACCCTCAGTGTCTTAGTAGAAAACGACGAAGCAATCGGTGCTGTAGCTTTAGGGGATGAATTAAAACCGACAAGTAAAGACTTAATACAAGCCCTTAAAAAGAACAAGATTCAGCCGATTATGGCAACGGGTGACAATGAAAAAGCGGCTCAAGGAGCTGCAGAAATTTTAGGTATTGATTATCTAGCTAATCAATCTCCTCAAGACAAATATGAATTAGTTGAAAAACTTAAAGCAGAAGGAAAGAAAGTTATCATGGTCGGTGACGGGGTCAACGATGCACCTTCTCTTGCATTAGCAGACGTTGGTATAGCTGTTGGTGCCGGAACTCAAGTAGCATTGGATTCAGCCGATGTCATCTTGACACAGTCAGACCCTGGCGACATTGAATCCTTTATCGAGTTGGCTCAGAAGACCACACGTAAGATGAAAGAAAATCTTGTTTGGGGAGCAGGGTATAACTTTATCGCGATCCCAATAGCTGCAGGAATACTAGCACCAATTGGCATAACATTAACTCCAGCAGTCGGTGCCGTCTTGATGTCACTTTCGACTGTAATTGTTGCCATCAATGCTATGACATTGAAATTAGAGCCAAAATAAACAGTTATTTGGCACATGAAATAATTGAATGACCTTATCGTGTAAAAATACAATAGTTTCACAGGAAAGGAAGAGATGAAATAATTTAAAAAATCATCTCTTCCTTTTTTAGTTTATAAGGAGGAAAAATTATGAGGCTGGTCCTTTTAGGGTTACCTGGTGCTGGGAAAGGCACCCAAGCTAAAAGAATCGCAGAGGAGTACCACCTGACAGCTATTTCAACTGGTGAAATGTTACGAGAAGCAACCAAGGAGAAAGATACATTCGGACTCAGAGTGCAAGAATATATGAATAAAGGAGAGCTAGTTCCAGATGAGTGGATAAACTCATTGGTTAAGAGTCGCTTACAAGCAAAAGATGTTGAAAATGGCTTTGTTCTAGATGGTTACCCACGTACCCTTCAGCAAGCAAAAATGCTCGAAGCTTACCTACAAAGTCAGAATCAAAATTTAGGCGCTGTTTTCTTTTTAGATGTAAGTCAGGATACGTTAATACATCGGTTAGCGCAACGAGGGAATCTTCGTTCAAAAGAAAAACAAGGAAATTCCCAAATCGAATCAAAAAGGGAAAAAATTCGACTGGATGACAAACCAGAAGTGATTGAAAATAGGGGTTCTGTTGCAAGCTTTGAATTATATGTTTTCTGGTATAATGGCTGGCTATTTTTTAAATGTTATTTGGCTGGATGCTTTTTTCTTTTACCATTAATTATTGACGAGATCCACTTTTTCATTGAAAAGAACATTCTGCTGAAGCGGTACATTGTGTGAATTTTTCTGTTGATTGTTTCGAATTTTTATATTGCATATATGGTTACTTTTTTTCAGTTCTATTCTTTTTTGCTGTGGGGTATCGAAGGCATCTTCGAATTGCGGAATTTAGTCGAATGCTGCTAAAACTTACTGTTTATGCACTATTAGCGTTATTAATGACGGCTGCACTTATTCTCCCCACATTGTTCTACTTGACGTAAGGGATTCGAAACACTGTTCAAACGATAGAATCAACTTTTTTTACTAAATTCTTAGCAAAGATTTTTAACGGAGTTTATTTTAATCGAACCTTTGTTAATACAACAAAATCAGTTTATCCGCATATATATAGTGACATACAATCACTTGTAGTGGTACCGACTTTCTTTCTCTCAAAGCAGATTACTCGTCGAGAATGTTTAATCTATGGCATGCGTTTCTTTTTAGTTTCCTATGTATCTATTTAATGGCACGGGCTCTAGACTTAGGTTTATGGGATATGAAGAAAATACTAATCAGCTGAATTTTTTTGGTCAGTGATTCTAGGTTATTTGCTAGTAGTGTAGGAAATAAATTTTGCTTTATGGTTTTGGAATCAATTATTAATATTGCTACTTGCGGTCATTACGAGGATATTCCTTAGGAAAATCACAGTCTGAATCTTCCCTAGAAACTATAGAATGACAAGGGGGAGATGAGCAAATTCCTAATTGATTAAATAGGGTGCGTTACTAGTTAGCTCCATAGTAAGATTTTTTCAAAATTTTCTTGAGGTTGGATCAAAAAGGGCTCTTTTCAATTAGATTAAAAACACTCATAAAAAATAGGGAAACGAACTTATAATCGCGTTCGTTTCCCTATTTAATTTATTATGACCATAAAACAATTTGAATTTAGAAAGCACCTTCTTTCTTTGATAAAAAGTACTACTCGTAATCTGTCAGGACTGATAAGACTTTTTATATTAGCTAAATAAAGATTGGATATATTGATTAGCATTCTTAAATTCAACTGTATCGATCAGTGTGCCTTGTACAATCAATCTCGTTACAGCTTCCAAATCCCCGCATGTAACAAGAGTGATCATTTCTTTATTAGGAATATCATCAATGACTTCTACTTTTGATGGATCCACTTTTTCTTTCAAAGACACTTGGTAAATATAAATATTCTTTAAGTCTGTTACATATATTTTTTCTTTTAGAGAAATAAACTCTAATGGAGAAAATAATATAGTTTTATCTTTAGCACTATGGCTTGCTAAAGCATAATTTCGTTCTCCCATCTGCTGATTTGATTTCATTGTACCAGCCCCAGAAAGTAGTGAAATATTGTCTAAGCCTTTGTATATGGGTAAAGATAATTTTACATCGGGTATAGCGATACCACCTATTATAGGTAAATCACTATTTTTAAATTGTGCTTTTAATACTAACTCATTTGAAATAGATTCAACAGAATCAAAGTCAAAGTTTCCTTTCCTTTTCAGATTGTCTTCCAAATCTTTCTTTGAATAATTTGCTATGTCATATTGTTGAACTTGTTTATTCAGTAAGTAAGATCGAATTTGAAAATTAAATATTAAAACTAAGCCTATAAGAAAAATGGTAATTAAAAGTAAATTTAAAAAAATACGCTTGATTCTTTTTATCATTTTTAGATTCCTAGAAATGGGGCAGGATCTACGAATCCAGACCAATTTGAGCTAGTCGCTATTCCAAAATGTAAATGAACTCCAGTTGAATTTCCTGTAGTCCCCATGGTGCCAATGGTCTGGCCAGCACTCACTGATTGGCCTAGTGTAGCAATAAAATTACTTAGGTGAAGGTAATATGAGTAGTAGCCATCTCCGTGATCAACAATAATGTAATTACCTGCGGATCCATCAAAGGATGCCTGCACTACAGTTCCTGATCTAGATGCCATGATAGGCGTTGACGAAGTTCCACCCATATCTATACCATCGTGAAAAGATCCAGAGAATCCAGTAGGATCAGCTCTTCCACCAAATGGACTTGTGACAATAATGTTGGCTACGGGTGCGCCCCAACCAGAAGAACTAGGGCTTTGAACCTGATTATTATTGGAAGAATTATTGTTGTCTTGGTACTCATCTTGATTAACTGAGTTAGATTCTTTATCCGAAGTTTCATTTGTGATCTGTTTTTCTTCCTGCGTATCAGTATTTCCTTGATCTGTTCCTATGTCTTCGTTACCATCTATTTGTGATACTTCGTTTTTCTGATCTTTTATAATAGATGCAGATTCTTCCTCTTGAGCTTTTAAAATAGCCGCAGCTTCTGCTTCTTTTTTCTTTTCCTCTGCTAGGGCTTTAAGTTCCTCTTCCCTTCTTTTTTCTGCTTCTTGTTTTTGATTTTCAAATTTTTCTTTCTCGGATTGCTCTGTCGCCAAAGAAGCGGATATCTCATTAATTTTTATACTTTGATTCAATTTAGCTTCTATAAGATTTTTTTCTTTCTCTTCGAGAGAGCGAGTTTCCTTTTCCGCATCTATAACTTTTTTCTCAGCTTCTTTTTTTAATTCATCTAAACTTTCTTTATCATCTATCTGAGCCTGCATAATCTCATTACTAGCAGAAATAAGCTTAGTCATACCAAAGGCTGCTGTGACTGCATCTGATAATGATTCAGCGTTTACCATGACAGATATTATAGAGTCACTTTTTTGATTTACTTGTGCATTCCGAGCTTGTTCTTCGATAAGTTTATTTCTAAGGTGTATTTTTTCCTCAAGAGTAGTAATTTTTTGATTAATTTCGGTAAGTTTTTTCTCAGATGTGTTTTTTTCCTTTAGCACTTTTTGATATTCATTTTCTAGCTGAGTTATTTTGTTATCTAAATCAGTAAGATAAATTTTAGCTGATTTTTGATCTTTCACAATCGTTTCAATTTTATCATTTTTTTCTTTAATTTTTTCCTCAATAGTCTGCGCTTTAACTAATATACTATTACTAAAAAATAGCGAAAACACAATGACCGAGGTAGATATAATTATTTTTTTCAAATTGATTTTTCACTTCCCTTATTTTTAATTGTGAAGAAATATTTTACAAATATTCTCCTCTCTATTTTTATGTGTATTACAGGTTCTATTAGGAACTGAAATTGGAATTACTATACATAAAGTAATAGGATCCATATGCTACATTTCAATTTAATAGACAGATTTAAAATAACTAAAACTTATGGAGATTTTGTGGAGTAGAAACATATCTACATAAAATTCACACAACTGTAAAGTATGATATCAAAAGTTAATATAGGAGAACGAATTTAGTGGATAAAATATTGAGACTTACGAAACCTTGGGACTATCTCATTATTATTGGAGTCATTATGGCATCATTTTTACCATATTTACTATTTGATACTAATAAAAATGAAAATAATAGAGAAAGTAAAGATGTAATTGCAGTTGTTAAAATAGATGGAGAAGTCGTAGACAAATTTAACTTATCACAAGTTAGTGGATTTGAGTCAATATCTTGGACATATTTTAGTAGAGACTGTTACGTCATTTTTGCTTTTGCCAACTCTTCAAACTCCTGTGGGGTTAGATAGTGAATCGAGCTATGGATTCGATTTCGGTTATAAAACCCTTCAATGTAGCTAAATAGTGCTCGATTTGCTTCTTCAAAATCTGAGTAGCTAGTCGTGTAGACTTCTTCCTTTTTCAATGAAGCATGGAAAGATTCGATTCCAGCATTATCATAAGGTATTCCCTTTCTACTATAAGAATGCCTTATTTTGTTGGTTTCAAGCCATTGTTCCACTTCTCTGGCTGTGTATTGGCTACCCAAGTCAGTGTGTAGAATCATTCCTTCTGGAATGTCATACTGCATTTTTGCTTTGTTCAGCGTTTGAATGACACAATCCACAGTCATTCGTTTTGAAAATGTATAGCTAATAATCTTTTTCGTGTGTAAATCCATGATTGAAGATAAGTAACACCAACCATTTTTCTTAGTAGGAATGTAAGTAATGTCAGCTGCCCATTTCTCACAGATAGTCTTAGTAGAAAAGTCCTGATTTAAGAGGTTCTCTTTTGAAATAATCGGTCTATTAGATCTTTGAGGTCTATATTTTTTAACTACAATCGACCTTAAATTTAATTGTTTCATTAGCTTTTGGACATGTTTAAGAGACACTGAAATACCTTCTTTTAATAAAACTTGATGGATCTTTGTGGCGCCATAGCGTTGTTTATTCGTAAAAAAAATAGTTGAAATCTTCTTTTTCAACGTATTATTTCTGATTTCTGTAACTGTCAATGGTTTGTTCTTATAAAAATAATAGACACTTCTAGGGATTTCTAATAACCGACACAACAAAGAAACAGTGTAATCCTTACACCACTTTTCAATAAATTGAACAAGCGAATTTAGGTTTTTCGAGAGAATATGGCTACGGCTTTTTTTAAGATTTCAAGTTCCTCTTTCAAACGAGCATTTTCTTTTCTCAGTTCAGCCACTTCTTTTCCAGTCAGTCCTGTGGACTGATTAGGTAAATATAAATTCTTCCATTTGTAAATCGTTGCTTCAGATAAGCCATATTCTTTCGCCAACCCTCGAACAGAACGTCCAGTTTGATTCAGTTCAACAATCATCTGTTTAAAATTTTCTTTATATCGGGTCATAAAAATTCATCCTCTCGTAGATAAGTTTAATTTATTCTTGTCTCTACGAAAAGCTGTCTAAGATTTGATACTAACACCATAGTGAGTCTTTAGAAAAAACATATTATCCTCAAAAAGGGAAATACAATATTATTGAAGTAGCTCCAGGGAAAATTAGGGTAAAAGAAGATAATAGTCCTGATCAAATTGCTGTTCATACAGGCTGGATTAGTAGACCAGGGGAAATGAGTATATGTTTACCTCATAAATTGATTGTTGAAATTTTAGGAATAGAAGAGAATCCATTAATTTATTAGTATGACTAATAAATAATACAAATCCTACATTTACATTGATTACAGAATGGAGCCGAACTAGACTTTTAATAAGAAAAGTCATAGATATCAGGCCAAAGTAACTACTATCGTTATAATTGATTATATTAGGAATGTTGCATGTAGCACGTTTTATTAGAGATGACTAGGTTATAAAAATATTAATAATTGATATTAATAGGGATGGTGGTTATCATTACAGTGGATAATACTTATTTAACAGATGTATTTAATCAATACAAAACACGCGAAAATTTACTTTATCAAACTTGGTTTATAAAAAGTGAAAAACGCTTGAGAGCGTTTAAAAGAGTTAGAAAATATGTACAACTATTTATCAAACATGTCAATAACGGAACCTTTCCAACAGACTTTAAAAATTCAGCATTAGAGGACATAATGGATGTAATTGCAGAACAAACAGAAATTTTTAAAGGAGCCAAACATGCATTTATGTGGAAACCTAAATTGAGAATTCCAGATATTTATGAAAATAGGGAAAATCAGTTAGCTTTTTCACATTGTCTTGATCAAATTCTTAAAGCTAATCAAGAAATAAAAATGTTATTAACTGTAAATATTCTAACAGAAAAGAAAATCAGAGGGCTTGGTCCCGCTGTCGCAAACATTTTATATTTTCTTGAACCCACCATTTTTCCTCCTTTTAACACAGCTATTGTCAATGGATATAATTATCTAACGGGTTCAAAAATTCGCTTAGGTAAATGGGAAGACTATTTTAAACTTCGTGATGGTATGATTGAGCTCAACTGCAGAGGAGGACAATTTTCGAAAGATTTGGGTGCTATTTCAGCTTTTTTATTTGATATTGGTAAACTAAACTATATTGTTCGCGAAAATGAAGAGGAGTATATCAGAATTTCAGAAAGTAACACTCAGAAATTAATAAAAAAGAAGCTGGAAAAAGAAGATTCCAAAAATGTACACCAAAAAATCCAATATATCTTAGCTACTTTAGGTAATGAGATAGGTTATCATGCGTGGATTGCCTCAAATGATCATAATAGAATGGTAGATGGGAATCGCTTAGGAGATGTTTCTTTACCTCTGTTACCGGAAAAAATCTATCAATTACCAATTTCGTTAAGTAGGACAATTGGTTTGATTGATGTTATTTGGTTTTCAAAAAATGGGGAACCGGTGTGTGCTTTTGAGGTTGAAAAGTCGACATCAATAATTTCTGGGATGAATCGAATGGATGATTTGTATTCGATTCATCAAGAAAATTTGATGATGTATATCGTATCACCAAATCAACGTGAAGAGGAAATACGAGCACAATTTAATAGACCACATTATATGCGTAATCAAAATTTGCATGATCACTTGCGATACATTCTGTTTACAGATTTGGAGAAACATGCTAATTTTATGAAGAAATTTGGCAAAGATTTTACAATATTAGCCCCGATATCTCATTATCCAAGTGGTGAACTAGTTCGGTAGTTATTCTGGACAAAGAAGTTAAAATTAATACGTTTAATTATAGTATAAATAAGCATTTTGGCAGAATTAGAAATCAATCTTTCTTTTTTTTTCACGTAGTCCCCACATTTATAATGGTGCTCATTGCTATTGAATGTCCTGATAACATCAAGAAGAAAATCATCACATTAATGCTGCTCATGTTTCTATTTTAGTAACTTTTCGTTGAAGAAAATTGCGGATAGAGTGATTACTATCCATTCATAACCTAGAAATGTTATCTAAAAAGCTATTTTCCTTATATTCATCGGAGATAATGGTTTTATTTGCACTTAAAAAAGAAACAATAAATCTTACTTCTAGAATTTCTTGGTGTATGGAGTAGTCCATACACCAAGAAATGTTATGGACTCCTGGTGGAATGCATCGAGTGGATGGAATGATATGGATCATTTTCTTTGGTGTCAGAAATACATAAAGAAAGGTTATAAACCACGCATGCCTTATTCGTTTTATAAAGAGTAAAGTTAGACTAAATATTTTGATAGAACCATTTCTATTCTGAACCATGAATTTAGTGAATTTTAAAGGAGTGTGAAATATAAATCACACTCCTTTAACTTATTTTAACCGTGATTTCAAATCGCTTAGTTCACTACTTAAGATATCATTTTGCTCTTTTAAATTTTCAAGATCCTGTTTCAATTGTTCGTCATCTTTTTCATTATGCGATCCTGAGTGCATACCCCTCATCATAAATATCATCATTATCGGACATAATAAAAGTAATAACCACTGCATTGTCATCGCTCCTTAACTAAGTTCTTTAGAGTAGCAACTTCTTCTTTTAATTGCTCAGTTTGGATTTTTAAACTAGCTATATCATGTTCGGAACCAGTGTGTTTTGAATGATCTTCTTCATGCATATGATGATGCCCAGCATGTCCGTGCCCTTTATGCATAAACATCATTGAGATAGGGCAAATTAGTAATAATAGTAGTGGTAAGAAATTAAGTAATGCTTCCATGTAAATCTTCCTCCTTAGATTTTTTGAGATAGATGTAAGTTAATATAGAGCCAATTAACAGGACTATGGACAGGACTTGAGCAATTCTCAAGTTTGCTGTTAGCATTAAACTGTCAGTCCGTAAACCTTCAATCCAGAATCTCCCAACGGAATATAGTGAAACATAAATTAAAAATATTTGCCCAAAGAACATTCTATTTCTAGACACCAGAAGCAAAATAATGAGTACTCCTAAATTCCATAAAGATTCATATAAAAAAGTCGGATGATGGTAGGCCCCATCAATATACATTTGATCAATTATGAAAGATGGGAGTTTCATAGATTGCAGGAACTCTATGTCTACAGTTTCTCCATAGGCCTCTTGATTCATAAAATTTCCCCATCGTCCAATGATTTGTCCAATTACTATACTGGGAGCAACTACGTCAGCAACATTCCAAAAAGAAAGATGTTTCTTCTTGCAATAAATAACCCCTGTCAATACAGCACCAATTAATCCACCATGTATTGCTAGACCACCTTCCCAAATTTTAAAGATACTTAAAGGATCATCAATGTACAAAGGTAATTCAAAAAGGACATAGTATAATCTGGCCGATATAATAGAAACTGGCAATCCATATAACAACAGGTCAACAATTGTATCCTCAGGCAATGCCGCACGCTTTGCTCTTCTATTAGCAACAAAATATCCGATTATGATCCCAAACACTATGAAAACGGCATACCAATAAATAGTAAATGGGCCAAACGAAATAAATACTCTGTCGTAGGGTTCTCTCAAATTTTTCCCTCCTTCCTATTGAACTTATTTTGACTATAGCAGGCTATTATGGAAATTTTATGTAGACTTTTTGACAGATACATTGTTACACATTTTCTACACAAGTATTTTTTATCATTATATTAAAAGGAGTGATCTAATATAAATATTAATTTAATGAAAAAAAGCATGCTATTTCTATTATTTTTTGTCTTTGCTATATCCCTCGCGATTACATTGACAATCAACTTTCCTGGTTTGCTCAAAATCAATTTATTCTTTCAAAGCGATATAAATTTTCAAAACTGGAATAGATCTCAAGTTAATCAAGATTTTAGAAATTTAATGGGCTATTTAAATAATCCTTTTCAAAAAGAATTGGTTTTTGATAATCTATACGTCTCAGATCGCGGTATAAATCATTTTAAAGATGTTAAATTTTTATTCCAGCTTAACTACTCATTACTTCTCTCTACGAGCAGCGTTCTTTTGTACTTAAACAGAAAAAAACTAGTAACGCGTGATCAAGTCAGAGAAATCACTAGTTTAATCAAGTGGATGATAATATCAGTCTGTGTAATAGCACTTTTGTTTTTTGATAAAGCATTTGTGCTTTTTCATCAAGTATTTTTTGACAATGATGATTGGATGTTTGACTATCGTACAGATCCAATTATCAGTTTTTTACCGGAAACATTTTTCTTTTTATGCTTTTTATTAATTGTTACTATAAGTGTCTCTATTTTGACAACAATTTATCATTTGTTTAGTAAAGAAGAACGTACTTTATGAATAGCCTAAGGAGGGATGGTCTTGGTTGAACACAAAATACAGGTGTCGAATTCAGAGTTAGATGTTTTAAAGTTTATCTGGAGATATGAACCAGTAACATGTGGTTTAATAACACATGGAATGCAATAGCGTAATAGTTGGCATCCCTCCACAACAAAAACGTTAATAAGAAGGTTGTTAGATAAAAATGTGATCACGTTTAACACTTCAAGTAACCAAAGATACTACACTTCACTGATTATGAAGCAAGAATTTTTAGAAACCGAAATACAAAGGTTACTTTCTGGAATGGATGAAGATTGTATCTCAGAAGTAAGCTACTATCTAAATGGATTGGTTAAACGTTCTGACACGGAGGAATTTAATGATTACAAAATATAATCTTTATGGAATGACTTGTGCAGTTTGCGCAACAACAATAGAGAAAAAAATTAATGAGTTGGATGGAGTATATTTTGCTAAAGTTAACTTAACAACTGAGGTTCTAAAATTGGAATATGATGAAGGTGTTTTGTTTAATCATACAGTTATAACAGCTATTCAAGATATTGGTTATGACGCTGAGATTCGAAAAAAAACTGAGATAAAGGAATTTGGAATAAGCGGAATGAATTATGTGTCATGCGCTAACAAAATTGAAAGTGCTGTTAAATCAATGACTTATGTCAGATATGCCTACGTAAATTTTGAAGCAGAAAAACTCTCGGTAATATCAACTGACCCTTCAGCGGTTGCAAAAATAAGTGATGTTGTCAAAACTCTTGGATATCAGCTATATGCTCTTTCTGAAGAGGAGGAACAAGTAATTTATAAAACAAAAGAACAAGAGCAACAGAAGCTAAGGCGAAGATTTATCACGTCAATGCTATTTACAATTCCTGTTCTATATGTTGCTAGTGCAAATATACTTGAGTTACCCCTATTTGAAATAATTGATTCTACGACAAACCCTAGTTTTTTTTCGCTGACGCAATTGATATTTACCACTCCGGTTATATTGGCCAATAAAGACTATTATAAAACTGGATTTTCCGCACTCATGAAAAAACATCCGAATATGGATACATTAATTGCTTTAGGTACAAGTATTGCTTTTTTATACGGCACCTTTGCAACAATACAGATTATATTCGGAAATTATCTCTATACAAAAGAGCTCTACTTTGGAGCATCAGCAGTGATATTAACGCTAATCAGACTACAGAAATGCCTGGAGTTGGTGACGAAAGATAAGACCGAAAGATAAGACATCTGAAGCACTACAAAAATTAATGAGGATGACTCCCAAATAAAGCGAAAACTATCAGGCATAATAAGGAACAGACTGTTCCTATTGAATCAGTTTTAGTAGGAGATTTGATCATAGCAAAACCAGGAGAACGTTTGCCCCTGGATGGTATTGTAAGAAGAGGTAAGACTTTAGTTGAAGAATCTATGCCTACTGGTGAAAATCTTCCTGTTGAAAAGAAAGCTAATGACCGATTAATAGGACCCAGTATAAACAAAAATGGCGTAATAAGATATGAAACAACTCATATTGGTAATGACACCACTTTAGCTCAAATAAGCAAACTAGTGGATGATGCACAATCTTTGAAAGCTCCAATCGAAAAACTGGCTGATATCATATCAAGTTACTTTGTATATATCATTATTGTAGTTGCGATTGGATCTAGTCTACTTTGGGCACTATCCGGACAAAGTATTTCGTTTTCATTATCAGTCTTCATTTCAGTTTTAGTTATAGCATGTCCTTGTGCATTCGGTTTAGCTACACGGACAGCTATTATGGTTGGTATGAGAAAAGGCGCTGAAAATGGTATTTTAATTAAAAGTGGTGAAGCTTTAGAAACAACTCACCACGTAAAAACAATATTATTTGATAAAACTGGTACGATTACAAAAGGAAAACCTGTGGTAACAGATATAATACTTGCAGAAAATATGGATAAAAACCTTCTCTTGTTTTTAGCGGCCTCTGCTGAAAAAGCAACCGAGCATCCACTTGGGGAGGCAATTGTAAAAGAAGACGAAATCGTGGGGATTGATTTGGTTGAACCTAGTATATTCGAATCTTTCCCTGGATTGGGCATTAATGCTATTTTGAAAGGTACCGAAGTAAGTTTAGGAAATGAAGAATTCTTTAAACAGTTGAATATAGACATTAGTAAATTTAAGTTAATCTCAGATAATTTAGCATCTAAAGGAAAGACACCAGTGTATATTGCAAATGATCGTATATTTCTCGGAATAATTGCGATTGAAGACACTGTAAAGCCAGCAAGTGCATCAGCAATTCAGAAGTTGAATAAACTTGGCCTCAATATGGTTATGCTCACGGGTGATAGTAAACTTACTGCACAGGCAATTGCTAATCAAGTTGGGATCGCCAACGTTATTAGTGAGGTATTACCTCATGAAAAGGCCCATTATGTTAAAATGTTGCAGTCAAAAGAACATAAGGTTGCAATGGTAGGTAATGGGATAAACGATGCACTTGCCCTCGCTCAAGCGGATATAGGTTTTGTGATGGGTTCTGGTACTGATATAGCGATGAAATCTGCGGATATAATATTAATGAACAACGATCTGCAATTGCTAATGTCCAGGATTGATTTAAGCAAAAAACAATTTGGAATATAAAGTCAAATTTGTACTGGGCATTTGCTTATAACATGTTAAGTGTTCCAATAGCGATGGATGTTTTGAACATTTTTTGGGGGCCTTTATTAAGCCCGTTAATTGCAGGAGTTGCTATGAGTTTTAGCTCAATAACAGTACTTTTAAATTCACTTCGCTTAAAAAACTTCAAAGTCAAATAGGAAAGGTGATTGTCTTATGACTGAACATTTACAGACCTTATTTATTAGTGGAATGGCTTGTCTAGGATGCGCCGGAGAAATTAAGTATGCATTAGAAAAGAATCCCTCAATTTCTGTTAGGAAAGTAAATCTCGAAGAAGGTTTAGTAACTATTGCAACAAAGACAGATTTATCAATTAGCGTTATTAATCAATTGTTGAAAAATACGAATTATAAGGCATTATAAGTTTGGTGAATCATCATATTAAATATGTGAATTCTTATGGTAAGAAAGTTCCTCTATATTCTACTTTTTCAAATTGAGATATATAGAAAAACCAGTTTTTTAAATTTATTCACTGCTTTTTGTGCATAAGTATATGTTGAATCCAATGGACGGATTTCTGAGAGGCATTTCATGTTTTTTTGAACTCAAAAATCCTTTGGAATCCCAATGTAGGTTTTTGGTATTAGTTGAAATGGATTTTCACTTGGTAGTAGAGGAGGGTAGAGAGGATTGTGAAATTCTTATGTAGAACAATTATTTATTTGAATAGGAGGAAGAACTATCCAAAATAGCAGTTCTAAACTTATATTTCATATTAGGATGCTTATCGAATATCATCATAGCACTTCTACCTGTTAGGATATTCATGAAACTCGAAACCTATGTTTTGGGCGCGATACTTAGCGATATATGTACATGATATGCAATCATACACTAAACAAATCAATCTGTATCTATCCTATATTTAAAAGCTCTAAAACAAACTCTATACATGGTTTCTCCATAAATTTTCCTTATGATACTTGTAAGACAATTCTTAAAAGATTGATTAGATTAGTAAATCCAATATAGGCGACTTTTTTAAGAAAGAAGGAATTTTATGATGAAATATTTGCAAATAGTGGTTATTGACGGAATGAATTGCTCAAGGTGTGCATCAAAAGTAAGAAATGCTTTGGAAGCAGAGCCAACAGTCAGTGTAAAAATAGTTGATTTGGCTAGAGGTACAGTTACTTTCGATGCTGATTCAAAATTAACTTTAACATTCTTAAATCAACTACTAAAAAATACAAAGTATACTGTAACTAGGGACATATCTATATAAGTATAAGTATATGTGGGGTAATCAACACAAAATCTCCACATATTTTTTTTATGGTAACTACATAATAGATATGGGAGATGATGGGTTGAAGAATAATAAATATATTTGGTTAGCAGCAACAATATCAATGTTGACCCTAGGCGGTGTTTTCATATTGATTCAACAGCAGAACAAGGAGGAGCATGCTGAAGTTGTCTTTCAAGAAGAACAACGACAAATCTCAAGTAGAATGTCCAATATGATGGGGGATAATCAAGAAGCTGATTTGAAGGTAGTACACCAAACGGAGAGACAACTATTGATTCCCCCTGTTCTTGAACCATCTTCAAAAAGCAAAGAAAATGTGATATATGATATAGTTGCTCAAAACGGAGAAGTTCAAATAATGGATGGAGAAAAAACTGAAACATTAGGCTATAACGGGGATTTTTTAGGACCAGTTATTAGACTGAAAAAAGGTCAAAAAGTTACTATCAATACAACCAATAATCTTGATGCTAGCACATCTTTTCATTGGCACGGTTTGAAAGTAGCTTCTGATGCAGATGGAGGTCCACATCAGATTATAGAAACAGGACAGAAAAAAAGTGTAACATTCGAGGTTGATCAAGAAGCTTCTACACTCTGGTTTCATCCCCATCCGGAAGGAGAAACAGCATCTCAAGTTTATAAGGGTTTAGCAGGTTTGATGTATATTGATGATGACAACTCAAAATCATTAGATTTACCTTCCAAATATGGTGTCGACGACATTCCCTTGATTGTGCAAGATAAATCTTTCAGCTCCACTAATCAAATTAACTATGAAAATGATTTTAACTCTGATGGAACAAAAGGGGAGACGTTGCTTACTAATGGCACTATCAATCCATATATTGAGATAAAAAACCGATGGATGAGGTATAGAATTGTTAATGGATCTAATTCAAGAAACTTCACTTTTACTTTGGATAAAGATGAATCATTCTACCAAATTGCTACAGATGGTGGTTTTCTGAATACTTCTGTTAAACTTAGTAAACTACTTTTAGCCCCCGGGGAAAGGGCAGAAATATTAGTGGATACTCAGAATTATAAAAAAGGTGAGGTAATTCATTTACTAGCAAATAATTTGGTTGCCTTGACAATGAGAATTGAGAATACGATAGAAAACAAAGAGTTTACTCCCTCTGATAGTCTAAATACTATTAGTACTTTAGATGAAAAGAAATTGGAAGATTTAGCAAGACAAAGTATTAATTTAAGAGGAATGTCTCACATGGTAAACATCAACAATAAGCAGTTTGATATGGAAAGAATAGATTTATTTAAAAAACTAGATACTCAAGAGATTTGGGAAGTTAACAATACTAATAGTATGATGGGAGGAATGATTCATCCGTTCCATATCCATGGTGTTCAGTTTCAAATTTTATCTAGAGACGGAAATCAGCCCGCACTAAACGAGCAGGGATGGAAAGATACTGTGCTGGTAAATCCGGATGAAACAGTAGAACTTCTTGTGAAATTCGACCATAAGGGTATTTTCATGTATCATTGTCATATATTAGAACATGAAGAGTATGGCATGATGGGACAAATGGAAATTAAATAGAAAATAATTTAAGAAGGATGATTGTCTATGAAAATTCTTATTGTGGACGATGAAGAAAAAATTTTGGAAATTATTGATGCCTATCTAGTTGCTAATCATTATTCAGTTTATAAAGCAATAAGTGGTGCAATGGCATTGGAAAAGTTCGAGAAAAATAATCCTGATTTAGTTGTGTTAGATTTAATGCTTCCGGATACTGATGGATTGACTGTGTGTAGAAAAATCAGAGAAGTATCAAATGTACCAATTATAATGTTAACAGCTAAGTCTGATGAGGATGATATTCTTACTGGTCTCAAGTTAGGTGCCGATGACTATATGATTAAACCATTTAGTCCCAAAGAATTAGTTGCGAGAATACAAACTGTATTGCGCAGAACTGAGACCTTATCAAATCCTAATAAGCTTTCTTCAAGTAATGGGGAATTGATAGTATATCCTGAAAGTCGCCAAGTTTATCTACATCAAGTGGAATTAAACCTCACAACAACTGAATTTGATATTCTACACGCCCTAATATCCACACCTAATAAAGTCTTTTCTCGTAGTGATTTGATAGAGAAAGTTAAGGGAATAGAATTTGATGGACTAGATAGGAGCATCGATTCTCATATAAAAAACTTAAGACATAAAATTGAGAATGATGCTAAATCACCTATGTATATTTTGACAGTCCATGGTACAGGATATAGATTTGGTGGCCACTAATGAGAAAAAGAACGATAAAAACTCAATTAGTTCTTTCCTTTTTAGCAATCGCAACATTAATAATAGGATCGATTAGTTTAGTCGCATTAAGTTTGACGAACAATCATTTTAGTAAATACGTAGAAGAGCGACAAGAAGATTTGTTGAATCAGTATGTATATACAATTGATTTATTGTGGTTAAATAGTGGAGAAACATGGAACAGCGAGGAACTTGCAGCACTATCTGAGAAAGCATTAGAAAATAATATTTATTTTTCTATAGAAGACGAACAAGGCAACATGGTTTGGGAACTTAAAGGAAAAAATTTGAAGTCAGCACAGGACAAACTGAAAAAAAATGCCTTGAAAGTTTCTGAGAAAAAAAGTGTGAAACTAGACGAAACAATAGAAGCGAAAAAGAAGTTAATTAATGATGGAAACGAGTTTGGAAAAGTAACGTTTTATTATTTCGGACCTTTTGCTTATACAGAGCACGATGCCTTGTTTATCTCCAGTATGAAACAAAGTTTAATGTATGTTGCTATTGCAGCTCTTCTTGTATCATTTATACTTGCTTCGTGGATCTCTGCTAGATTAGGATTACCACTAAAGCATGTAAGCGACTTTACACATAAATTAACCCGTGGGGAATATGCTGATAAAATCCCACAAGAAACTTCAATTATTGAAATTAATTCCTTGATTGATTCCCTAAATGATTTAAGTAATCAGTTGGAGAAACAGCATGGACTTCGAAAAAGATTAACTACTGATATTTCACATGAATTAAGAACTCCATTAGCTACCCTCAAAGGCAATGTGGAAGGAATGATTGACGGAGTCTGGAAAATAACTCCCGAGCGCCTACAATCTTGTTATGATGAAATAGATCGTCTAACTCGTTTAATTGGAAATATAGAAGTAATCAACAAAATTGAAGCAAAGTATGATCATTTAAATAAAACTGAGTTTAGCATATATAAGTTGATCGAATCCGTTATTGAAAATTTCTCCAGCAAATTTGAGTCAAAAAACCTTCATGTTGAAATCCAAGGGGATAACATCAATATATTTGCAGATAAAGATAAAATGAACCAAGTTGTTATCAATCTTTTGAGTAATGCTATTAAATTTACGCAAAAGGATGGAACCATTAAGTTTTCTATAAGTAAAAATAAAGACCATGTTCTTTTAATTGTTGAAGACAACGGCATTGGTATAGAAAAAGATCAGCAACTTCATATTTTTGATAGATTTTATATGGCTGACCCCTCCAGAAGTAGAGCTTTAGGGGGGCAAGGTATCGGATTAGCTATTGTAAAGAGCGTTATTGAAGCGCATAAAGGTAGTATAACTGTAAAAAGTAAATTAGGTCTAGGAACTAAATTTGTTATAAAGTTACCATTTCAATAAAGGAGGAGAGTTATTTGTTTCAAAAACAGATAAAAATTGCTAAACTAGTATGTGAATGTTGGGCAAAAAAAATATTTTTTCAACTGATTTCGATAGATAGTGTCGAAAAAGTTCATTTAGATATCTTATCAAATTCTGTAGTAATCTTTTCTAAGAAGGACTTATCAATAGCTACAATTAAAAAAGAAGTTTTTGGATTACAAATTTATGAGATGACCTAAATGTGATTAATTAAAGGAGGATGAAGACAGTGAAAAAGATGACAAAATTAGTATTTGCAAGTCTTGGAATTATTGTATTTTTAGGAGCGTGTAGCAATCAAAGTGAATCGAATAATTCTAAAAGCACAAACGAGGAATCGACTTCTACAGCGTCTAGTGAAATGAATAGTATGGAGGGAATGAATCACGAAGGTATGGTTCCTTCTTCAATGAAAGATGCTGCAAACCCTAAATTCCCGGTGGGAAGTAATGTTATACTGCTAGGCGATCATATGGAAGGGATGAAAGGTGCAAATGCTCAAGTTGTAGGGGCCTTTGATACTACAATGTATGAAGTAAGCTATGAGCCAAAAACTGGGGGACCAATGGTTAACAATCATCGATGGGTAGTACAAGAAGAGTTAAAAGATACTGAGACTGTAGCAAATGAGGGCGATACTGTTATCTTGAATGCCGATCACATGGATGGGATGATGGGAGCTGAAGCAAAAGTAGATAAATCTATTACAGGAACTGTTTACGTTGTTAATTACACTCCAACCGATGGTCAAGAAGAAGTTAAGAATCATATGTGGGTAACTGAAGATGAGATGGAATATGACGAAAATAATGAGTAATTTTATATACTAAACCAATAAGCTGGTACATGGCCTTCGTATTCTCAACATGAGGAATATGAGCTCTTTGTTAATAAGGACTGATGAGTTGTGCAAAATCAAATCTGGGTCAGAACGAACCTCATTCTGGCTCAGATTTTTGGCTCTTCGACATTTAGTGCTGGTAGAGAGACAACTGAAAATTTAGTCATAACCAGTTAGGCAGAGTGCTTAACTGGTTTTTGTTTTACTTGGAAGATCAAGCCTTGAATGAGATAAATTCTTGCTCGAAAGTTGTGGAAATTTCGATAGCCGTAGGCTACTCGTTTTATCACTTTTATCTTATTATTTGTTCTTTCCAATGCACCATTACTATACCTGGGTTTTAAAGCATATTGAATCCCTAATTTGTATTTATTTAAAAACGTCAGCTTCTTACAAAACCATTGTGGAAGGCATTGATCTAAGCGGTTCTGTTGCAAAGTTTTAAATAAAGAATAAAATCCCTTACGGTATCTATGATTTAAGCTGGGATTCCCAATAATACCTTGATTTCAGTACAGACCGAAAACCCGAAGAGAGTGCCTTCTTTTCGGGTTTTCTTATATAATCCTCGAATGTCTTCCATGCCTTTAATCGTG
>NZ_PUAP01000014.1 GCF_002947535.1 Enterococcus mundtii
ACCGGCACGCCAGAGGTAGATCCCGGCACAGGTGGAGGCGAAACCGATCCCGGAACAGGAACGCCAGAGGTAGACCCAGGAACCGGAGGAGAAACCGATCCGGGCACCGGCACCCCAGAAGTCGATCCAGGAACAGGTGGAGAAACAGATCCCGACACTGGCACGCCAGAGGTAGACCCAGGAACAGGTGGAGAAACAGATCCCGGCACTGGAACGCCGGAAGTAGATCCCGGAACAGGTGGCGGAGAGACTGATCCAGGCACAGGCACGCCAGAGGTAGACCCAGGTACAGGTGGCGGCGAAACCGATCCGGGCACCGGCACCCCAGAAGTCGATCCCGGAACAGGTGGAGGAGAAACCGATCCAGGCACTGGCACGCCAGAGGTAGACCCAGGAACAGGTGGAGAAACAGATCCCGGCACCGGCACGCCAGAGGTAGACCCAGGAACAGGCGGAGAAACAGATCCCGGAACAGGAACGCCAGAGGTAGACCCAGGTACAGGTGGCGGAGAAACAGATCCCGGCACTGGCACGCCAGAGGTCGACCCAGGCACAGGTGGAGGAGAAACCGATCCAGGCACTGGCACGCCAGAGGTAGACCCAGGAACAGGCGGAGAAACCGATCCCGACACTGGCACACCGGAAGTAGACCCAGGAACGGGAGGCGAAACAGATCCCGGCACCGGCACCCCAGAAGTCGACCCAGGAACGGGCGGCGAAACGGATCCCGGCACTGGCACGCCAGAGGTGGACCCAGGCACGGGAGGCGAAACAGATCCCGGAACAGGTACACCAGAGGTAGACCCAGGCACAGGTGGCGGAGAAACCGATCCAGGCACAGGCACGCCAGAGGTAGATCCAGGCACGGGCGGAGAAACCGATCCCGGCACTGGTACCCCAGAGGTAGACCCAGTGCTTCCAGACAAACCAGGAGCAGGTATTCCAACTGTCAACCCTGTTTTGCCAAGTCAACCAGGTGCAAGCATTCCAGGATTAGATATCACAATACCAGGCAAAGATCTGAATACGAACACCCCAGAAGTTGATCCAGGTACAGGCGGCGAAACTGACCCGGACACTGGTAGCCCAGAGGTAGACCCAGGCACGGGAGGCGAAACCGATCCGGGCACTGGTACACCGGAAATAGATCCAGGAACCGGAGGCGAAACCGATCCCGGCACAGGTACCCCAGAGGTAGACTCAGGTACGGGAGGCGAAACCGATCCCGATACCGGTACCCCAGAAGTAGACCCAGGCACCGGAGGCGAAACCGATCCGGGCACAGGTACACCGGAAATAGATCCAGGAACCGGAGGCGAAACAGATCCGGGCACTGGTACCCCGGAAGTAGATCCAGGCACCGGCGGCGAAACTGATCCAGGCACAGGAACGCCGGAAGTCGATCCAGGCACGGGCGGAGAAACAGATCCCGATATCGGTACCCCAGAAGTAGACCCAGGAACCGGAGGCGAAACAGATCCGAACACTGGTACCCCGGAAGTAGATCCAGGCACAGGCGGAGAAACAGATCCCGATACCGGTACCCCAGAAGTAGACCCAGGCACCGGCGGCGAAACCGATCCGAACACTGGTACACCGGAAGTCGATCCAGGCACCGGCGGCGAAACCGATTCCGGCACTGGCACACCGGAAGTAGATCCAGCAACCGGAGGCGAAACCGATCCGAGCACCGGCACCCCAGAGGTAGATCCAGGTACAGGTAGAGGCGAAACTGGTTTAGGCACGATAACCCCAGAAGTCGATTCTGACATTAAGGGAGGAGACGTTACTGATCCAAGTATGACCACGTCAAGAGAGACTACTGATATAGAAAATCAAGGTGCAAGAAATCAAACAATAGGTGATAACAGATCTAACAATGACTCATCTAGTAATGAGCAAACGAATAACCAAACGGCTAATACACAAGAGGTAAGTGATACTGAAGATATGTCAGGTAAGCAATTACCTAAGACTGGTTCCACTTCAGGTGTGTTTGGAAAATTTGTAGGTGGTATACTTGTTGCTTTTGCGGGATTCTTCGGACTATTCAAACGTAAACGTCGTGATTTACAAAATGATGAAGATCGTGTTGAACGTGTGATCAAAGAGGAAGAAGAACAAGAAAACAAAGAGGATAAAAAGTAGAATATAAGTTACAGATAGGATACTGTAACTTTGATAAATCAGAGGTCGGAACAGAAGTGTTTAGCCTCGAGAAATAAGACGTCATCCACGAAAATCGTTCTTTAAATTTTTGTGGATGGCGTCTTATTTCCGAAGGGATTCCTTCTGTTCTCGCCGTTTATTCAGTTTTATAATATGTAAGAGAACTAATGTCCTAGACGCTTTATTTTTAAAGAAGTCCCTTTGATGTAACTCAAAAAAACAGACCATAAAATCCCCAAATAGGAAACTATTTTTGGGTTTTTGTGGTCTGTTTTCGTATAGCTAGCTGTCACAATATTTATTCCGCCAGATTTTTATTAGTTTGTTCATCTAGAATAGGAGCACGCTCATTTACTAAATTGATTGGCTTAATAGCTAAAAATTGAGTTTGGAATTGTAATAATTTTTTCATGAAAAATGAAATCAGATAGATAGAGATGGCAGAGATCACCGCTTGACTTACCCCCAGAATCACAAGGTTTAAAACAATGATCACAGTATTTGTCAGTAATACGCCTAAAGCATGTTCGATTCCAAAATATTTTTTGAAAATCAACGGAGGAACTGTCACGCCACCGTTTGATGCACCGATTTGGTAAAGAATAAATATGCCTAGACTAAATAGAAAACTGCCGGCGACCAAGGCAATCGGAAAAAATTGAGTGAGTACCAAAGTCGGTGTGTATGCTAAAATAATCGGAAATATCAAGCTACCTATCAGAGTTTTAAAAAAGACTGCTCTTTCCAGAAAGATAAAAGCTAAGCAAAGCATCGCTAGGTTGATTGCCCAAACTATCAATGTCCGGTCAATCAGCAAGACCATTTCTAGAAGAAAACCAATTGATCCTACGCCTGCTGAAGCAATTTGATGCGGAAGTAAAAACATGTTTAGTCCCACAGTGATACTAATGATTCCAACAATAATCACAGGTAATTTTTTTAGTTCTGCTTTCACACGCGTATTCCTTTCTTTTTTCATTATTTCTATAATTATAGCAAGTAGTTCGATGAAGAAAGTAACAACTTTTTCAGACTAAACTGAAAAAAATATTTTGATAGAATATTGCTTATTTATTGACTTGATAATTATTTTCTTGTAAAGGGTGCGCACCTTTTTGTTTCGTTTTCCGGTATTCTTTAGGCGAGATTTTTTCTTTTCGTTTAAAAATAGAACTAAAATAATTGGGGTCATTGTATCCCACTTCCGAGGCAATGACAGAGAGTTTTAAATTTGTTTCACGCAAAAGACGTCTCGCCATGCTCAATCGTTGTTCAGTGAGATAGTCAATAAAGGTTTGTCCTATCCCTTGAGAAAAAATCGTACTGAAATGTGAGCTGCTTAAATGGACATGATCAGCCACTTCTTTTAAAGAAAGCTCTGGTTCAAAATAATGGTTTTCAATATACGCGACGGATTGCTCGAGTACTTCTTTATACTGATTCATGTGATTCTCAAGTACCATTTCTTTTAAATAGTAGATCGTTTGTTCAAGATACTGTATGAAAAGTGGCGTATCTGATAGAATTTTTGGGATTTCCTCTGTAGAGGCAAAAGAAACGACTTGATTGGTTTGGTTTTGACGTGCCGTTACTAATTGGTTCAACTCATTGACGATCAGATGCCTAACGAGAAGCGGATCGGCATGTTGGTTGGTCTGTTTGACCAACTCTTCAACAAACGGATGGATCTCGCTTTTTCTAAGTAAACGAATGGATGCTTTTAGATCGAAGGATTGTCCGTAACTGCCAAGTTTTTTTTCATAATCTAAATAAGAAAGAATTTTTATTTTAGGGTCAATCGTCAAGTAACTGAGCAAATGAACAGCGGTTTGATAACTATGGGGAATTTCGCTGATTCGTTTTACAGGGTAACCGATCGCGATAACTAGATCGTCTGTCGTATGTCCTAATGTTTTATGAGAAAGCAAAGCAACCTGATTAGCTTTTTTTTGTAATAGCTCTTCATTTGAATCAAAAATCAGTAATTTGATAAATCGTGAAGAAAGGGAAGAAAAGAGCATTTGTTTATCGTTATCGAATAGCTCAGCCATCTTTTCATGAAAAACATCATAATCAGAAAAAAACTTATTCGTATGATTAGCAATCAATAAAACCATATATTTATTTCCAGCGATTTCACGTTCAAGTTTTCGTCCTTCTTCAATTGCTTCTGAAAGTAATAGTTGATTATTGAATAAGGCATTTAAGTAAACGTTTTTTTGTACTTCTAAAGAATAGCCATTTGTTTCTTTCGACTGTTTCAATAAGGAAGCAGCTTCTAGTCTTTGAATGATTTGTTTTAGGCTTTCTTGTAGCTCATTTGGTTTGATCGGTTTTAACAAATACTCGGCCACTTGAAGTTGAATCGCAGCCTTTGCATAAGTGAATTCATCGTATCCACTAATAAAAATGATCTGGATATCAGGCAAGAGTTTTTTTACTTCATTTGCTAATTCAATCCCATTCATAAAAGGCATACGAATATCCGTCACCAAGATATCTGGTTTTTGTTCCGCAATCATTGATAGAGCAAGTTCGCCATCGCTGGCATCTTCAATGGAGCTTAATGGTAGAAAGGTTGAAAATTCAGTGATCATCCTCTTTAATGATTCGCGAATCAAATGTTCATCTTCTGCGATAAAAATTTTATACATTTGCTTCATTCCTATCTATATTTTTTGTAGGGACAACGACATGGACGACCGTACCGTGGTCGATCCGGCTAGTAATCGTGATATTTGCATCAGTTCCATAGTATAAAAGCAAGCGTTTGTTGACATTAAAGAGTCCATATCCTTTATGAAAATTAGTATCTAAACCATCTGCGAGTTCTTGGTTGATCTCTTTTAACTTGGTTTCTGTAATCCCTTTTCCATTGTCAATGATCCAAAAATGGATAAACTCTTCTTGATCTATATACGCTTTTACAATGATTTTTCCCTTCCTACGCACCAGTTTTATTCCATGATAGACCGCATTTTCAATCAATGGTTGAAGAATCATTTTTAATATTGGATGATGATCGACTTTTGGATCAATGGTTAATTGATAAGATAATTGATCTCCATAACGGATTTGCAAAATCTTCAAGTAATTGACACAATGTCTGATTTCTTGTTCGACTGGGATCCAGTCTTTTCCTTGACTTAATGAAATGCGGAAGAAGTCAGATAAGGCATATGTCATTTCTTTGACTTTTTCGATTTCGCCCATTTCTGCCAAGACCAAAATGGCGTCTAAACTATTATAAATAAAATGAGGAATGATCTGAGCTTGTAGCGTTCTGACTTCACTTTGCGCAAGATTATATTGCTTCAACGCATTTTCTTCTAATAAAATCACTAAGTTATCAGCCATATCATTCATACTATTACTTAATTTTTTCAACTCATTGTTTTGTTGTGTTTTGATCCGATGATTCAAATGGCCTTCTGCTAAAGCATCAGCCATTTTGATCATTTCATCCATAGGCTGTTGGATTTGGTACATCATTTTCGTGTTGAACTTTCTAGTCAATAGGAAAATCAACGCGATGATAATGACCTCAATGGTGGAGAGAATGACCAAGGAATTGCGAACTTCTTCACTTTTTACAGAAGCAGTATCGATTTCGATTTTGACAAAATCTTGTAAAATATCATGGGCAAGTTTGACCGCAGATTCAACATGTAGCATCAAAGCTTGATTTTCTGCGAACGTTTCTTTTTGGTGGATATTTTCAATGATTTTATCTAAATAGTCAGAAACATTATCCAAGGAGCGTAATACGATATTGAGTGTCGCTAATTCTTGTGAGTTTTGAGTGGTGATCTTGATGTCGCTGATTTCTTCTTTGATGCGATTGATCTGGTTGCTCTGTTGGAATTCTTCAGGAGTAATCTGTCCATAAGTTAATCCAAGAGCTTCTTCGATGATAGTTTCTTCTACGGTACTGGCGATTTGATTAGCAATAGAGATATTATGGATACTTTTTTCATAGGAAAAAAGATAATGCGTATAAAGAGCAATGCTAATAATCAAAGGTGTGATTGCTAAAGATAACATAAGCCAACTGGTATGTCGAAGTAGTACTTTAATACTTTCGGTCTTCTTCATTTTTCCTCCTAGTAACCCCGCGGCGGGATCGTTGAAAAATCATTTTGGTCTGAGAACACTGTATCAGAAACGTAAATGTCTTGTGGAATCGCTTTCTTTTCGAAGTGACGTTTGACCGTATTGGCTACTAATTCACCCATGAAAGGGTTGCATTCCACGACACAGTTGACATTTCCTTTTTTCAATTGATCGATCATCTCTTTTTGAGCATCAATACTAACAATCACAAAGTTGTTTTCAAGTTTCTTTTCCTTCATCGCATCCAATGCACCTAGGGTCATTTCATCATTGTGAGAATAAATGACGTCGATTCCATCGAGTTTTCCCTCATCAATGGCTTTTGAAAACTGTTCTTTGGCTTTTAGGCGAATATAGTCTCCGGTGATCACTTGTCTAACATGGATTCTTGGATCACGACCGATAGTTTCTAAAAAGCCGTCTGATCTCAAGCGAGTGGGAGATGTATTTTCTGAACCACGTATCTCAAATACTTGGATCGATTCTTGCGCTTTTTGCTGGTAAAGATTGGTGACATAAAGGCCGGCTCGACTGCCTTGTGCTTTGAAACTTGAACCAATATGGGTCAAATAGAGATCTTGTTTTTCCGTTGTGATGTTGCGATCAACGATGATGACTGGAATATTCGCTTCTTTGGCTTCTTCCAAAACAGAATCCCAGCCAGTTTCTTCAATAGGTGATAACACGATCATATCGACTTGATAGGCAATAAACGTCATCACGTCTTGGATCTGTTGTTTTGGATCAGAGTAACTATTTCGGTGAAGAACTTGGAAATTTTGTTTTTCAAGTGCTTCTTTGATGGACTGATTTTGAACTTTGCGCCAATTACTTTCGGTACCAGCCTGAGAAAAGCCAATGGTCAACTCTTTTTTTGTAGGCTCAGTAGAGTTGAGAGCACACCCAGTCAGCAATAGGCAAAAAGCTACCAGGATAAAAAAACTTTTGTTCTTCATATTGAATCTCCCCTTTTATCTATATCATATAGCGTTTTCAAATTTCATATTAGCATGTTTGTCAATTTCGTAAGAAAATCAAGAATCGTCAAAAGAAAATGAAGAAAAATCAAAAGCTTGCATAAATTTACGAGGGAATTTATAGAAATACAGAAAAATAATCAATGAAAGCGTTTTATATTTTAGTTATGATGAATGCATCAAATAAGTATTTGGAGGGACACACATGAAACGAGTTGGGAAGAATTGGTTGGTAGCAATTGTTTTTTTATTGATCTCTGTGACAACACTTGCTGGATGTAGCAATGGCAGTGCCGCCGGAGATGAAAAAGGATTTGTGGGGATTTCGATGCCAACAAAATCTGCAGAGCGATGGATCGCAGATGGCGACAATATGGTCAAGCAACTAGAAGAAAAAGGATACAAGACGGATTTGCAATACGGAGAAGACAAAGTAGAAAACCAAGTAGCACAAATCGAAAATATGATCACAAAAGGAGTAGATACGTTGGTGATTGCTTCGATCGACGGTTCGGCATTGACAGATGTCTTAGAAAAAGCACATCAGGCGGATATCAAAGTCATTGCGTATGACCGTTTATTGATGAACTCTGAATATGTCGATTATTATGCAACATTTGATAATTTCGGTGTAGGTGTTTTACAAGCTTCTTATATCGAAGATAAATTAGGCTTAAAAGATGGTGCTGGACCTTTTACGATTGAATTATTTGGTGGATCACCTGACGATAACAACGCATTGATCAACTACAATGGTGTGATGTCGATCCTGCAACCTTATATCGATAGCAAACAACTGAATGTATCATCAGGTCAAACGAAATTCAATCAAATTGCGACGCTTCGTTGGGATGGCTCAACTGCACAAGCACGCATGGATAACTTATTAAGTGCTAATTATACAGATGAAAAATTAGATGCCGTTCTTTCTCCTTATGATCCAATCAGTTTAGGGATCATTTCATCTTTGAAAGGAGTGGGGTATGGCTCAGCCGACAAACCACTTCCGGTCATTACAGGACAGGATGCAACGATTGCTGGTGTGAAATCCATCATTGCAGGAGAACAGACGCAAACGATTTTTAAAGACACACGGGTGTTAGCTGACAATACGGTAGAGATGATCGAAGCGATCAACAATGATAAAGAAGTGCCAGTGAATGATGAAGAAACCTACGATAATGGCGTGAAAGTCATTCCAACTTATCTAGCAAATCCAGTTTCTGTGGATAAAGAAAACTACAAACAAGAGCTGATTGATACTGAGTATTACAGTGAAAGTGATTTAGGACAATAAGAGTAACAAGGGTTTTAGGACATTCGTCGTCTTATGCCTTTTATAACCGGATTAACAGTGTTCCAGAAGTAGTTCCTTCAGAAGTAAGCGTGAAATCCCAGAAATTTGAAGAACGATTTTCGATTTTTCACGCTTATTTCTCGGAGTTGAGCACTTCTGTCGCAACCTCGATTAGGAAGTGAAAAAATGGCAGATTATATTTTAGAAATGAAAGAAATCATCAAAGAATTCTCTGGTGTTCGTGCATTGAACAATGTCAATCTACGCATCAAACGAGGAGAGATCCATGCTCTCTGTGGCGAGAATGGTGCAGGAAAATCCACATTGATGAATGTGTTGAGCGGTTTGTACCCTTATGGCAGTTATTCAGGCGAAATCATGTATGACGGGGAGGCTTGCCAATTCAAAAATCTTAGAGATAGTGAAGCGAAAGGGATCGTGATCATCCATCAGGAATTAGCATTGAGTCCCTATCTGTCGATCAAAGAAAACATTTTTTTAGGGAACGAACAAACAAAACATGGCGTGATCGACTGGAATTTGACTGAACGAAAAACAGAAAATCTACTAAAAACGGTAGGCTTGAAAATCGATCCGAATACCTTAGTCTCACAAATCGGTGTCGGGCATCAGCAGTTGGTGGAAATTGCGAAGGCTTTTTCTAAAAATGTTCGATTACTTATATTAGATGAACCGACAGCAGCGCTGAATGAAGAAGAAAGTGCCAATCTTTTAGCATTGATCAAGGAGTTTCGCAATCAAGGCATCACTTCGATCATTATTTCGCATAAATTGAATGAAATCGTTGCGGTAGCTGACCGGATCACGATCTTACGAGATGGTCAAACGATCGAAACGTTAGAAAATACAGCAATCAGTGAAGAGCGGATCATTAAAGGAATGGTTGGTCGTGATTTAACGAATCGTTACCCTGATCGTCATCCAAATATCGGCGAGGTTTATTTTGAAGTCAAGGATTGGACGGTCCATCATCCATTGACAACCGAGCGAATCATCAATGATCATATCGATTTTTCGATTCGACGAGGCGAAATTGTCGGTATTGCTGGCTTGATGGGGGCAGGACGAACTGAATTTGCCATGAGTGTTTTTGGTCGATCATATGGGAGCAATATCAGCGGCAAGATTTTTAAAGATGGAAAAGAAATAGTGATCAAAGATGTTTCTCAAGCCATTGATCATGGGTTGGCGTATGTATCCGAAGACCGTAAGTCGGTTGGATTGAATCTTTTGATGGACATCAGAGAAAATACGACGATTGCTAGTCTCAAAAAAATTAGTCGAAGTGGTATCTTAGATCAAGAAAAAGAAGTGATCGAAGCAGAAAACTTCCGTAAAAAAATGAGGACAAAAGCGACTAATGTATTCCAAAACGTCGGTAGCTTGAGTGGTGGGAATCAACAAAAAGTCGTTTTAGCTAAGTGGTTGATGACTGAACCGGAAATTTTATTTCTGGACGAACCGACTCGCGGTATCGATGTCGGGGCAAAATATGAAATCTACACGATTATTGAAGAAATGGCTGCCTTAGGAAAGTGTGTCTGTATCATTTCCTCTGAACTACCTGAGATCATCGGTATGTGTGATCGAATCTATACCATGAATGAAGGGAAAATGACAGGAGAAGTGCTTAGAGAAGAGGCAAATCAGGAGTTATTGATGAACCTGATGACAAAAGAAGAGGAGGCAGTGGGCTGATGGAAAATGTCACAAAAAAAAGTCAGGAAAAAAATGCTTGGAATGTAAAAGAAAAGATATTAGATATCTTTAGTAAATATAGTATGGTCATTATTTTGGTCGCTTTATTGATTGCTTTTCAACTAATGACCGGCGGGATCTTTTTAAGACCGTTGAATATCACGAATATTGTGTTACAAAACAGCCATATTTTGATTTTGGCTGCGGGAATGTTGTTGGTCGTGCTTTTAGGTTACGTGGATCTATCGGTAGGTTCAGTCATGGCATTTGTAGGAGCGATGGCGGGTATGTTGATGGTCAATAACAACATCAGCCCATGGCTCGCAGTTCCTTTATGTCTGTTAGTTGGTGGAGTGATCGGCGCATGGCAAGGCTTTTGGGTCGCTTATGTAGGGATCCCTGCGTTTATCGTGACACTTGCTGGTCTATTGATGTTTCGTGGCTTGACACAAGTTGTATTAGGAGGGCAATCTTTAGCTCCTTTCCCTGGAGGTTTCCAAAAAATCTCGACGGGTTATTTACCAGATATCTTTGGTGTTCCTGGTATGCACTTATTGACATTGATTTTAGGTGTTGTCTTAGCTGTGAGTTTAGTATTTGCTCAATGGCGTGCGAGAGCGCGAAGAAAAGAAAATTTATTTGAAGTACCATCAATGAACGCATTTTTGATCAAAGCGGCATTGACGATCGTTCTTGTCTTAGGATTAAGTTATATCTTTGCCTCATATCAAGGATTTCCAGTAATATTGATCATTTTAGGTGTGATTGTTGGGATATACGGATTCTTGACCAATCGGACAGTTGCTGGACGTCAAATTTATGCCACAGGTGGCAATTTGAAGGCAGCTCAATTATCTGGGATCAAGACGAAGAAAATCACTTTTTGGGTATTTGTTAATATGGGCGTCATGGCTGCTTTAGCCGGTCTGATCTTAGCCGCTCGTTTAAACGCTGCTACCCCTCAGGCAGGAACTTCGCTTGAATTAGATGCCATGGCTTCTGTGTACTTTGGAGGAGCTTCGACTTCTGGGGGGATCGGAACGATCACTGGAGCAATCGTCGGTGGCTTAGTCATGGGTGTGCTGAATAATGGGATGTCGATCATGGGGGTCGGAGTAGACTGGCAACAGGCAATCAAAGGCTTGATTTTATTGCTTGCTGTCGTGTTAGATATTTACAATAAAAAACGCAAAATTTCTTAAGGTGGCGAGTGGATGGAAACGACAGAGGAAAAACGGATATTATTGATTTGCACTGCTGGGATCACTTCAGGTCTATTAGTGAAAAATATCCAAAATGCAGCAAATGAAAAAGGTGTGCCTCTTCACGTATACTCTGCACCGGCAATCGTAGCAGAGCAGGCAATCCAAAACCAACATATTGATGGACTGATGATCGGTCCACAATCTGAATATGAAGTGGAACGGTTAAAAGATTTTCTTACGGTGAAAGCTGTTCCTTACAAATTGATTCGTAAAGAAGATTACGAAACATTTGATGGAGAATCTGTCTTAGCGGATATCTTACAATTCTTTTGAAATCACTTGAAGTAAAAGTTGAAAACAGAGCAGTTGTTCCTTACAAAGTGCGAATAAAACGAATCTCACAGATGTTTTTTTCGTGTTAATAATCCTTTCCAAAACAAGTTGTGCTACAATGATATAAAATAATTGTTCGGACAACTTACGTCGGAGTGAAAGGATTGGCAAAGTAACCATGGATAAAACAAAATATCAAATGATCGCAGATGAAATAAAGGATAAGATCATTGACCAAATTTTTAAACTAAATGAACCGATACCGCCTGAACTCCAATTACAAAAAGACTACCAAGTAAGCCGTCATACGGTAAGACAAGCGATTGGATTATTAGTCAATGAAGGGTATCTACGTAAAGAGAAAGGCTCTGGAACATATGTCGATGATGCGTATAAGAAAACATCGGAAAGCAGAAAAAACCAAAAGACGATCGGCGTGATCACGACGTATTTATCGGATTATATTTTCCCCTCGATCATCCGAGGAATTGAAAAAACGTTGAGTGAGCAAGGCTATTCGTTATTGTTAGCGAGTACGAATAATGATCATCAACAAGAAAAAAACTGTTTAGAAAAAATGATGCAGTTTGGCGTAGATGGCTTGATCGTAGAGCCAACAAAAAGTAATGAATACAATCCAAACCTTGCGCTCTATGTCCGATTGAGAGAACAAGGAATCCCGATGGTCATGATCAATGCTGTCTATGAAGAATTAGCGGTCGCCTCGATTTGTGTCGATGATGTAAAAGTTGGCTTTAAAGGGACAGAGTATTTGATCCAGCAAGGACATCAGCGATTACTGTTCATCACGAAAATCGATGATTTACAAGGAAAATATCGGATGAAAGGATTTATTCAAGCGTGTGAAGCCTACGGTATCCAATTTTCGCCGGGAGATATCATTACCTACACGACTGATTCTCGTGGGAAACTAGGTGAAAAAGTCCTCTTACAGCTAAAGGAATCGGCAAGCACCGGCATCATCTGCTACAACGATCAGGTTGCTAGCCAGTTGCTTGATGAGGTGATCGCAAAGGGCTATCAAGTACCGCAGCAATTGTCGATCATTGGAAATGATGATTCCTCGTTGAGTCAGATGGGCGCAGTGAAACTGACCACTTTAACTCATCCAAAAGAGCGAATGGGAAAAGATGCGGCAGAATGGATCATTCACACGATCCAAACGGGCAATCAAGGAGAAAATATCGTCTATGAACCTACTTTGGTGATCAGAGAATCAGTAAGTTCAGCAAAGAAAGGCGAATAGCTGAAAGGAAACTATAAGCATTCCAGATGCGAGAAAAATTTATTTAATGAACATTTGTCAATGTCGAGCAAGATTATTTGATCTTAAAAAGGTAAAGATGAGGAATTTACTCTCTTTGCCTTTTTTATATGGCAAATGGGAATTTATAAGGAAAAATAAAAAGGTTTATGTACGAACAAATAACTATAATATCGTTGACATGTACGTACAAAAAGTTTTATACTGTAACTATCATAAAGAGAAACTAAGGGGGCGTTTGACATCGAAGCGAAAGAAACTAGGCTGAAACGTATAGAAGCGATTCGCACAGGGCAAACAGCACTAGGTATTGAGCTAGGTTCGACGAGAATCAAAGCAGTGCTGATCGATCACAATTATGAACCGATTGCAGCTGGAAGTTACGATTGGGAAAACCAGTTAGAAAACGGTATTTGGACCTATTCACTTGATGAGATTTGGAAGGGTTTACAATCTAGTTATCAGCAGTTAGTCGATGAAGTTTCTGCGGAGTATGAGACGACACTGACTACGATAGGGGCTATCGGCTTTAGCGCAATGATGCACGGCTATCTGGCCTTCGATCAAGACGATGAATTGCTTGTTCCTTTTCGCACGTGGCGCAATGCCATTACCGCAGAGGCAGAAGTAAAACTGAGCAAAGCATTTCATTATACGATCCCACAGCGTTGGAGCATTGCCCATCTGTATCAAGCGATTTTAAACAAAGAAACACATTTAAAAGATCTTAATTACTTTACAACATTAGCTGGGTACATCCATTGGCAGTTGACCGGACAAAAAGTATTAGGAGTTGGAGATGCTTCAGGAATGTTTCCTATCGATCGTCAAACGAAGGGATATGATGCACAAAAGATTGCTATTTTTAATCAATTGGCACAAGCGGAAGGCTTTTTGCAACCGGTAGAAACGCTCCTTCCAGAAATTCGTTTAGCTGGTGAAGTTGCAGGGACGCTGACTGAAAAGGGAGCCAAGCTCTTAGATCTATCCGGTAACTTATCTGCAGGGATTCCTGTTTGCCCACCTGAAGGAGATGCTGGCACAGGTATGGTCGCAACGAATAGTGTGGGGTTACGTACAGGGAATGTTTCAGCAGGGACATCGGCGTTTGCAATGATCGTACTAGACAAAGAGTTAGTAAACATCCATCCAGAGATCGACCAAGTAACAACACCTGACGGAAGCCCTGTAGCAATGGTGCATACAAACAATTGCTCATCGGAAATCAACGCATGGGTCAAGATTTTCAAAGAGTTCAGTGAGAGTCTTGGAGTGACGATCGATACACAGCAGATTTATGAAACCTTATTTTTGAAAGCGCTACAAGGAGATGGGGACTGTGGAGGATTACTCAGCTATGGGTACCACTCAGGCGAAAACATCACAAAAATGGAACAAGGCAGACCACTGTTCGTGAGACAGCCTGATAGCACATTTGATTTAGCGAATTTTATGCGGATGCACCTATCGAGTGCTTTTGGGGCGATGCGTCTAGGGATGGAGATTCTTAAATCTGAGCAAGTCACGATCGATCGTTTAGTGGCACATGGCGGGATCTTTAAAACGCCGAAAGTTGCTCAAACGATTCTAGCTTCAGCAATGGAAGCACCTGTAACAGTCATGGAAACAGCCGGAGAAGGAGGCGCTTGGGGGATCGCCTTATTAGCTGCTTATCTCCAAGCGGCAGAAGCAATGACTTTGGAAGAATTTTTAGCAAAAGATGTATTTTCAACCAGTGAAGGTCTGACGATCGAACCAACGGAGGAAGACTTAAGTGGTTACGAACGGTTTATTGAGATGTATGAAAAAGGGTTGCCTATCGAAGCATCCGCGATCGTATCAATGGAAGAAGGAGTGAGAGAATGTTAGAAAGTCTGAAAGAAGCGGTTTATCAAGCGAATTTAGCTTTACCAAAACAAGGTTTGATCAAATATACATGGGGGAATGTCAGTGCGTTTGATCGAGAAACAGGATATTTTGTCATCAAACCTAGTGGTGTGAGCTATGAGGAAATGAAAGCAGAAGATATGGTCGTTGTTGATTTGAATAATCAAGTCATCGAAGGCAAGCTTAATCCATCCTCCGATACACCGACACATGCGGTTCTCTACAAACATTTCCCGGAAATTGGCGGGATTTGTCATACGCATTCGACGTGGGCAACGATCTGGGCGCAAGCGGGTCTCGATCTACCCGCCATGGGTACGACTCATGCAGATACTTTTTATGGTAGCGTTCCTTGTGCAAGATTTTTATCACAAGAAGAAATCGATGCTGGTTATGAACACGAAACCGGCAATGTGATCATTGAGACATTCCAAAATAGAAATATTGATATCATGGCGATCCCGGGAGTGTTGTTACATGGTCATGGACCGTTTACTTGGGGAAAAGACGCTTCGCAAGCGGTGATGAATGCCGTTGTACTGGATGAAGTGGCGAAAATGAACTTATTTACTCGCCAATTGAATAGTTTTTCCGAACCATTGCCCCAACGAATATTGGATAAACATTATTTACGCAAGCACGGTAAAGATGCGTATTATGGCCAAAAAAAATAAAAAAAAAGAGGAGTTATAAACATGTTAGCAATCAGTGAAAAAGAATTTTGGTTCGTCGTAGGTTCACAACATCTATACGGAGAAGAAGCTTTAGCACAGGTCAAAAAGAATGCGGAGACGATCGTTACAGCACTAAATGATCACCAAACGTTGCCTTATCCGATCGTACTAAAAGAACTAGCAGTGACTGCTGATACGATCACTTCGATCATGAAAGAAGCGAATTACCAAGAGCAAGTAGCAGGTGTGATCACTTGGATGCATACTTTCTCCCCAGCAAAAATGTGGATTCGTGGCACGCAGTTATTACAAAAGCCTTTGTTGCATTTAGCTACGCAATTTAACGAGAGCATTCCTTGGGAAACGATCGACATGGACTTTATGAACTTGAACCAAGCAGCCCATGGGGATCGGGAATATGGCTTTATCAATGCACGACTCAATAAGAAAAATGAAATCGTGGTAGGTCATTGGCAATCCGAAGATGTGCAACGTCAAATCTCAGACTGGATGCACGTGGCTGTGGCTTACAATGAAAGCTTCTCGATCAAGGTTGCTCGTTTTGGCGACAATATGCGTAATGTGGCTGTGACCGAAGGAGACAAAGTAGAAGCACAGATCCAGTTTGGCTGGGTGGTCGACTATTATGGGATCGGCGACTTAGTCAAAGTGATCGATGAAGTCACTGATGAAGAGGTAGCGTCATTATTTGAAGAATATAAACAACTCTATGATTTTGATTATGCCGATTATGACAAGGACACTTGGGAGGCGCATGTCAAAGTACAAGCGAAACAAGAAATCGGGATCAGACGTTTCTTGGAAGCGGGCAATTACAATGCCTTTACAACAAACTTTGAAGATCTTTATGGTATGCAACAATTGCCTGGCTTAGCAGTCCAACGGTTGATGGCAGAAGGCTACGGCTTTGCCGGTGAAGGAGATTGGAAAACAGCTGCATTGGATCGTATGTTAAAAATCATGGCACAAAACAAAGACACAGGTTTCATGGAAGATTACACGTATGAATTGACGCCAGGAAAAGAAGCAATTTTACAATCTCACATGATGGAAGTAGATCCGACATTGGCTGTCAATCGACCAAAAATCGTTGTTTCACCATTATCGATGGGTGATCGAGAAGATCCGGCTCGTTTGGTGTTTGACGGTAAAGCAGGCGATGGTGTCGTGGTTTCTATGGCAGATTTTGGGACGCATTACAAATTGTTGATCAATGAAGTGGAAGCCTTCGAACCGACTGAAGAAGCGCCACATTTACCAGTGGCACGCGTACTTTGGAAAGTCAAACCAAACTTCCATGAGGGAGTAGGTGCTTGGATTCGCACAGGTGGCGGACATCATACCGTTGTGTCATTACATCTTATTACCGAGCAGATCCAAACATGGGCACGTTTAGTTGATTTAGAAGATATCGTCATCAAATAAATGAAACGACTAAGTAAGAGACTTTAGAAAAACTTACGTCTAATGCCTCTTTTTAAAGAAGTAGAGCGTTATGATGTCATTTATTAGAGATTCAAGTTAAAGTTAAATAAATACCGTAATGTTATCAACTGATCGAGGTCGATAGCATAGGCGAGCAGTCGAAAGAAGCGACGAAGATGAGTCTGGACACTCTGGTAAAGGCCAGACTCATTTTTTGTTCTTTCTTAGGACTAGCAATAATTGAAGGAGTGTTCGATATGACAAACGTAGACAAACAAAAAGAATTCGAACAATTAGATGCTTGGTGGCGGGCTGCAAATTATATTTCTGTTGCTCAAATGTATTTAAAAGATAATCCATTATTACGCCGTCCATTAACGAAAGAAGATGTAAAGACACATCCTATTGGGCATTGGGGAACGATTGCTGGACAAAATTTTGTGTATGCACATTTGAATCGTGTCATCAATAAATACGATTTGGATATGTTTTACATAGAGGGTCCGGGTCATGGTGGACAAGTGATGGTATCTAATTCTTATATTGATGGCAGTTACAGTGAGATCTATCCTGAATTTACAGAAGATGAAGCCGGATTGGCACATTTATGTCGTGTATTTTCTTATCCTGGGGGGATTGCGTCGCATGCCGCACCGGAAACACCAGGATCGATCCATGAAGGTGGAGAACTTGGCTATTCACTTGCCCATGCGACAGGTGCGATCCTTGATCATCCGGATGTCATCGCGGCGACAGTTGTAGGCGATGGAGAAGCAGAAACAGGTCCATTAGCGGGCGGTTGGTTTTTAAATGTCTTTATCAACCCAGTGAATGATGGTGCGGTGCTACCGATTTTGAATTTGAATGGCGGGAAAATCTCAAATCCGACGATCCTTGCCCGCAAGAGTGATGAGGATCTTCGAAAGTATTTTGAAGGAATGGGCTGGAAACCTTATTTTGTTGAAGGCACAGACCCAGAGGCTGTTCATCCCATCCTAGCTTCAACGTTAGACACAGTGATCGAAGAAATCAAAGAAATCCAAAAGGAAGCAAGACAAGCACCTGCGGAATCAGCTACGATGCCAAGATGGCCCGTTATTATTTTTCGGACGCCAAAAGGCTGGACAGGACCAAAGACGTGGGGAAATGAACAAATTGAAGGAACGTTTCGTGCGCATCAGGTACCGATTCCAGTCGATTCTGAGCATATGGAACACGTCGATCATTTGGTTGATTGGTTACAGTCTTATCGCCCAGAAGAGTTATTTGATGAACAAGGAAGAATCAACCAAGAAATCAAAGATCTTTCACCGAAAGGCAATCGCCGGATGTCGACAAACCCAATCACAAATGGCGGAATCGATCCCAAACCGTTAGTCATGCCTGATTGGAAAAACTATGCCGTGGATACTTCAACACCAGGAGCTGTCGTTGCACAAGATATGATGGTCTTTGGGGAACAAGCTAGAGATGTAATCACGAAGAACCCAACCAATTTTCGGATCTTTGGTCCGGATGAAACAAAATCCAATCGCTTGAACAAAGTATTTGAAGTGACTGATCGACAATGGTTGGAACCTAAAGATGCTTCAGATGAGTGGCAGTCATCAGTAGGAAGAGTTATTGATGGTCAATTGTCGGAACATCAAGCAGAAGGCTTTTTAGAAGGCTATGTTTTGACAGGTCGGCACGGATTCTTTGCTAGTTACGAATCCTTTTTACGTGTTGTTGACTCGATGTTGACGCAACACTTCAAATGGATGCGTAAAGCCAGTGATCAGCCTTGGCGGAAAAACTATCCTTCGTTGAACTTGATTGCCACATCGACTGTTTTTCAACAAGATCATAATGGTTATACCCACCAAGACCCTGGTGTATTGACTCATTTAGCAGAGAAAAAAGCAGAGTTTATTCGCGAATACTTGCCGGCAGATGCGAATAGTTTGATGGCTGTGATGGATCGTGCGTTGCAAGAAGAGCAAGTCATCAACTTGATTATTTCAAGTAAACATCCACGTCCACAATTTTATTCGGCAACAGAAGCAGAAGAACTAGCCAATGAGGGCTTGAAAATCATCGATTGGGCAAGTACCGTTTCTGCGAATGAGGAACCGGATCTAGTAATCGCAGCAGCAGGGACAGAACCAAACCTTGAAGCACTTGCGGCAGTCTCGCTATTGAATCAAGCATTTCCACAACTAAAAATCCGTTTTATCAACGTGGTTGATATCTTGAAGTTAAGACACCCATCTGTTGATCAGAGAGGACTAAGTGATGAAGTGTTTGACACGTTCTTTACAAAAGACAAACCAATTCTGTTTGCTTTCCATGGCTATGAAGGCATGATCCGGGATATTTTCTTTTTACGACACAATCACCAATTGATGGTCCATGGCTATCGAGAAAATGGCGATATCACTACACCGTTTGATATGCGTGTCTTTAGTGAGTTGGATCGTTTCCACTTAGCGCAACATGCAGCGATGACTGTCTATGGTGAAGAAGCTTCGGCTTTTTCTGAGGAAATGACGCAACAGTTGAAAGAACATCGAGAGTATATTCGGAAAGAAGGTCATGATCTGCCAGTAGTGGAAAACTGGAAATGGTCAGAGTTGACTCGGTGAGAGTAGTTAAATGATATAAAGATAACACTAGTCAAACTAATCTTTTAGTTTCTAGTGTTATCTTTTTTTGGTTACAAAAGAATCAGGAGAACGAGACACGCCAATAAACATAGATTCAAAGTTGCATAAATACACAACTTAAGAGGGGTAGATCATTGTGAACTCGTTCCTTTATTACGAAGTATTCCTGCTATATAACCACGAAATAATGTGTCAAGTTGGCATTATCATAGATGATAAAAACACTATAATTATTAGCATAAATAAAATTTTTATTTAATTAAGTAAGCGCTATCTAATTACATAACGTTATAAGCATAAAAATTCATTTAAAAAATAAAGTGTGTTATTCTTTGTTTAATGAAAGCGATAATCAAAAAATTTACATAGTTTTACTTTAAAGTTAGGCTTTTCCTTTATCTATACATAATGGCGTTTGAAGATTTTCAGCTTTTTTTGTATTTAAGTAGAAATAATTGTCATTCAGATGCTGTTTACAAACAGTCCAAGTAAAGACAGGACTGTTTCATAAGTCTTCTTCATTCAAAGTGAAGGTAGATAAAGGGGGAAAACCTATGGAGATACTAAATAACAAAAAAACGAATTCGTGGTTTTTTTGTACGTTATCGTTTATTTTTATCGCTTTTTTAGTTGGAGGCGCTTGCTCTATTTCTTTTGCCGATGAAGATCAAAGTCAACAAGCAAAGCCATTTGCCCAAAATGAGCAGATTGCCTTTTATCTTGAAGAAACAGATAAAGATGTCAAATTCCACATGGAAAAAAACTTACCAGAGTCTTTACAATTCATGATGACTATATTGGACTCAAAGGAAGCAAAAGTCCCTCTGTTCTTAAATGAAGATCCAGTGTCTGAGGATCAGTGGCTTACAGAAGAACAAGTTACGTCCTTATCCTTTATCAAACCAACGCAATCCATTCGACTGTTTATTCACTATCGGACAAATGATGGGGTGGTGAGAGAGCTTACACCACCAGAAGGAAAATCAGTTCAGGTAACTCAACAACAAGCGAATGATCAATCAACCGTTTCAGAAAGTGAACTGACCGACAAAACGAATAGCAGTACTGTGGAAGAAAATGGACAGCCAGGAGAGAATCCAGAGACTGATGAGACACAGCGATCAACCGCTGAATCGAAAGTAACAGAAGAACATGGAACAGCTTCTTCTGACTACCAACCACCCATGGCACGCGCGACCCAAGCTTTTGCAACAGGGACAGGTTCTCAATATGTACCACCGGGAGCTATCCCTATCAGCGGAGCCTTTGCAGCGCCAAATGGTGGAGCTGTCGTATCAAATGTCACGAATACAAATGACAATGGAGGAAAACCATTTTCACAAATTTCACTTTCAGGTAGTAATAACTGGACGTCGATTTGGTCAAATGACGCGTATCGCTTAGATTTCACGAAATCATTTTCACAACGGGTCTACGTCAATTTTGGTACACAACAGGCAGATGGCGTGGCATTTGTCATGCATAATGATGCAAGAAAGACAACAGCGATCACGAATTCTCGAGCAGTCGGTGTAGACGGACAAAACTTGGGCGTCTACGGAGCAACTGGCGGATACTATGAGGGATTATCACCACGTACGCCAGAAACGACCGCGATTCGTAATTCATTTGCGGTTGAATTTGATTTGTTCGCTAATGAAGCAGTAACTGGTAGAGCACGCTATGATGCACAGATTCCTGCTGGAAATACGCCGCATATGGCTTATACCTTTCCAGGGAATCTAAGCCGAACATATCAACCTATCAATGCGATAAATGGTGATTTAGGACCAAATGATTGGTTTACTTTGACCCTCGCCAATCCCGGAAGAATCAAACATAATAGCTTGATCCCACTTAATGGAGCTGTTAGTACGAATGTCCAAGATGGAACATGGTACGAATTCAATTACAGTTTTAATAGCGCCACACGTAACTTTACCTATTCATTCAAAAATCCTATCAATGGTACGAAAACTGCGGACACGACGATTCCTTGGGGAGAGCTGAACTCGGAATTGCAGTTAGCAACCAACAACAATCGAGCCTATTGGGGATTTACAGCGGCAAACGGTAGCGTATCAGGACAAGTTCGTTTTGCTTTTACTCAGCCACCGATACCGATAGGCGCGACAGTGACGAGTAATGTATTGGACAATACGAATACCTCTGTGACTGTTCCCAGTACAGACACGAGTAAAAATAAATATTTGATCAGTGAGCAACCAGCTAAAATCCAATCAACGATCAAGGTAAATACAGGTGAAGCAGCCTTGAACACTACGAGATGGACGACGGTGCTTGATGCAAAAGCAATCAATTTGGCAACAAATACTACAGTCACACCAACAATCACGAAAACGACTGCCGCAGGGGTGACGACAACGATTGCCCCAGCAAATTTATCAACAGTCGTGACAAATAACGCAACGACTGGCGTGATCACTGTGGTCACGACGATAGCGAATAATGCGATCAATCTCAATCCAGGAGATTCTGCGACACTGAGTTATTCAGCACCAACAAGGACATTGTCAGCTGATACACTAACTAGTTACGGAAGTTCAGTCTTAGCAAATCCAGTGGGAACGACCCCCAACGACACAACGAACGTCACCTACTATGGCGATACCGTGTATTACTGGGTTAAAAAAACGGATCAGTTTACTACTCTGTCATGGGAAAATGTCAATACGGTGCCCAATTTTAGTGAGACGTTAGATATCTCTGCGAATCGAGATCCTGGATACAAAAAGACATTCTATTGGAAAGATTTAGATGTAGGCGACAGATTGAGTTTCAAGGTGAGAAAGGGAACGACGTATCTGACCGATGTTCCATTTTCTGAGGTCACGACAACAGGGGCAACAAGTTTTAATGCAAATACACAGTTAGTGATTCCTACAAAATATTTTGATTATGGTGAAAATAAATTTGTTATCGAAGTGTACTCTTCTGGGAAATTGACGAAACCCGAAGAACCGGCTGCATCATTGAATCTTACGGTAACCTACACTGGTGAATTAAGACTTGAGAAGGCACCGACTACATTGAAGTGGACCAATCGAACGGTTCGACAAAGTAAAGGGATCTTGGATCGTGATGCTGGCAATGGCTTAGAACTTAAAGTGTGGGATTCGAGAGATCCACGAACAACGAGAAATTGGTCGGTTGGTCTTTCCATCGCAAGTGGAACGAATGCACCTTTCTCCTTCGTCTGGAAAGCAAGTCCTACGAGTGCCGTCCAAAATTTGGGTAATTCACCAATCAAAGTGTTTGATTCTGCGAGCGTGGCACCTAATGGGTATCTTCATACGCTGAATATGAGTGAAAATGCCGGTATTTTGTTGAATAGCTCGAAACTGTTGCCTGTTGGTGATTATAGCGGACGAGCGACAGCCAATTGGAAGCTATACAATACAGCTACGATCGAATAAGGAGGCGAGGAGATGAAGCGAATAACTACCAATCTTTGGTTACTGCTTAGTTTTATTCTTTTTACAGGCTTCGTGGGAGCAGGTCCTGCGTTTGGAGATGAGGTCATCGCCTCCGATCAACAAGAAATCCAGTTTGAATTATATGAAAAAGAAGAAGTAGCTCCCATAGATAAGGGTGAGCTAGGAACAACCCAATCGCAAGGATACGGGATGCTTCCGAAAACTGGTAGTTTATTGTATGGGACTTCTGCTTTCCTCGGTACTATATTGATTGGGTTGGTTGGGCTGAGTTACATTTCAAGGAGGCAGAAGAGATGAAGAATCAAATGAGGTGGGTGCTTTTGTTAATTTTACCGCTGCTATTTGCTTCCCCTTCTAAGATCCGAGCATCTTCTGTTGGTGAAGAGAAAAAAACAGACGTGAGTGTCCGGATCAGGGAACCATCGATTTATCTAAAGGAAGTAATACCACCCACGTTCAACCGCTATCCAGTCAAACAAACGGATATTGAGCTACAAGCTGATCGAGATCTTGTGATCGAAGTGGTTGACAATCGTAGTGGCAAGAATGGATGGAAACTCGATTATTCATTATCTGCTTTTAAAAATGAGCAGGAATATGCAACAAAGCTTTCTATGAAAAATGGACGTTTAGCTACGGAGGAGACAACCGTTTATCAAGTCAATGATATAGAAAATATCAGTAATGGCGAAACGCAAGAACTCGTCAGAGTCAGCCAAGGAACGAAGCAAACCTTTCGATTGGTCATTCCGAAAGAAAGTATCAAGCTAAATGTTCCTGCTAATAGTCCAAGTGGTACCTATAAAGCGATACAGACGGTCAACCTCGTAAATGTGGTTGCCGATGTAGATTAATTGAAAATCAAGGAGGAATAAAAATGAACCATAAAACAAAAACATTAAGTGCAGTATTCGCAGGGTTGATTTTAGCAAATATAGGAGGAGTAGCAGCATTCGCAGCTGAAGTACCAGGACAAACTGGGAGTACACCAACGACTGTGACGATCACCGATGCTACGTCAGGAGATCTAAGACTTGATGCCGTTCCAGCGTCTTATGCGTTTGAAACAGAAATCGAAAATGGCACGTATTCACTTAATACTGGAACAATCGGTACGCCTGGAAATATCGTTGTTTCGAATGATAGTATAGCTCAAGCGTGGTCTGTAAGAGCAACTGTGGCAAATAACCAATTGACACGGGCAGCTGCACCAGCGACGTTTGATGTCAATTCATTCCAAATCAATGGCGCACAATTAGTTGGTACAGGCGCAACTGGGATCGTTGCTCGATCAGCAACAACACCGGATGCCGGAAATAATACCGGTCAAATCACCACTCCTGTAACAACGATCACTATTGGTTTTACCGATCCAACCAATGTCCTACAAGTAAATAACGTCTTGAACGGTACGATCAATTATCAATTGTACAATACGGCAGATGCTTCTTGATCTGTGTTCACTGATTGAGTAGGTTGGAGCAATCGCATTCAGCGATTGCTTCAATTCTTTCTATAGGCGTTTATTTATGAGCAAATCTATGGAAAAAACCAAACGAATCAATAAATGAGGTGTAGGGATGCGGAAAATAATTTTAGCCATTTGTTGCATGTTTGCTTTTAGCTTCCCCTTAGTTACAGAGGCGGAAACGGATAGTGAAGTGGGTTTTCATATCAAAGCAATTATTCCAGAAAATCAAGCTGATAAAAAATTAACTTATTTTGATTTACAACTAGAACCTGGTCAAAAACAAACGATCAAGTTCCTGATAGAAAATACATCGAATGACGAATCAACCTATCAAGTCGCAGTCAACCAAGCATATACGAATGATCAAGGGTTTATTGATTACACACAACCAGCAGATGATCCAGATATACCAGATGTATTTCAAATCAATAAAATCGCCAAAGTCCCAGAAAGTATCACGTTAGCTGGTGGGAAGTCGCAAGAAGTCAGTGTAGATCTAACAATGCCTGAAAAAGAATTTGATGGACAAATCTTGTCAGCCATCCATGTCATGAAAGTTGGTCAAGGGGAACAAGAGGGAACAATCGTTAATAATTATGGCTACGTCTTAGGGTTGAAATTAACGAATAACACGAATGAAGTACAAAGAAAGATTGAATTAATAGACGTCGAACCAGCCATTTCATTTGGGAAAACAAGTGTAGTAGCAACCTTGAAGAATCCGACGATGGATGCGATCGGTCATTTGAAATATGCGGCAGAGGTGAAGGATACATCGGGGGAATTAATAAAAGAAGTATCCTATGATAAAGACATGCAGATGGCGCCTTTGTCCACGTATCGATTTGGGATCGACTGGGACAACGAACGGTTAGAACCAGGAGATTATTCCCTGCATTTGATTGTCACGGATGCAAAGGACAATGAGTGGGAATTCAATCGGGCGTTCACGATCAGCGAAAGTGATGCTAGAGAAGTAAATAAAGTAGCAATCACTGAAGTCAATCAACAAACTATCCCAACTTGGGTATATATTGTTGGTGGTGTTCTACTTGGAATAATCATTCTATTAATGATCTATTTTCTGTTTATACGTAAGAAGAAAAAAGAAGAGTAACAAAAAGGGGTTGTGATCCTTATGTTAACACGAGTCTTAGCATAGGGATCACAATCTCTTTCTGTCAGTTAGTGCTTTTTATAGAAATAGTACAGCACACTGATGAAAAAAATCACAGATATCAGAAGACCAATTTCGTAATAAACAAACACCCTTAAAGAATCGTAAAAGTAATATGCCATGATTTTTGTAATAAAATAAATCACAGGACACGCAGCTAGGAAAACCAAGAAGGTGCGCTTAGTTACTTTAAAGAAATAAAAAAATGCTAGCACGGCAATACTTAAAGGAAACCAAAATAAAAACTTGCTTAATTGGACCAACATCCTTCACTCCTCTATTATCTTCATAATCAAATAATACCATTTTTCTGTTATTTTTAAAACTATTAATAGTATCATAACAAAATATTTTTTTTGATTTCCAAACGAAAATAAGGAGTTTTTACAAACAAAAGCTTGATTTATAGTGTTTCGTGATTAAGTGAGCATGCAGAACGTTCGTTTTTTAATAACATCTCAAAAAAATGAATTAGGCTCCTTTGTTATATATCGACCATTTTTTTAAAATGATTTTAACGAGTTTGTATGAATAAACTGTAAAATCATTTCAGTGATCCAAGGACAGTCTTGGCGACGCATACTGAATGGTTGGTAACCGTTATAGCGATAGATATACTCGTTTTTCCAGCCTTTAGTTTTAGTCTGTTTCATTTGTAATAACTCAATCAAGGGTTGTAATGCCTCTTGATCAAGGTCATTGGTATGAGAAGCAATATAGATAAGATCGGTCAATGACAAAACGTAGCCTTGCGGGAACATATTTTCCGTAATATGTGCGGAAATGGGTTGTCCATTCGATAAACGTTTGAACCATTGATGCTTTTGCATATATATCACGCCATCAGTGATCATTTGATTTACTTGCGGGTCAATTTGATCCACTATTTTTTGATAAGTGATCAAGGCACGAACACTTTTTCCAATACCGATGTAACACGGGGTTTTTCTTAAGCAACCACCATGCTGACAAATCCCACGGCCTGTCCAAGAGGTCGTTTGATTCCGATCGAAGAGCTGATAGTTTTTGATCCACATGAGTGCTCGCTGTGCAGAAAGTGTCTGTCCTAAACCGAGACGAACATAGGCTTCCAGTAACATCGCATTATAACAAGGAACGGTATCTTCTGCTTTTCCTGTGTAAGAAAAACCATCTGGTGTGGCAATCGTCTCTTCTACATACTGGATCAATGACTGGGTAACTGGTAATTGATCGGCATAAGGAATTTCGGCTAAACCAACCAAAGCAAAAATTTTCCCTAGAGCGGATAGCTTCTCTTGTTGTTCATATTTTTTGACGATCAGCGATTGCTCCAGATAGATCATTGGATCTTCGATAAATTCATGTTGTGCTATTTTGCTTTTTAATAAATAAGCGGTATCCATAAAAGCGTGACTCCTTCAATTGCTTATTGTGAGTATTTGGTAAGGGTTTCATAATTCAAGTATATCATCAAATGGATGATTCGTAATAGAGAATTCCAATGGTCACATCTGGAATCCTTTAATGTTCTTTTTTTTTATTATTTTGAAAAATTATGATACTGGGAGATTTCTAATAATCGAATGTTCTTTTATAGCAAGAATCAATGGGGAGTAATTCTAATTTATGGGTGTTAATTTATTTCTATGATAGGAAATAATAAGCACACTAATGCTGATAAATGGTGTTATTATTCTTGATGTAAAGGATGTGGATTGTTATTTCTTTACAAAAAAAGCCAATACAAGGGGGCTATGGTAGGTTAAGAATCTACCCGTAGATAATTGGTGAGCTAAATTTTCTTAGGAGGATGATCTACATTATGAAAAAAAGGAAAACAATGTGTCAGTTGATGTTGCTCGGTCTTGCCGTGTCGACAATGATGGTGCCAGTTTCCCATGTCTCAGCAGCAAATCAATCAGTAGAAAAGAGTAAGGAGAATGATCCTAGACAGATGAGTCAACTCAATCAGTCTTTACTAGGAGCGACCATCTCCGCCCAAGAACAAATCAATAGTTTAGAACAAAAGTATGAGTTAGTCGCTTATGATGCAACTGTCTTGCCCGAAAAAATTGATCCTGCCTCACTCTTAGTGGCTGCAGATGCGAAAGTCGTTGATGAAGAAGGGGAACCGCTAAGTGGTTTCACGCCTTATATCAAAGGAACAACTGTTGAAGCAAAGCCAGGGGACTATCAGATGACCATTGGCTTAAAAGAAGATGCCAGTGTGGAAAAGACAGTAAAAGTTACGGTTTTAAATGATAAACAAGAAACAAAATATACGATTTTAGCAGAAGATGTGTCTGTCTTAGTAGGACAAACAGATACTGATTACATCCTAACAATTGCTGGTGCATATGCACGTAACGAAAAGGGTGAGTTATTTGATGTGATCGTAAAAAGCTCAACCGTTGAAAATCAAATAGGCGAGTATGAGATGACATTAGGGATCAAAGAAGATGCTCGTGTGGAGCGAACGATCAAAGTCACTGTCACAGATAAAGAAAGTTATACATTCAGTGCACAAGATGCGACAGTCATGGTCGGCCAAACGGATGAAGCATCGATCATCGCAGCTGCTAACGTTGAGATCACGAATCAGCGTGGTGAAGCTGTAGACGCAAAAGCTGTGATCAAGTCATCAACAGTACAAGATATTCCAGGAACTTACAAGGCATTGATTGCTGTAGATAAAGATCTGGATCTTGAAAAAATGATCACTGTCACTGTGACGAAAGAAAATGAGGGAATGACTGGTGGACACGAATACCAATTTCTCGCTGAGGATGCAACAGTTTATGTCGGCCAAACGGATGAACAATCGTTGATAGATGCAAGTGGGGCATATGCAATCGATGCAACGACAGGAAAAGTGGGACAAGTAGTTATCAAACACTCAACAGTCCAAAATATTCCGGGAGAGTATGACGTCACATTTGGGATTGTCCAAGATGCTTCTGTTGAAAAAAAGGTGAAGATCACGGTACAAAATCCAGAGGACCAACCAAAGTATCATTTGAATGTCTGGGAAAAGAATATCACTTTACAAGTTGGGCAAACAGATGAAGCAGCGATTCTCTGGGCTAGTGGCGCTGAAGTGAAGGATCAAGATGGTTATTTGACGTACGAAGCCAAACCAGTCATCAAATCCTCAACTGTTGAAAATAAAGCGGGTGTCTATGAAGCAACGATTGCAGTGGATAAAGACCTTTCAATTGAACAGAAGATCCAAGTGACAGTCATTGGTGAAGAGACAACCGAACCTGAATTATCCTATGAACTTTATGCCAATGATGGTTTCACAACAGTTGGTCGAACAGATGATCGTTCAATCATTGAAGTAACCAATGCGCAGGCTTATGACAGCTATGGTAATATGGTCGCTGTTATTGTTAAAAACTCAACGATCGAAGAGAAAGCAGGAGTCTACCAAGTCACATTAGGAATCAGTCAAGATCCTGCGATTGAAAAAACAGTGAATGTGACTGTTGAAGGAGAAGAAACTGAAATCCCTGGTTTTGATTATTTCGTGATTGCAGAAGATGCAGAAGTCATGGTCGGACAGACAGATGATGACTCCCTTTTGTTAGCAACTAATGCGTATGTGTTCAATCAAACATTAGGAAAACAAGTCGTACCGATCATCAAGAATAGCACAGTAAAAGATACTCCGGGAGAGTATGAAGTGACGATTGGTATCGAACAAGATGAACGTGTGGAAAAAACTGTGAAAATAACAGTAGTTGGGGAACAACTACCACATCAAGAGTACATTTTAAACGCAGCGGATGCTGCTGTAACTATCGGACAGACGGATGACCAATCAATCTTAGCGGCAGTCGGGGCCACTGTGACAGATTTATCTGGTCAACCAGTCGACGCACGACCAGTGATCAAAGCATCGACGGTCAAAGACGAAGTTGGTTATTATGAAGTAACGATCGGTGTCGATAAAGGGGATATTGAAAAAACAGTCAAAGTGATCGTTCGTTCAGAAAACCTTACAGAAGGCTATACGTTTTTGGCAGAAGATGCTGTTATTACGGTGGATGAAATAGATGATGCCTCCATCATCAAAGCGACCAATGCACGAACTGTCTATAGTGATGGCAAAGTCGTGAAAGGCGCAGTGATCAAAGAGAACAATGTTTTGCCTGTTCCTGGCGAATACGAAGTGGTACTGATGACGAATCAATATGGTTTTGGTGAAAAAACAGTCAAAGTAACGGTTGTAGCCGTTGATTGATGAGGAGTGGCGAGTGGATAGTTTGTAGCCTATGCTCCAAACATCTATTCATTTCATTGAGCATACCGTAAGTAGAAAAACTAAAGGTCGGAGCGGAAGTGTTTCACCTTAAAAAATAAGGCGACAATCACGAAAATTGTTCTTCAAATTTTTGTGGTTGTCGCCTTTTTTTAGAGGGGACTGTCCCGCGTTTATTCGCTTCTCAGAATACGCATAGGCTTCTTTTTATTTCAGGTAAATGATACACTTATTAGGAGAAACCAAAGATCGTTAAAGGAGAAAAAAATGAAAAATCACTGCTTGATTTACCGAGAGTTTGGTTTGCCGCAAGAGGTTGTGCAACTAGAAGAGCAGCCACTCAATTTAAGACAAGGAGAAGTCTTGGTCAAAATGCTAGTTGCTCCGATCAATCCTTCTGATCTGATTCCCATCCACGGCGCTTATTCCCACCGCATCACCTTACCACAAATCGCTGGGTATGAGGGTGTCGGGAAAGTGGTCCAAGTCACTGATCCTCAGGATGAGCAAATGATCGGACAGTACGTCTTGCCATTACGAGTGGCAGGCACTTGGCAAACCTATCACGTTGCATCAAAGAACGACTTAGTTATTGTCCCGCCTTCAATCGATCGATTGACAGCTGCCCAAATGTACATCAATCCTGTCACTGCCTGGTTGATCTGTACAAAAGAATTAAACCTGAATAAAGGCGATCATATTTTGATCAATGCAGGGAATTCTTCTATTAGCAGAATTTTTATCCAATTAAGTAAAATTTTATCATTTAAAGTCATTGCAATCGTTCGTCATGAAAAATATAAAGAAGAGTTAGCTGAACTAGGAGCAGATTTAGTCGTTCTTTGGAATGAAGAAACAACGTTGTCTCAAATTTTGTCACATACAAATGGCAAAGGCGTTCGCGCAGCCATTGATCAAGTCGGTGGAAAAAGTGGTGAAATCATGGCACGAGCAATCCATCCTTATGGGAAGTTCATTGCAATCGGGTTGCTATCTGGTCAACAAGTTGATTGGTCGTTCATCCAGACGTTGCCGATCCAAGCCAAAGTCTATCATTTGAGGCATTGGGCGGATTCGGTCTCAAATGAAGAATGGCAGAAAACATTCCAACAATTATTCGATATGGTTGAAAAGGAACAATTGCATCTACTGACTACAGCTCCTGTATATCCATTTTCTGAATATCGTCAGGCTTTAGTAGCGGCAGAAAAGAAAAAAGAAAAAATATTTTTAAACTTTGATGTCGAGTCAGATAGATGATCGAACACAAAGAGTCTAGGACATTAGTCCTCTCGCACCACCTTCGAATAAACGAAGCAGAAGCAACCTCTTCGTAAAAAAGGCGCCATCCACGAAAAT
>NZ_PUAP01000015.1 GCF_002947535.1 Enterococcus mundtii
TGGATTTTCTCGCTTATTTTCCGGATGTTCCTAAGTCCTCCAGCAACTCATCAACAGAGCTGAATCCACCATGAATATTGCCATCTTTAGCATCCTTTTTCAAATCCTCATCAATTGAAATATGGATTGGTTTCTTTTTTGTCGTTTCCATGTCATCACCTCTGCTGTTTTTTAACTTTTAAAAAAAACACAAAGACAACGTATAAACAATATAAAAGCAACATACTAAGCAACATAAAACAACATAAATCTGTTTTAATAACCTAATTATTCCTCATTTTTCTAATTAACGCTCGTTCCAATCGTGGCCGATTATAGCGTTGGATCATAATAAATGGAACATTGACAAGAAGCGCATAAAAAACCATGACCCACCCCGCCCATTTTGGATTCCACAAAAAGAAAAGGAACGCTGGCGCGATCAATAGCCAATGCGTCAGCTCTGCTCTTTGTGTTTCGATGATGAATTTCTTCAGTGCGGCGGAATCAGTCTTACCAAGCCTAGATTTATCGAATCCTCGCTTAGCAATCACAGTACCATCTGGCAGCTTATCTTTCCATTTTTTTATCCGAAATTTTTTCTCCCAAATAACTCCTTGCTTTTCAAAAGGAAAGGAACGAAACCAACGACGATTTCTTTCAAAAAAAGTGTCAGCGATTTGACGTACACCAAAGGATATACCCAAGTGGAAAATAAACCAGGCAAGAACGTCAAGCATCACTAATACTCCAGTGGTCAAATGGATCAGTGGCATAAAAACCTCCTAAAGTTTGATTTTTCTCCCTTTCCAAGTCACTGATTTCAAAAGATACGTTTGGATCAACGACCACAAAAACAAGAAAAGAAAGAAGATAAAAAAGAACGGAAAAACGAACAAGAAAATCGGCTTGAAATTTCCTACACGTTTGGCAAATACAATACATTGGAGCACATACAGGCAATAGATGACCAGTGCGAGCTGCCATTGCTCCGTACCCAAAGCCAACACCGAACCAACTCCGCCACTTATCCATAGAATAGTCCCTAACAAAATAAAAGGATTGGTTGCTCTTGAAGCTGTGGCAAAATCCTTTGTCCAGCCTTGGACTAGTTGCTTGAAACCTTCAGGATACATACGAAAAGCGATCAACTCTTTTCCGCCATATAAATGGATAGAGAGACCTGCTTTTTGGAAGCGTTTGGCTAAAGCCATGTCATCTAAGATTCCACTGGGCATATCTTTATGCCCAGCGACTTGGAAATAATCGGTTTTCGAGCATAAGATACACGGCCCGAACGCCCCCGCTGCTTTTAATTTTTCCCCAAACACAGAAAAAGTATTCAAGCCTACTAAAATGATCACATTGAAAATAAAAGAAAACTGTTCATAAAAACGAATGGTCTGATGAAAAGGTTGTAGTGACAGTAGTCCACTATCCCCTCTTTTTTCGTATTCCTGCAATAGTCTTTCCAAACTATTGTCTGTCTGAAAAAATGTATCTGCATCTAAAAATAAGAAGTGCTCACTTTGGGCCTTTGTTGCACCTAACCAACAGGCAGCCGCCTTCCCGTGGTGTTCACGATCATTTGAGTAAACTATTGCCTCTAAGTTCTTGGCGATTTCTGCTGTACCGTCAGTGGAAGCATCATCCACGACGATGATCTCTCGTGGTTGGATCGTTTGCCTTTGGATCGATTGTAGCAATTTAGGAAGCGTATTTGCTTCGTTACGTACAGGAATAATGATTGAAACATTTGTGTCAAAACGTTTTGCAGATGTTACTTTTCCGATGAATGGTAGCCGATAAAAGATACACCAACCTGAAAGCCAAGCGATGAAAAGGACGAGTATTATTAGTAACAAAATAAGCCTTCCTTCCTATACATCCGCTTCTCTTCGGGCAATCTTATCACTCACTTGTTGCCCACTCAAAGTGACCATTGGCATACCTGCTCCAGGATTGACCGTACCTCCAACAAAGTATAAGTTATCATAACGTTCACTATGTTTGGCATGCTTAAAGCCATGGTTTTTCTTGCGATCAGAGACAGTTCCATAGATTGCTCCACGATGTGACAAATAATTTTTTTGGATATCCTCGGGTGTCCAACGATTTTCGTAAACAATATGTTGTCTCAAGTCCGTTAATCCCATCGTTTCTAATTTGATCAAGATACGCTCCCGAAAGGCATCGTATTCTGCCTCTGTAAATGGTTGATCTTGTAAATAAGGGATGTGCGGTAAAATCTTGATATTCTCATGTCCTTCGATGGTTTGAGAAGGATCAGTCTTATTGACATTCACAAGATAGATCGTTGGGTCGTCTGGCAACTGATGCTGATGGAAGTTTTGATCAAAGTTTTCTTTAGAAGCATTTGAAAAGAAAAAATTATGATGGGCTAATTGTGGGTATTCTTTATTAACACCTAGATGCAAGACAAAACCTGAACTTGCTGGTTCAAATGTCTTTTCTAATTTCTCTGTAAACGCTGGTTTTTCATCTAATAATTGTTCATAAGCTGGGATCACTTCCATATTCGAAACAAAATAATCTGCTTCGATCACCGTGCCATCCGCTAATCGCGCAGAACGGATCTGATCATTCTCTACATTTAATTTTTCAACATGAACGCCGGTATGGAACGCTACGCCGAGCTCTTTCCCAAGGTTGACGATTCCTTCAGTAATTTTATGCATCCCACCTGGCACATACCAGATTCCTTGCGCATGCTGCATATAACTCATCATATTTAAAACCGCTGGCGCATCATAAGGAGAGGAACCGACATATTTGCTGAAATACCCTAAGATATCTTGCATTTTTGGATGACTCACTCGTTTAGCGATCCCATCATGCATCGAAGAAAAATAATCAAATCCTTTCAACGCTTTGATCACACCATGTTCTTTTAAAATCTCCATTGTCGAATCAAGCCCTTTGTCAAAATAACCGACTTCCGTGGCCGCATAGATTTCCTTCGCATAGTCTAAAAAATCTTGATACTCCGCCATGTCTTTTTCAGTCAACACCGGATTTTCTTGCGTCATTTTCGTTAAATCGCTGTATAGATCAATCGTTGTGTGATCAGGGAAAAACGAACGCCACTGCAAATCTAACCGTTCGATCGGAATGTAATCTGCCATCTGTTTGCCACTCGTGAGAAACAGTTTTTCAAAAATTTGAGGCATCGTCAAAATCGACGGACCTAGATCAAAACCAAACCCATTTGCTTCTAAACGGTTCAATTTCCCCCCTAGATGATCGTTCTTCTCATATAATGATACATCGAATCCTTCTTGGGCTAAGGAAACTGCTGCAGACAAACCACCAAGTCCACCTCCCAGAACAATGACTGATTTCTGTTTATTTTTCACAAAATCACCTCTTACTTTCTAAGTCTTAAAGCACATTTTCACAGATGAAAATCCGTATGATCCAACTGTTAAAAAACACTTTATATCTATCTCTATAGTAGCATATCTCTAAAAAAACTTATTTTATTGCGCATTGTATTGTTATAAAACAATAAGAAAGGATAAAAGAAAAAACAGAAGAGACAAACACGTAAGAAACGCTTTGTCTATTCTGTCTTAAACTAATGGCTCGTTCTTATACGCTGATTCCGTTGCTTCTATCAAAGTATCGGCACAAACAAGCCACTGATTTTCTCTTTGATTTTCGTCCATGCACTTCGCCGTTGCCATTCGTCTTTTTTGACCTTTTCAGCGCGGGCTAAATCTTCTGTAAAATGGACGTTCAATTCATCGATCGTTTTTGATGGACCATAAATGAACATTGACAGTTCATGATTGAGATAAAAACTGCGAATATCAAAATTAGTTGATCCAATCGTTGCGACCACATCATCAACGATCATATATTTACAATGGATAAATGCAGTCGTATCGTAGATCGACACTTCAACTCCTGCCGATAACAAATCATCAATAAACGAGTTCGTCCCATGAAATGAAATCCCGCGATCGCCTTTTCCTGGTATGATCAATTGCACTTTGATCCCACACCGAGCTGCTCGTCTAAGCGCCCCAAGTGTTTCTTCATCTGGAATAAAGTAAGGCATAGCAATCTTGATCGAATCAACTGCTTTACCAATCAAGTCATTGAAAGAGTCTTTGATGATTCTCTCCTGATCATACGGCCCTCCGTAAACGACCTGTACGATTTCCGAACCTTTTGGTTGTTCCGTTTGTAAGGGAAAATACAGCTCTTGCTGGTTGATGAAATAAGTGATCGTTTCCGTTCCTTCATCGAGAAATAACCAATCATAAACGAAACATTCCTGCAACTCGAGTACAGAAGCCCCTTCGATTCGAACATTCGTATCCCGCCAATAAGAAAACTTTTTCCCGCGTCCACTATACTCATTCCCAATATTCATACCACCAGTATGTGCAATTTTCCCATCGATCACAACGATTTTCCGATGATTGCGCCAATTGGCTTTGTTACTCAGCCATGGTGAATTCAATAGATCATAGGTTCTTACCTCTACACCATTTTCTCGCATCGCATCTAATAACCGATTCGGGAAAGCGATCGATCCGACACTGTCATACATAAAACGTACTTTGATTCCCTGTCGTGCTTTTTCGATCAAAGCAGCAACTAGTTCTTCGCCAGTTTCATCTCCTTTTATAATATAGAAGAAAACATGGACATGATGTGTTGCCTGTTTGATATCTTGCAACAATGAAGCAAAAGCATCCGTTCCTTCTTTTAACAATGTTAATTGATTGTCTTTTGTGGGATACTTTGCGGAAAGATGGAAAATCTCATTGGAAAGATCGTGCTTGGCATGGATGATTTCTGAATGTTCCTGAAGGATTTTTGATACAGTTTGTTGTACAGTTTTCTCGTTAACTAGTTGCTGTTTCGGCAACTTACGTAATCGTGGCTCGCGACCAATCAGATAGTACAGCATGATTCCAACGATCGGTAAAAATAATAACGCTAAGATCCAAGCGATTTTAGAGGTTGCTTCTCTTTGATCAAAAATCACTAAATAGCCACAAAGAAGAAAGGCAAAAATTTCCACGATCAACCACGCATAAATGATTTGATTCAAAAAAATAATCAGCGAAACAGCTACAAGAATCAATAATATCAATAATATTTTGTATTGTTGCAATTTATTCTTTATCATATTTATCTCCATATTCGCTCGCTTCGTTTTTTTGTTGCTTCTTTTTCTGTGCCGATCAACGTTCATGGTGACAGCACACCTTATATAGATTATATACGTTATAGTTACTCTAGTGTAAAGGAATCTCTCGTTTTCTTCGCACTTTTTACAGAAAGTTTTCTACTATATAATAGTGCTTTTCCCCCTCAGTTTTAAGGAGATGAAAGAAGTGAGATAATATTCGTCCTCTCACACTCTCTAAAACTGAGTAAATATATTAAAAAAAGAATGTTAGCAAAAATAAGCCAGAAACCCCAAAAATCTTGGGGTTTTCTGGCTTTTTTTCGGAACAATATATGGCTGTCACAACTCTTTTTCTTTATTGATTTTCTGGAACACTACTTAATTCCCATGTTAACGACGTTGTATATTTCTCAGCTTCTGGATTCGCTCCTTTCGGTACATAGAGACCAACACTCTTATCTGCTGTCTCTGCATCTCCAAAACGATAGATCCATGTTCCAGTTCCTGATGCGCAATCTGCTTGCAATAAGATTTTTTTGGTATTTGGTATGATTCTTTGTATAGTTTCTTCTTGTAGCGTAGGCGCCGTTCCGCCTTGAGCCGTCACTAGCTCCTGATTGAACAACTGAATCTCAGAACCAATCAATTCATGTCCATTTTGATTACTGAATTGTCCATTCTGGGTAACCGATAATTGCCAACCACTTCGCTCATTGTCCGGTCGACGATCACTGATTTGAACATAATTTGGTCGTTCTTCGTTCTCTTTCACTGTCCCATCTTCATTCAACAATCGTTGAGGTTGGGCATAATAGGTTTGTTCATGAACAGAAATAGCTTGTGAGCTAAAATTGAAGGACGAAATAAAGTCAATACTTAGTTGCCCTTGATCTTCTGGCAATTCTGGTTTATTTTCAGGTTCCACTTCTAATTCTGGATCCAAAGGATCTACCGGTGAGAAAGGTCCTACATCCTCAACGATTAATGTCGTAGCCGGTTCAAAAGTTACATCGTGAAATGTTAAGTCAGCGGCTGGGTTGATGTTTCCACGTGCGTTATTGGTTTCTGGCGGATTGATCACACCTGCGGCTTCTGCCGAACCTTCCGCATCTCTTAGAAAGACCTGAATCTCATCGTCTTCTTTTAAAGTTAAGTCAGATAAATTCAGGATAAAGTTACCCTCGTCGTCTACCGTTACATCAGAAGTGTCAAAGATTTGTCCATTATGAGTTGCGGTTATTTCAACCTCTTTGTTTTCAACATACCCCTGAACATGTGTTGCTGTTTTTCCGATGGTATTCAAGGGAAACTCCACTGGTTTTGGTGGGATAATTGGAAAGACGTCAACACTATCTATTTTGATATCGTCCGGTAAACTTGGAACTCCAACTTCACCAACACCGCGAAAAGCAGATAGAACGCTAATCCGATCTCCCTCATTTAAAAGATCCGGTAATTTTACTTCAAATATCCCCTCTCTATCTGCTTCACCATAGATACTATCTACTTTAGTAACTGCTCTATGTGTTTCTTTTTCTCCAGTAAGTCGTTCAATTTCTATCTCTAGTTCTACCTCGCCTTCAAACGCTGATCTATAGTCACTCCCTTCCGGAATACTTACATGACCAAAAATAGACTTATCTGCATTGGTAGGAACTCTTAATTCATCTACAACAGCACGTGCGTTATTTGCACTAATTCTACTATATGCAGTCATTCCAGCCGGTCCAAAAGTACTTGTATTAAATGATTCCGGATCGCTAGTTTTTCTAATAGTATTAAAATTACTTCCCGTTAATTCAAAATCAATCATATTCCAATACTTTTCTGCTTCAAGATCAAAATTAGAACCATTAGCCCATGCTGCAAAATTAGAATTTTTCAAATCAAATATAGAGGATGCCGATACACTGTATATATTGCCTCCGTTTGGACGTGTATTTTTAAAATCAAAAAAAAGTGGATTATCAATAGTTATATTACTAATTGAACCATTAAATATTGCACCTGATGCAGTGCTCGATCTTCCAATTGCTGTAAAACTAGTTCCTTCCCTAACATTGATTTCCATCGAACTGTTTCCACCAATAGCAGGTCCAAAATCAGAGACAATATTTACTTCTGTTCCCACGCCACTCAAATCAAAAACTCCACCATCATTAGCAAATTCTATACCTTGATTCGCCGAATTATTAGGTGATCCGTTTCCACCATTGTACATTTGTAATTTACTATTTCCTTTTACAAAGAATTGACCATCCGCACGAAATCTTACTGCCGGAGCAGCTCCTTCTTCAGCCTCAATAATAACAGTACTATTATTATCTATATCAAATCGAGAACCTCGGCTTGCAGCCCCATAAAATCTAACTGTTGCATCATTTCCATTAAGAAGAGAAGAGTAAAGTTCCATTTTAGAGCCATTGTCTACCAAAATTCTTGAATTCGTAGCAGTATCATAAAGAAGCGCACTAGTTTGAGGGGCTTCTATTTTCAAAGATGCTCCATTGTTAACCTCAATAAGCGATTCATTTGAATCTAGTCTGATAACCCCTCCGTATCTACCAGAGCTTGTTGAAGTTGTATTAATAGAAACTGTAGTGTCTTCATCCGTAATTTGAACTACCGGTAATACGCCTGAAATTTGTGCTAACTTTGCTTGCAGGTCCATTCTTACTTTACTTCCATTTCGAGCAAAAAAATTATTGACTCGGAAGACAGCATCATCACGCGCATTCATAGTCGACCTATAAGTATTTTCGCCACCTATATATCCTGCCTTTGCATTCGGTGCATTAACTAAACCAGATACATTCCCACTTCCTGTATGAACATTTTCAAAATTTAATGTCCATCTTTGACTGTTGGCTGCTGTACCTGTAAAAATTGCTGTAGTTCCCGGTTTTGTTATTGTTATATTTTTTAAAGTAATTGTCGTCTCTACGCTCACTGCTCCAAGTGTGAATCCAGCAGTATTATTGGCAAAATTTATCGACCATCCTTGTCCGTCAATTTCTATATTTCTGTTGATCGTACCTGCCGCTCCAGCGTTTCTGACTATGTCGTTTTCCAAAATAATTTTTTGTACATCATCGTTACTTATGGCTTTTTGAAATTCTTCCCATGTTGAAACACTTACGAAAGGCTCTTTCTCCTTTGTTTGTTGATCCTGCGGAGCTTCTTCCTTAGGCTCATCTACTTCTTCGGATTTCTGATCATCCTCTTGATTTTCTTCTATTATATGTTCTCCCTCTTTTGATTCCTTTTGTCCGCCTAGCTCCTCATCAGGGGAGTCACTTTCTTCAGCTGGAAGTTCATCACTGATCGCTTCTGGCTCACTGATTTTTAGCTGAGTCGTCGTTTCTTCCACCGACAGTTCATAGTTTCCCGCTTTTTCAAATACTAAAGGAAGAACAAATGTATTTCGCGCACGTTTTGACTGAACGATCCATTCATGAGGCTGCTCTCCTTGTTCGATTGAAATCCCTGCTGACGATTGATCTTGGATGAGCGTTGCTTCTTCCGGTAAGACCACTCGTGCCTCTGACACTTCTTGATCAGAAAAGAACGTCACTTGTAGCGGAACTTTTATCGTTCCTTGCAATTGAGATTGAGAAAAGAAAAAGTTAGGATTACTGGATAGTTCTTTTAAGGAGTTTTGGATAGCAGGGAGTTCCACTTGCTCATGTTCCACGCTGTCTATCATGGTTTCTGCGTAGACCATGCCTATCGGTATAGTTACTGTTTGTATCACTAAAATTGTCGTCCCTAAAAAAAGCATCGTTCTTCTTAATCTTGAGGGCATTGTATTCACTCCTTCTCATTACTCTTATTCGGTTGCTCTTTTTTTCTTTTATGGATTAGGTAAAGAATTATTCCAAGCAATAAAACAAGTAACATGATTGAACCAATCATCCACCAATTAATACTCGTATCGATCATAACATCTGCTCGATTCAATGCTCGTGCTTCATCCGCTTCGATCGCAAAGGTTCTTTCCCATTGCCATTCATCTTCCCCAGAACGTGCCGTCATTTTCAATACGTAGTCACCACTGCGAAAACGATCACCTTCCAAAGAAATCGGGAAATTAAAATTGGAATTTGGTGCCATTTGCATCTGTTCTTGACTGGCTTGGTATAGAATCTCTTCTTCGCCCACTTTTTGAACCGTAGCTTCGACTTCTAAGCGATTCACGAAGGTCGGGGTGAAGTTTTGTAGATTCGCACTGATCACATTGCGATAGTTGAGTTGGTCAGCAAAAACATCTAACAACTCTAAATCCGGTTGTACAGCATCTTGTTTGTTGCTCACAACCACACCGATGATATACGCAAAATCATTTTGGATGGCGACACCTTCTTCATTACTCGTTTCTTCTGTTCCTTCTTCTTTGACTTCTGACACCCGTAATCCACCCGCTAATAATCCTTCAAATTCTTCTGTAGGCATGTTCAAGTCAAGCGTAACGGTCTTTGTTTCATTTCCAGCAAGCTCAATAATTTCTGGTTGTTCAATCAACTCAGCCAGCGAATGTTTGAGCGTTGGATCTTCTTCTTCCGCATCTTGTCCGTATTCCACGACCCCCATCACGTTGGTATAAGCAGTATGTGGCGTGATTTTGATTTTTTTGGCTTCTGCGTTTGCGTTTTGTAGTTTCAACGTTAGCTTTTCTGTCGTGTCTGGTGCAAGATTTAATTGAAAATAACGATCATTTCCTGATTTTTGATTTTCTGAGAACTCAGGCGTTACATAAAAATTCAACGTTCCTTCTTCCGCTCCAACCAACATGGGAGCCATCAGGCTGACAATCATGACGAGTAATACGATCCCCACTTGTTGGATTTTATTTTTTCGATATGTACTTGTCTTTTTCATAAACTTACCCCTTTCTTTAAAGGAGGTAGCGCTACAAAATTGTAACGCTACCACATTCACTTCTATAAACTAAAATCGGTTGCTTCTTAATGATTATGATTCGTTATGTTACTCATATTTTTTATCTTGTTAATTTACACCACTAACATCAGGTGTATTGGATAATTCCCAAGTTAGTGTTGATTTGTATTGAGTCGCATCTTTTGCTGTAGAACCCGGAACAAATAATTGGATCGCATTGTTGGTTACCACATCAACCTCATCGTTCGCCTCTTGTGCATCCAAGTCTGCTTGATTTCCCCAAACGACTGAAGATACACCTGCACCTTTATCTTTTTCTGCTTTCATCACTGACACAGCAGAAGCATTTGGCAACAATTTCAATTCGCTCGCATGAGCCGCTGGGGCATTCTCAGGCGTACTTCCTTCATACTGGATTCTTGGATCCAACAATGAAATTTCTGCACCGAGCAATGTATCATTTGTTGTATTCGTTGCTTTAAAGTCGGTCATGCGTACTTGCAGATTCCAACCAGCATTCGTTCCACGGACATCTTGTACTTGCGCAAAACTGACATACGGAACTTTGTTTTCTTCACCAGTTGTCCCCTTTTTTTGTTGTTTTTCTGCAACCATATTGTATGTTCGATCTTGATTTGAAATGACTTGTGAACCGAAATCCATGGTGACAGCTTTCATGATCGATAAAGGTCCTGTTGTTCCCGGTACTTCTGGCTCAATCTCGACATCTGGTTCTTTTACTGGCGGAACAACGACTAGCTCTTCATCTTCATTTGGTGTAAATTCAATCGTTCCATTAGTTGTTACATTACGTACTTCTTTTGATGTTTCTGTGGAACCATCTTCTGCAAATACAGTCATACCTCCGGCAAACACTGTTGATGATAAGGCTGCAATTGTTGCTAATCTAACTAATTTCATTTATACACGTCCTACTTTCTATGATTGTTTTTTCTTTTTGTGTTTCCAAAACCAAAAACTAAGTGTCACTATCACAAGAAAAACCCCTAAAATTATCCAACTACTCATTTGTTGTGCATTCGTTTTTGGTAATCTTCTGTGACTGGCATCTCTCTCCTCTGACGGTTGTTGAGCGATTTCTTTCGGGAAGTCTGGTTTGATTTCACCTTCTGGAGCTGGTACTGGATCTCCAGGCATTTCATACACTCCTGTAAAACCGACTGTCCCCTCTGTTTCAACCGATCGAACCTCTGTCCCATATACAACCAAGGGTGTATAACATTGAATAAGTAACATACTCAGGCTTAGTATGTATTTTTTTTTACGATTCATTTCCCTCCTCCTATAACCTTTCTTACATAAGAGTAATTATCATTACTTTCTGCATAAATAAGATTAACGTAGCGCAAAAAGAAAAGAAATTCATATTTTTCACTAACTAGTGAAGTGGCTTGTTCCCACTTTCACTATGTGACTTTGATAGATTCGCTCTTTTATTTGCACAACAAAAAATCGATGAAGAACCGCGGAGATCAGTTAATCTCTTTAGTTACTTCATCGATTAATGTCGTTTTTGCTTCTTACAGCATACTATTGAGTAAAGGATTCAACTGAGTAAAAATGTTGACCCAATCATTTCTATTAGGGACTCGATTGATCAACAAATAGTCCTTGTTCAACTGGTAATCCAATAAATAAGGATGATAATTCGTTACGATCAAATCAACATGCTCAACGTTCAAACGTTCTTCTGTCAATTCATGTAACGGAACAAACAGCACATGATGCTGCTTCGATAACAGTTGATTGGCTTGGACTTTGATCAACTGAACGAGTAAATGATTACCTTCCAAAAGAAACAACACTGTTTTCTTGCGTGAATAATAAGAGAACAAGATTTCTGTATACATCGTTAAACTTGCTATGATATCTTCTAAATATTTCTCTGAGAAAGACAGAAATGGTTGATTTTTTTGAATAAATTGTCGATTTTTCTCATAGGCTAAACCATAGAGATCTTTGATGATAATAATTTCTTCACTTAATAATTTATTCAGTATTGGTGCCATTTCATTATTGATTTTCCTCCCCAGAAAAAAGGCAGAAAGAAAGGTGGATAATATAGGATTAGTCTTCCGGTCGATGTTGAATAATTGGAAGTAAGATTCAATCACTGGATCTATTTCAGGCCACTGATTATACTTCTCCAAAAAGACAGTCTCTTGCTCGATATGATCAATTGTTCGTTTGCTGATTATGATCAAAAAAAGCCAAATGATTTCATCTTGATGGATCGAAATACCATACTCTTTTTTGATCAGTGGAATCAATTCGGACATCAATAAAAAATCTGTCTCATTGCTAAAATCGATCTCTTTTATCCTACGAGGTAAAGAGATGATATGCCCATTCTTGTTTCTGATCATCGTGATATACAAACAGTAATAAAATCCTGTGACCATGATCCCTGTACCTATCTCATACTTACCAAGACGCTCACCTAACTTATCCAAAAACATTTGGTGGATACTTTCCGGGGGATAGACCGTATACGGTGTTGGCTCTCCTTCATAAAAAAAATCAAAAAAAAACTTGCGGATATTTCCTTCTTTTCCCACAAGGTCCACTGGTTTTAAGCTAAGTGAAAGCTGATATTCTTTTAAAACCTCTTTGATTTGAGCGACTGATCGTAGCATCGTACTTTCTGAATAATTATAGCGATCAGCTAATTCTCCGACAGATACTAGCTCTCCATAAAAAATGTCACTGATAATTTCAAACCAAATCTCCGATTGTAACAATGCTTCTTTGTCTTCATGGTACAGTCGTCGATTTTTTTCTTTAAAAAAATAGCCAGTTGTATTTGACTCAAAAATCGCACTCTCTTCAAAGTAATTTTTCAGTTCACTGACATCTTTTAGTATCGTACGCTTAGAAACACCAAGTTGTTGTGACAATCCGACAATCGTAAACATATTCTGTTGTTCGATCACATTTAAAATCCGCATCCACCTTTCTGTAATCGTATTTGTAATAAATTTTAACTGTAAATCTCGCATTTTTCACACCTCTTTTGCTTTTTATATCTATTCTTAAAAAAAATAGATTGTAAACATGTATATCAAAAAATATGTGAAAATACTAATAATAAATAAGTGAATAAACTGAAAAATAACATGCTTATGATGACTTTACATAACAAGTTGACGAGTTCAAACATATTGTTTTATACTTGCATTAACAAATTGAAGGAGGTCACTATGCGAGAAACATTTTTAGCGTTATTACGCGATTCCACGCCTCTATTTACGACATTACAAGAAGAAAATCGTCAAGAAATCGTTAGTTTGCTAGTAGAAAAAGGTGGTTTAAGTGTGACAGAAATCACAGAAGAAATGTCTATTTCTCGCCCCGCTATTTCTCATCATTTAAAGTTGCTTTTACAAGCAGGGATTGTGTATGTCGAAAAACGTGGCAAAGAGCGGATCTATTATTTAGATGTTGCTTGTATCAAACGTAACTTGAAAGGATTTATGCAACTATTAGAAAAAATATAAAAAGGCTTCGGCCTTTCTTTTTAAATAAATAGGTTCATAAGTTCGAACATATAAATATATTAAAAGGAGAAAATGGATGATCAACCAACTTTTACAGGACCAACAACACTTTTTTGAAACAGGACAAACAAAATCGGTCGACTTTCGTTTGGCGCAATTAGCAAAATTGAAACAAGGGATGAGAGAAATCGAGATTGAATTGACACAAGCTTTGTTCAAAGATCTGCGAAAACCAGCACATGAAGCATACGTGACTGAAATTGGGGTCGTCTATCAAAGCATTTCTATGATGATCAAAAAATTGAAGAAATACGCCAAACGTCAACCCGTTCATACACCGATCTATATGTGGGGAAAAAGCTATCTGGATTATGAGCCTTACGGACAAGTTTTGATCATCGCACCTTTCAATTACCCTTTTCATTTAGCTATTGAACCACTGATTGGGGCGATTGCTGCGGGGAATACGGTTATCTTGAAGCCCAGTGAATTAGCGCCTAATGTGTCCAACGTTTTGACAAAGCTGGTCCGTTCGATTTTTCCCAAAGAATACATCACCACTGTTGAAGGTGGTGTGCAGGTAACGACTGAATTACTTGCACAACGCTTCGACTATATTTTCTTCACTGGTAGCGTTCCTGTTGGGAAGATTGTGATGCAAGCTGCTGCCAAACACTTGACTCCTGTCACTTTAGAATTAGGCGGAAAAAGTCCCGCAGTCGTGGATGATACCGCAAATCTAAAAGTAGCAGCAAAGCGCATCGTTTGGGGAAAATTGCAGAACAACGGACAAACTTGTATTGCACCAGATTATGTTTTAGTATCCCGCAAGCGAAAAGAAGCATTGATCAAAGAAATGATTATTGCTATCAAAGAATTTTATGGTTCTGATATCAGAAATAACACCGATTATGGTCGGATCATCAATGATCGGCATTTTATGCGACTCAACAAGTTGTTGGAAACGGATCAGTCATTCGTGGTCGCTGGTGGTGAAACGAATCGGGAGGACTTATTCATTGAACCGACTTTGATCGATCTCCCTTCCCATGAAGCAGCAAGTATGCAAGAAGAAATCTTTGGTCCGATTTTACCAATCTTGTCATTCGATACGGTCACTGATGCAATCGCTCAAATCAAATACTATGACAAACCATTGGCATTGTATCTTTTTACAACCTCTACTATGAATAAAGAGAGAATCATGTCTGAGGTTTCATCAGGTAATGTCACCGTCAATGATGTCCTGAAGCATGTTGCAAACCATCATTTGCCTTTCGGTGGAGTTGGAGAATCTGGTATTGGCAACTATCATGGAAAGTATAGTTTCTTGACCTTCTCTCATCAAAAAGGAGTGTATGAAAATAGAACGAAATTCAATGTTCCTGGCCTATTCCCACCTTATAATGAGCGTACATTGAAATTACTGAAGCGAATACTCAAATAGAAATCCTATAGTTATAGAGCAAACAAAAAGAGCAAGTAATGGCTATCTTCCATTCGCTTGCTCTTTTATGCTGTATTCTTAGGTTTAAAAAAGTGCCTTTTTCATCCGTCCGTTATCTCAACTTCAATAGGATACAACTTCTATAAATAAATCTTCCCCCAGAAGTATTATCTATCCCCTTCGATAAGATGACAGATTCATTGCTACACGTCAAACTAGTTTTATGGTGCTGGTACTACTGCTTGGAATTGTAAAACCATGTCAAATGTCGGTGTGATCACATCTGCAATATTTGAGTTAGGGATCGCTGTTCCTACAAATCCGAACTCTTTAGTAGGTGCTGTTCCACCTTCAGCTACATTCTTCGTTAATGACATGAAGGATGCTGGCGCACTTAGAGCTGATCCACTTGTAACAATTCGTACGTTGTCGGATTGATCTTCTACATCTAACTCTAACACACTTAAGCTAGATAAGTTAGTCGGGTTAGCTAAACTTGTGATATTGATATTTACATCCCAAGCCGAGTTGTTTGTAACACTGTAAACGGGTGATTGGACCTCTGTATGACCAGAAGCACCAGTTGTGAAGAAGACTGCTGATGTTGGTACAGTCACGTTGATCATTTCATCTGGATTTGTCGGTGGGTTGACCCCTGGATCAACGGTATTATCTAAACCAACACGTCCTGTAACTGGAATATTTCCATTTGGTTCTCCGTTAAAAGTTGTCGCAGCGACAGAAGATGCCCCTCCTAATAATGCTCCGATCATTGCCGCAGTTCCTACTAATCTCATTTGCTTTTTCATTCTTTCATCCTCTTTCCTTTGATTTGTTTTATATCATGCGTCAAAAAACATCCTGCGCATAATGTAACAGCTTCTTATTCATTGAATTGCTTGTTGTAGCTAATCCCGTATGTTGAATTATTTTTTTATTGCATCACTATCACGCTTCGAAAAAAATAACAGGATACTTATCAGCATTAAAATAGCACCTACATATTTTATCCAATTAGATAAAATGCTACCTGTTTTTGGTAGATTTACTCCGGCTTTTAAAGGCCGAGACGTTCGATTAGGAAATCTTGACGTATCTACAACTAAAATATCCTTTTTATTTCCTTCATTTTCTGGCGTAACAGATTCTGCTGGTGGACTTTGATGACCGATTTTCCCTTCTACTCGTTTAAAAAAGGCTTGGTTTTCAGCACTATAAGCACTTTCTGCTAAGCTACCCCCCACAAATAATACAAACCCTACGACGATCAGAAGCTGTTTCATTATGCGCATGATGATGTTTCCCTCCTTGTTAACCATTCATACAGTTCTCAATTTTGAACAATAATCGAGAGTTCTGCTTCTGTGATTCCTTGTCTCTCATTGGTCTCTGGATCATAAATATTGACGCGAGCAATCGCGACGTATTCCCCTTTCTCAAGTGGCTTATCCAACTTTGCTCCAACTATTTGTTGGTTTGGATGAATCGATCCTGATGAATAAATCACTTCATCACTATCTGCTAGTGTGATATCCACAGCAATTGGATAAACATTTGTTCCTGGGTTCACGATTTCGATCGATCCTGTTGCTTCGCCGTTTTCAAAAGTCGCTGTAGGTGCGATTTGTAACGTAAAATAATTGGCATCGGCAATTTCTTGGGCACGCTCTGCAATCTCGATGTCACTTGCATCTCTTAATCCTGGTAAGAGGTCTGCACTTACCATTGGTACTGGTTCCTCTGCTCTAGTTGAAAGGTATAAAAAGACGCCCCCGATGATCAAAAGAAACACCCCCAACACAATCCATTTCTTTTGATTATTTTTCTTTTCCACTGACTCTCCCCCTTCCCTCCGGAAATCAATTGTTTTGTTTTTCATTTCTAAATTACTTTATGGATTAGGAATGAATCGTAAAACCATCGTGAAGTTTGGCTCCACCTGCATGATATCTGCTGGAAGACGATTCGCAGTTCCTGTAAAAGTAAAAGTATTCCATGCTTCTGTACCTACTTCAAACAACCGATTTTCTTGAGCAACTGGTGCCCCTTCACGAATCAATGGGCTGGCTTGTCCCTCTCCAAGAACATTCAACTCATTGACGATCTCCATTTTATTTAAATCGGTTGCTGTGACAACATTGACGTAAATATTGAATGGTGACTCGTTATGGATATCATATTCTGGAGAAATGATTTCCTCGTGATTTGAACTCGCCGTCGTGCTAAATACTGCCGATAACGGGAGTCGCACAGTCATCAATGGTTCTAACTCTTCAAATGTTGCAACGATCCGTGCTTCTTCTATCCCCATCGTAAATATGGTCGTGGCATCATTCACTTGATCGATCGTCCCATCTCCACGTTCGATACGCCAATGAGAAAAACGCCACCCTGCATCCGGTATTGCGCTGATTTCCAATGTTTCACCAATCAAAAGCCTCGTTGGATTCTCAGGAGTAACGTTACCTGCCCCTTCACTCTCAATCGTCAATAAGAATGATCTCGGCTGCCAAACCCACGTATCCGCCATCGTGCGGCCATCATAATTTGCCATCAATGCTGCGCTAGTAAAGATAAATTCACCTTCTGGTTTAGTTGCCGTTCCTTGCCCGATATTCTGCCAGTTTGCAAGATGCGTCGCAGTTTCTGATAAGCCTGGCAAACTTGCGTTACTGTGAAAAGAGAACGCTTCTCCAAGTGTTAGTTGTTCTAATGCCGTCTGTGAAAACATCCAATGCATAGTCGTCACATTTCCTGTATCAAAACTCGAGAGATCAAGTTCCCTTAAACTTCGATTGTCAAAAAACATATAATCCATACGAGTGACATTTCTTGTATCAAAATGGGTGACATCTACTTCCTTTAATTTCGGCATAAACATGAACAAACCACCCATACTAATGACATTACTCGTGTTAAAATTAGTCACGTCGATTTCTGTCAGTTCGTTCATTCCCAGAAACATGCCGGTCATAGATGTCACGTTGCTCGTATCAAAATTGGTGACATCTAGTTCAACTAGATTTCTCATATAACTAAACATATTATTCATTTCCAACACATTCTGAGTATCAAAGTGGCTGATATCTAGTTCTTGTAAATTTCCCATAAACCCAAACATCCAGGTCATATCCGTTACATTACTCGTGTCAAAACTTGAGAGATCTAATTTCACCAAACTCTCCATTCGATAAAACAGACTGTTCATATTCGTTACATTTCTTGTATCAAAATGACTCACATCTATTTCTCTTAAATTGCGCATCTGGGTAAACATACGTTCCATATTTGTTACTTGACTCGTATCTAAATACTCCATTCCTTCAATTGTTTGGACATTTGGTAAATTTTCAAAAAATCCTTGGTTGTGTTCCCCCTGCTCAGCATTCGATAAGACACTATTTCTTGTTCCAATCAAACTTCCCCGTAATTCGATCCTGCCCGTGATGACGATGCTGTTGATCATTTGTTGATTCGCGGACGAATGATTAAAATAATCCTTCGCTTCATAGCGACCACCAACATTATTTTTCTCATCGAAGATGCCAGAACCTAGAGTCAGTGTCCCAGAAGTATCGACTGTCCATGGAATCGTTCCTAGTTGACCAGATTCAATGACTTCAGGATCAAACCCTTCAGTCTCATTAACAAACTCTTCTACATCGCTTTGTTCAATAGTCAACTCAGGCGCTTCTATAAGTTCAGTACTTATCTCCGCTCCCTCATAGGGCCAATCATTTTCAATTTCTTCAAATTGAGAAAACTCTGCTGTTCCGTTTTCTTGCGGAATACCATTAAAATGGAACACATCCTCTTTTAAGACCAATTCCTCATTACTATGTGCTTCTGGTGATCCTTCCGATTCTACGTGAACCGCGATTACTTGCCCAACTGGCAAAAGCATCATCATCATCACAACATTGAAAATCAAAAGTTGTTTTTTCCACAAACCTTTCTTTCTCATGTAGCCACCCACCCTAACTCTATATAAGTGAAAGAATTTGTCATTAATAGCTTATAGTCTACTCAACAAAACAATATATCTTAATCACGTATCTAACCTCTCAGCTATTAATAAAAAAGCTCTTTCTTTCTCAATAATATATCACCTCATTTATTTTTAATCCATTTATTATTTTTTTCTAATTTAGAAAAAATACTGTACTCATGCATGTTTCCTTAATATAAAAGAATGATTAAGTGAAAATAAAATAACATTTAAAAAATATAATAATATCTCAAACCCTTAATCATAATAAACTAACAGCAAAAATTCCATCAAACAAAAAAACAAAAAAACACATCTTTATAATCATTGATACAATGTTATGAATAACCTGACATCCACTTAAATCCCCCTAAAAAAAATATTTATTCTGCAAAGCAAACTGAAAAAAATGGTTTTATCATCAATTACTAATAAAACGAATCACTTTTCACCTGTTCTTTTGATTATTGGAATACAAAAAAACTGACCTAATTTCTTAGATCAGCAAGTCTATCGATACAGTTGATTATAAATGATTGGTTTCTTACAATTTTTTTGAAAAATCAATGTTTTAACTTTCGGAGTAATGAAACATAGCAACTTAACCTTTAAGAAATTGATTACTCATTGCCTGTAAACTTAATTGGTCGATAGCCAAGGCTTGTTTCAAATAAGTTTGGATCGACCCGTATTCCTTTTCTACCACTTGATAAAAACGGTCCAAGTAACTGCTGTCTACATTCAGCGCAACATCTAAAGCAGCTAGATTTTCTTCATTCAAATGAACTTTTTTGGCTTGCGCTAAAATCATCGCATTTTCTTTTTTACGTAGTTCATTCGTGCGTAGATAATCGACATAGATTGCCTTGCGAGGAACGTCTAATGATTCTAATAATAGCAAGGCTGCGATTCCCGTTCGATCTTTCCCAGCAAAACAATGAAACAAAACACTTTCCTCTTGATCCAAAGTGAGTACTTCTTGGAAGAAACGAGCATATCCTTTCTGCGAAGTAGGGTTCAATGCGATATCTTCATATATTTTGGTCATATAGTTCGTGGCTTTTTCAGGTGAGCCGATTTTCACAAAATCTTCCAGCCCAGCACCTTCGTCTGCCACATCTTTCATGATGTCGATATGGATATATTTCGTCTGTGGAACCGTTTTGTCTGGTCGAGCTTGGATTTCATCTTCGCCACGTAGATCAACGATTTTACTTAAACGATAGGTAGTTTCTAAATGTCTAGCATCTGCTTCTGTCAAACTAGATAGTTCACCTGAACGCAAGAAAACATTTGTTAAGACTTCTTTTCCATTTCTATTTTTGATGCCACCGATATCGCGAAAATTTGTGATTTTTACCATTTCTGCAATGACCTTCCTTTTCCCATATTTTAGGATCGTTTCCTCTTAGTTTCTCAGAAGCGGTTGCGTACTGCATCTGAAAGAACCACCAAAGATCCTTGTCAATTTATAGTCAATATACTCGACTGTGATTCCTCGTTTCTCTAATTCTTCACCAATAAAAGTAAATTCTGGATCTGTGATATACGTCGTCTCATTGATTGGTAGTCCGTTCGTCGCCAATCGAGAGGCTTGTGCTAAGGACACATCTACCCGATCCCATTTGCTTAATTGTTCTGGGATACCATTTAAAAAGGCTTCTTCACACACGATCATCAATCGATCTTTGACAAGGCTCAATGCGCAGTCTAAATGCAGGATCGTCGGATGAAGTGGTACCTCAATCACTTCATAGCCAAATCGTTTGACTAGATTTCTTAACCATTGAATTCCCCGAGCATTGGAAGCTAACCCTGAGTTACCCACAAAAACTGTTTTTCCTAACAACAAAACATCGCCGCCTTCTAAGAAAGGCCCTTGTTCTGAATCGATGCCTTGCGAAATATCCGGTTTAGGAATAGAAAAATACAAGCAGTCATTCTCATTCGATTCATTCACGAGTAGCTCACGAATCGGTAGGATCTCATTTCTACGATGTGGGAGTTTCAATGAACCTTCAATCAATAGATCACCGATCGTAAAAAAGGGATCTCGGGTGAAAAAGTTACTGTAGCCATACTCATAGCCTAGCTCTTTTTCAAAAGAGGTCAACTTTCTTGGTAAAAGGACTTCTACTTCATATTTTTCTAGTACTTTTTGTAAATTCTTCCGTTCGACTTCCCAAGCTTTTTGTTGTTCTGGGAAAGCTTCACTGAAGTCTTTTCCCATCACTTCAGGCCCACTAAATAATTCATGGTTTTCTTCTGTCAAGAAATCGACACCCGTTAATTCTTTCGTAGGAAAACCAAATTCAGACTGTGCTAAAACGACCCGTTTTAGCGGTGCAAACTCGCTTTTCACAAAAATATGATCCATCGTTTCTGCTCCTCCTCGATTTGTTCGAATCTTTACAGGAAATAACATGCGAAACCAACCAAAAATACTAAAACAATCAAAGCAATCATTGGTTCGACCCATGTTTTTTTCGAAGAAAGAAAAACATTTTTCTTATTTTTTACAAATCCCCAACCAAACTCTCTAGGGAGTTGCACTTCTAATATCATCCCACCTGATAAAGGCAAGAGTGCCACTTTATATCTGGATTTTGCAAACAAAAACAACGACATAAAATAAAGACCGAATTGGATGATTTTGATCAATCGAATGATTTGGATATTTTCGATTTTTCTCACTATTTCTCTCCTTCTATCCTAGCGGTTATCGTCTAACAATAACACCCTTTCTCTTTTTCTTAGGATATTTTTTAATTATTTGTTTAAAAGAGAAGCCCATTTCGTTACCTCTGCTCCCCAAACCCAACTATCTGTCAGAAGCAACTTTTTTTACTATAACATGAGTTGACTTCATCTAGATCAAACCGATCATAATCGTTGGTTTTGGACTCATAACCTGCAAAATCTCTCACTAAATAGCCCACATCCAGTCGATTGGAGGTGGGCTATTTTCTACCGAATTATTTCATTTCTACGCTTTCACCATTTGTCGCAATCACTTTTTGATACCAGTAAAATGATTTTTTAGGAGAGCGGGCCAATGTCCCCTTCCCTTCGTCATCTCGATTGACATAAATAAAGCCGTATCGTTTACTCATTTCACCCGTCCCTGCACTGATCAAATCAATACAGCCCCAAGAAGTATAACCAATCAAGTCCACGCCATCATCGATTGCTTTCCCCATTTCTTGGATATGTTGAGCAAGATAATCGATTCGATAATCGTCATGGATCGAACCATCAGATTCTACTTTATCGACCGCACCAAGTCCGTTTTCTACTACCATCACTGGAATTTCGTAACGTGAATAAATCTGATTCAAGGTATACCTTAGACCAACCGCATCTACTTGCCAGCCCCATTCGCTTGTTTCAAGATACTCATTAGCCACCCCACCAAATAGATTGCCGCCACTTTTATCTGACCGATCATTCAAGTCATCTGCAATACACGTACTCATGTAATAACTAAACGTATAATAATCGACAACGCCTTCTTTCAGGAGTGCCAAGTCCTCTTTTGTGATATCCACTTCGATTTGTTCTTTTTCAAAGTAGCGTTTCATGTAATAAGGATAGGCACCTTTGACTTGGACATCGCCACAGAAATAATTTAACCGGTCATTCATTTGTTGCGTCTTCAACACATCTAATGGATGACATGTTTTAGGATACATCGTGATATACGCCAACATGCAGCCAATCTGGAAATCAGGATTGATTTTATGTCCAGCAATCACCGCTCGAGCAGAAGCAAGAAAGACATTGTGCAAGGCTTGATATTTTTCTGTTTCCGTATAGGTTCGATTGAATAATCCATTGATTTGTTTGCCATGTTCTAAGACGCCAAAATTGATTTCATTGAAGGTCAACCAGTATTTCACTTTGTTTTTGTAGCGTTCAAAAAGTGTCGTTGCATAGCGTTCGTAATACTCGATCGTTCGCTTGTCTAAAAATCCGTCATACGTTTTTCCCAAATGAAATGGCAACTCAAAATGTGAGATCGTCACGATCGGTTCGATCCCATATTTATGTAGCTCATTAAACACTGCATCATAGAATTTTAAGCCTTCTTCATTTGGCTGTGCCTCATCCCCATTAGGAAAAATCCGTGTCCACGCAATCGATAAACGATAGGCTTTAAATCCCATTTCCGCAAATAATGCGATATCTTCTTTGTAGCGATGATAAAAATCGATGCCTGTGTGACTCGGATAGTAATGATTGGTTTCATCGATCACTAAATCAAATATGCGCCGCTTCCCCATCTCCCGATTACCTGCACGATTGTGATCGCTGATCGAATCTCCTTTACCATTGACATTCCATGCTCCTTCACATTGATTCGCCGCTGTTGCGCCACCCCATAAAAAATTCTTTGGAAAACTCATCAGTCATTGCCCCTTTTCAATTTGATATGATAGTCTTACTGTTATTTTATTATTGAGTATAAAAAAAGACCCAATCAACCACCCAAAAAGGCCGTTGATCAGGTCTAGCTTAACTGAATAATCACTATCCTATCTAAAAAGATACTATTTTTTGTAAACGTTGTCAAACATTGATTTTATTCGTCTTCTTCAGCTAATGAGGCAATCACTTGATTCACATCCAGAATATTCTCTGCACCAGAACGAACATATTCAGGCGGTATTCCGACCATTTGACTATTGATAAACTCGATGACCATTGGCAGATTCATGCCTGCATATAATTCGATTGCTTCGCCTTCCATGATCAATTGGACAATACTATTGGCTGGCGTCCCGCCCATCAAATCACAAAAGACAACATAGTCTTCCAACGAAGAAACCACCGCAAGAAATTTTTCTTTGAAATCCTCTGTTCCTTCTTCTGGCAATAAAGGTACTGTATGAATATGAGCTTGCGGTCCCATGATCATTTCGGTACTTGCCTTTAATCCTTCACAAAGTTGTCCGTGACTGACAAGAACTAACTGTTTGCTCATTTTCAACACTCTCCTATTTTGAGATCACACCTAAAGCGGATAAAACGACACAGATGATCAAGACGATAAAAATCGCTCTTGTGGATGTCATATTCTTTTTGCCTAATAACCAATAGACACCACCAACGATCGCTGCTGGTAATAATTTAGGCAGGATCATATCAATATTATTTTGCATGTTCATCGTCACATCACCAATGCTCGGTGCCCATGAAACTTTTACATTCACCATCGTAGCAACTAATGCGCCGACCATAAACACCCCTAACAAGGTTGCGGCATCTGTGAGGGCTGTTAACCGTGATTGCATCGTGGTTACTAAAGAAATCCCTTCTTTATAAGCAAATTGCAATTGTTTCCAACGAAAGACCATGACTGCGATTTGTGCTACTATCCAGATAAAAATACCCGCGGGGTTCCCATTGATCGCCATATTGGCTGCTAGTGCCCCAAAAATGGTCGGAATCAATGCGGCGAAAATGGAATCGCCAATCGCGGCGAAAGGTCCCATCAATCCAGCCTTCATCCCAGAAACAGTTTCTTTTGAGGCAATACCTTCTTTTTCTTCGATCGCTAAATCGATTCCAGTAATGATCGTATTGAAAAAGTTTGAGGTATTGAAAAACTGTGTATGAGTCTTCATGATTTCTTTTAATTCTGGCGTATCATCCCCATAGATTTTTCGGAGTTGTGGCAAAATCGTATAGAGATAACCTGAACCTTGCATCCGCTCATAATTCCAGCCTAATTGAAAGGTCAACAAGCTCCGGCGGTTGATTTGTGTAAAGTCTTCTTTCGTTAACTTGTAATTAGATTTCGTCATCTTCGATTTCTCCTTCCTCAGAGGTTGTATGAGAACTAGCGACTTGCTGGTTCTCCGTTCGTTGATTGTTTTTATAGCTGATCGCTGCTAAAGAGAAACCGATCATTGCTACTGCCAACATCGGTAGTGAATTGAAGGCTGCCGGTAAATCTTTGACGACACTTGCGACACTCGTGCCAAGCAACTGGACATTTGCGAACAACGTTGCTAACAAGGCAGTGATCGTAAACCCTAGAATCAGATAAGGGAAATGTTTCTTGACTGGTAAATAGCGTAGTAAAATAGCAAAACCAACTGCTGGTAAAACAGCTCCTGCGACAGATAAGCCATCCCCTAACCATTTTAAATCGCCATTTAGCACAGCAACGACATTTTCGACTAGTCCGCCACCAAATGCTAAAGCTAAAAAGACGGGGATCAAACGTGACAAGGACCAAGGAAGAGCACCTAATAAATAATTGCGTTCAATTGCTTGATAATTCATTGTTTCGACATGTTGGTCGATACGATGAGCGAAATACGTATTCGCAAATCGAGCTAAAATATCCAATTGGATCATCAAACTAGCGACAGGAACTGCAATAGCTGCAATTGCCTGTTCTGGATTCATCCCTAATGAGATGGAAAAAGCAGTCGCTAGTATCGTTCCGGAGTTTGCATCGATCCTTGAAGCACCGCCAAATGTCCCAACACCTAGAACGGTCAATTGCATACTACCACCGATGATCAAACCAGCTTGTAAATCCCCCATGACTAATCCGGTGAACAAACCGGCAAAAACGGGAGCACTCATCGAGGAATAAATTTGTAGTTCATCTAAAATCTGATAACCTGCATATAAAGATAATAATAAGATTTGCCACCATTGAATGGACATCTACTTGACCCCCTTATTTATTCAAAAGACTCATAAAGTCTTCTGACTTATCACTTGGTACCATTTGTGCGGTCAAACGGACCCCACGTGCATTTAACTGTTTGAAATCCTCAATATCCTTTTCCACCACATTGATCGATTTGGTGATTGATCTGGTTTCATTTGTCTGAGACATATTCCCTACATTGACTTCCTTGATCGGCACGCCTCGTTCAACAAGTCTCAATAATCGATCAGGCTTTTTTGCGACGATCAGTAAGCGTTGGGAGTCATATTTCCCAGCGAGAATATTCTCTGCGGCTTTTTCAATCGGTAAGACACTTAACTTTACTCCTGCTGGTGTGGCTAATTTCAAGCCACTTTTTTCTACTGTATTCATTGCGACCTCATCATCTACAACTAATATCCGCGTAATCGACAACTTCGTTACCCAAAGATTCGCGACTTGTCCATGGATCAAACGTCCATCGATTCTTACACCAATAATTGCCATTGTTCATTCTCCTTTACAAATAAATTATTCATTCTCAAACCAAAGGTAACGCTTACATTATTTGCCTGTTTTTTGATACCAAGGTGTCGCTGTCTGGTTGATCACTTGATTCAAGTTCTCAATATTCTGTCTACCTTGTGTCCGCAGCCATTTGACGGCTCCTTCTTTCCCAGCATCTACATAAGCTTTGACTCCATCTTTCCAAGTCGCTCTTCCGCACAAGACACCATTGAAGGTGGAACCTGACGCATGAGCAAAGACTAACGTTTGTTGGAATAGTTCAGAAGATACACCAGCACTCAAGAAAATAAATGGTAAATGCGTCGCCTCGCTTTGCGCCTTGAAAAAGTCAGCTGCTTCTTTTTGGCTATAGACGATTTCTTTGTCACCAAAACCTTCCACAAAGTTCATATTGACTGGTACTTCGACTTTCAAAACATCTACTTGGTAACGAGGCTTTGAAAATTCTCTCATCATTTCAATCACTTTATGCGGTTTAACCTTTGCATACTCCTGTGAAGCGCTATCATTTATTCCTGCATCGTAAGAAAGCAGTTCTAAATAAAACGGTCGATCCTCTCCTGCACATTCACTTCCTAGACGTTCAATAAAGACATGTTTCAAATGATTGATTTTTGGATCTTCATCAACGTCATAATAAAGTAAAAATTTCACTGCATCTGCTTGTTCTTCTTTTAATCTCAATGCAGACCAGTCTCCTAATAGATCCGGTAACCGTCCAGGAGTCGATACGTCATATCCCGTTTTTTCATACGCCAAGAGCAAACCAGCGGATCGATCACGTACTTTGGCAGCAGGCAAACCATATTCAGGATCTAATAAAATAGCTGAAGCATAGGGCGTCAACTCCCCAGAAACCAACGCTTTGAACTCAATCAATTGTTCATCTGTGGGTGTTTCTCCTAAAGCCGACAGCATTTTCTTCAATGCCCCCCGCTGATCGATTGCTAATGCACTGATGATGCCGTCTTTTGTTGCTAATTGTTCCATCGCTTTTTTCTTGTTTGGTGTCATCGTTTTTATTGACCTCCTTGTTATTCATTTTGATACGCATGGATCGTCACACCTTTGACTACTCGATTCACCGTTCCTGTCGGTGAAGGTGTGTCCGGCGTATTACCGACTTTGATCGACATCTGAAGAGCAATGATTTGTGCGGTCAGGATCATCACTACGGATAGATAGGCATCGGGTAATTCTAGCGCGATTGGTTCTAGGAAAAAGTTGGTTCCAGAAAAGTCTCTTTGCGTCGATTGAGCAATGGCTAACACCTTTGCGGCAATATCATTACCATTGATTTCTTCCAAAATATCTAAATCATAGTTGCGTGTGTACTCTTGGTTCGTCACAAACCCGATCACTAAAGTTTGCTCATTGACAAAGGATTTTGGTCCATGACGAAAGCCCATCGAAGAATCAAAGATCGTCGCAATTTTTCCAGCAGTCAACTCTAAGATTTTCAGCTGTGCTTCCCTTGTGGCGCCAGCCAAGCTACCTGAACCAAGGTATGCGACGCGATTGAACGGTACTGCTAACACTTGGATCAGTTCTTGCTCTCTTTTCAGAACATCTTTGCCGATATGACTCAAGGAAGTGACATACTTTTGTTTTGTTTCTTGGCTCGTTTGATCAAACAGCCAAAGGGCACTCAATAACATACAAGTAAAACTACCTGTCATGGCAAAGCCAGCATCATTTGCTTTTTTTGGCATCAACAACAAGAAATGTTGCGATTGTTCACGTGCGACTTGTGCTAATTGTCCTTCTTCTGCACACGTAATCGCTAAATGGAACAACGTATCCACGACTTGATCGGCGATTTTGACCGCTGCCAGACTTTCCGGACTATTGCCACTTCTAGCAAACGAAATCAATAATGTGGGTTGATCAGGAAACAAATACTCTCTTGGAGAAGCAACAATATCGGTCGTACCAAAACTATGAAAAGCAAATCGTTTGGTATCTCCATGTTCATTCAAGTAAGGAACAAGCGTATCGCCTACATATTGAGAAGAGCCTGCACCGGTAAAGATGACTTGGATTTGTTGCTTGTTTGCCTGTTTTTCAAGTGCATCAAAGAAAAGGGCTAATTCATTTTTCTTCTCTTCTAAGATTTCCACAACCTCTTCCCACAGATCCGGTTGTTGCTTGATTTCTTCTGTAGTGATCCTTGCACCTATTTTTTCTAATTCATCCTTCGACAGTTCAAACATATTATTTTCCTCCTAGATTACTCCGAACATGACGGATCTTATAATGGAATTGGTCTGCTCTTGCGACACTATCTGTGTATTCGATGATCTCGTTCTTGCTATTGAAGGTCGTCCGTTTCAAATGTAAAATCGGTGCCCCATCGCATATATGCAGTAATTCGGCATCATTCGCGTAAACAATACTGGCGTAGAATTCTTCTTCTGCCACTTGGACATGTTGATCAAAATCTTCCAGAAAAACATCATACAAAGGCTTGCTTTCCAAAATCGGCAAATCAAGGCCAAGAAACAGTTTTGCTGGTAAATAAGACCGTTCAACCATCAAAGGGACATCATCCGCTAAACGTAGCCGCTTGATTTTGAAGATTGCTTCTCCTAGATTGAGATTCAAGCGTTCAGCCAACTGCTTTGTCGCTGCTTGTTTTTCAAAAGCTAAAATAATCGTTTTCGGTGTACGCCCCAATGCCAACATTTCTTCTGTGAAGCTGTACGCCCCTGCTAGACTCGCTGCTTGATGCGATAAGTCACTGACAAACGTTCCTTTTCCATGTTTTTTATAAATATAGCCAAGTGTTTCTAATTCCTGCAATGCCAATCGAACCGTCGTCCGACTCACACCATAGTACAGACATAACTCCCTCTCAGACAGCAATTTATCGTGAGGGATCATTTCTGCCTCAATTTGTTTCTTTAGTACATCAACTAGTTGATAATATAACGGTTTCCCTTTACGAGAATTTTCCATTTCTTTACCCCTTCCAACTGGTTATAACCACAAGACAATCGTAAAGTAATAATAACTACCTGTCAACATAAAAATCACTAATAAACCGCTATATAACAACGTTTCCGCCAACTATATATAAAAATAATTTAAATACCTCGAAAATACCACTTAAAATAAAAAAACAGCATAATCCTCATAAAAAGAAACATAAGGTGTATCATTAAAAAGCTTGTTTATTCTTGAAAATTTATAAAATAATGAGCAAATCAAACGGTTCTTTTTCTGGTACTCCGCCAAATTCCAACGAAAAATAACTAAAAAAAAAGAAACACTTCAGTTCCTATGTCTAGGCGCTCAAAGCGTTTCTCTTTTGCTATTTCAAGAAGACTAACCAACTAGCGACTAATCTTATTTTGCCAAGGCGAGGCTGTCTTCATCAAGACTTCATTTAATTCTTCAATGTTGTTTCTCCCTTGTTCAGCAAGCCATTTTTTTGCCGCCTGTCTCCCTTGATCCGCAAAAGGTGCCACGCCACCTGCCCATGTAGCTCGCCCACACAAAACACCATTGAACGAAGAGCCAGCGTTTTTGGCAAAGTGTAACGTTTCTTGGAATCCTTCGGCACTGACACCTGCACTCAGAAAAATAAACGGTAAGTCAGTGGCTTGGCTTTGCTCGATAAACAAAGCGGATGCTTCTTGCTTGGAATAAATGATTTCTTCTCCAAAACCTTCAACATAAGTCATATTGACAGGTACTTCTACTTTTAAAACATCCACGTTGAACCTTGGCTCTGAGAATATTTTCATCATTTCAATGACTTTTTTCGGTTTGATCTTGGCATATTCCTTGGAGGTCGTATCTGGGATCGTTGCATCATAGGATAGCAATTCTAAAAAGAAAGGAAGATCTTCCGCCAGACATTCTGAACCGATTCTTTCGATATATGCCTGTTTCCGTTCATTGACTTCTTCGCTTTCGTCTACATCATAGTAAAGCAAGAATTTGCAGCCATCTGCTCCAGCTTCTTTTAGTCTTTTGACTGACCAAAAAGCTAAGGTATCTGGCAAACGTCCAGGTATCGTTGTATCATATCCTGTTTTCTCATAAGCCAACAATAGTCCAGCTGTCTTGGCGCGTTTTTCGGCAGCGGGCAACCCATATTCTGGATCTAAAAGAATCGAAGAAGCAAAAGGTGTCAATTCTTCGGATACAAGTTCTTTGAAATGGATCAAATCATCCACTTTGACCTCCGCTTGATGTCTCGCCATCATTTTTTTCAATGCCCCTCTTTGGTCAATCGCTAAAGCCCCGATGATCCCGTCTGGATTACTCATGTTTACCAATGCTTGGTATTTCCCCTCTGATACTTTCCTCATTTTTTCAACATCCCTTCTAACTTAGACTCAATCAAGCCAATAATTTCTTCTTGAGTGGAAACCGCAATAAATGTTTGTTTAAAGCCATCATCCATCAACATTCGTGCCATTTGCGAAAGAAGCGCCAAGTGACTGGTTCCTGCTTCTGCAGCTGGAATAAACAACGCAATCACATACTTGATCGGTTGACCGTCTAAACTATCCCAGGCGACTGCATTCGTTAATTTCAAGATGATGATCGTTGGTTCTTCTATACTTTCACTTTTCGCATGAGGGATCGCAAAGCCATCCATCATACCAGTTGTTCCTTCTGCTTCGCGTTGTTTCAAGCCGTTTTTGACCGCCAGTTCATTGGTCGCTTTTCCTACCTCAACGATTTTTGTTGAAAGAAACTCAAACACCGCTTCACGAGTATTCGCCGCTACATTGGTATAAACAAATAAATTTTCCATCAAATGAATCCTCTCCCTTTCACACACTCAGTGACTTTCTTTTTTGAACCAAGCCTAGCAATACTCCGCCTACGATAGAGCCAGCAAGAATCGCAAGAACCCACAGTAAGCCATGTGTCACTACTGGTAAAACGAGAAATCCGCCATGGGGTGCCGGCACTTGCACACGAAAGAAATAGGTCAATACAGCGGCAATCGACGAACCAAGCATCATGATCGGCAAGACACGAAGCGGATCTTTAGCCGCAAAAGGAATCGCACCTTCCGTAATATGTGTTGAGCCTAGAATGAAATTCACTAGACCAGCATTCTTTTCGTTTGGCTCGAAATATTTCCCAAAAAGCAAGACAGCAAAGCCAGTAATCAACGGCGGAGCAATGCAGGCTGCAGAAACTCCCGCCATAAAGCTAGTATTTCCTTGTGCTAACAGGGCAGTTCCAGTAACGTAGGCTGCTTTATTGATCGGACCACCCATATCGAACGCACACATACAACCGACGATCATCCCTAAGACTAAAGGACTTGAGTTTTCAAACCCTGCTAGAAAATCCATCATTCCTTCATTGATACTAGCCATCGGTCCTGAAATGACTGTCATGATCAATCCAGTAATCAACACCCCTAGTACGGGATATAAGAAAATTGCTTTTAAACCATCTAGTGTTTTAGGCAAAGGTTTTAACACTTTTATTAATCCCAATACCACATACCCTGCCAAGAAACCTGAGATAATCCCACCTAAAAAACCTGTACCACCATCTGAGGCAATCAATCCGCCGACAAAACCAACAACCAGTCCAGGACGTTTTGCAATTCCTTCAGCAATAAACGCGGAAAGGACCGGCACCATCATACTCATCGCAAAACCACCGATTCGATTCAAACTCGCAGCAAATTCATTGTATTGCGCATTGGCAGGATCAGCAGAATAAATCCCCCATAAAAAAGAAATGGCGATCAAGACTCCTCCACTGACAACAAAAGGCAACATGTGGGAAACACCATTCATCAAGTTCTTATAGATGCTGTGACCAATACTCTGTTGCGTATGTTGTTTTTCCTTATCTCCTTCCGCTGTTTCGATTGTTTCAGAAATCACTCCTTCACCGTTCAAAGCCGCAGCAATCAATTGATCGGCTTCTTTGATCCCTTTCGAAACAGACACATCAATGATCCTTTTCCCAGCAAATCTTTCAGGCTGAACATCTTTATCCGCCGCAATAATCACTGCTTCCGCTTCAATGATTTCTTGATCTGTCAAACGATTTTCTACCCCTACTTGACCATGGGTCTCCACCTTGATCGAAATGCCTTTTTTCTTTGCTGCCTGTTCCAGTGCTTCTTGTGCCATATACGTGTGGGCGATACCTGTGGGACAACCAGTTGCAGCAATTAATCGATACTTAGCCATTATCTGAATTCCTCCTTATGAATGGTGATTTCTTTTTTCAACTCTGCGACATCTGTAAAATCAGTCAATCCTTTTTGAAACGCAGTCGAGCTGCCCGCAGCTAAACTGTTCTTGAAACAATCCGCACTATTTTCTTCTTTGATCAAGCCTGCCAGAAAAGTGGCTAGTAGTGTATCCCCGGCACAGGCAGTATTGACGACTTTTCCTTGGGGGGCGTTTCCTGTCAAACAATAATTTTCGTTCACATAGATCCCACCAGCTCCACCTAATGACAGCAATACATTTTGTGCACCTGCGGCTAATAGTTTCTTGCAATAGTTTACATATTCCGTTTCTGCTATTTCTTCATCAAACCATTCTGCCAATTCCTGCTCATTCGGTTTCAGTAAAAATGGTTGATACTTTAGACATCGTTTAACGATTTTAGCACTCGTATCTAAGATCAAGCGCACTTGATTCTCATGACAGATTTTACTGATCATTACTAAGATTTCTTCTGGTACCCCTCTTGGCAGGCTCCCAGAAACACAAAGATAATCTCCAGCTGACAAATGACTGATTGTCTCAAGCAATTCTTCCATCGCTAACTGGTCGATTTCTGGTCCACGATTGACCAACTTGTATTCACTTGATTCCTCATTCACTTGTGTAAATACGTTGATGCGAGTCATTCCAGGTATAGAAACAAAATGAGCGTCGATTCCTTCCTTCGTCAAACATTCCTCAATATAAGCCCCAGTAAATCCTCCGCTAAAGCCCAACGCAGTATTTGGTATCCCGAGTTTTTTTAAAATCAATGAAACATTGACACCTTTCCCATTTGCTTGGATGTCATCATCGATTGAGCGGTTCACGACATTCGGTTTGAGTCGTTCCACTTCAATAAACAGATCAATCGCCAGATTCATCGTACATGTATATACGTTAGCCACCTGTATCCCTCCTCACTTTATCTACAGTATGACCTGTTTTTGGATGTACATGTTTTCTAAATAAGCGGAATTTTAGGTAAATGTTTACAAAATAAAACTCATCCGAGTAAGGGTTTACATCAGTGGTAGAATAAAAAGAAAAGGGGGAGGAGTACATGGAACATAAATTGAGCGAGGCAGAACATTTTTTATGGGAGTATATGATGAATCACATCCAAGAAATCCCAAATCTCTCGATTATCAAACTAAGCGAACGAGCCAACGTATCCACTACGACTATTGTTCGTACCATGAAGAAAAAAGGGTACGAAGGTTATACTTCTTTTAAGCACCATTTAAAGGAAAAGAAGAATACCACCATCAATTTTGCTACGGTCGACAAAGTAAATGAAGAAATAAAAACTTCCATTCTAAAAAACGAACAGGAAGTCGTGCGTACCATCAATCTATTGGATACAGGAGTAATCGAAGATGCGATTCAAAAAATCTGGAGTTCACAAAGAATCATTATCTTTGCTAGAGGATTTTCAGAAATGATTGGGGAAGAAATACAAACAAAATTCCAACTACTCGATAAATATTGTGTCCTTCATACCGATCCAAATATCATCAAAACCGTTAGTCGCAAACTGCACAAAAAAGATGTCGTTCTTTTTATTTCCTTAAACGGCGAAACAGAAGAACTCGTAGCAGCAGCGGAGAATTGCTACCGCGAGGAAATCAGTTCGATCCTGATCACCGCCTCACGGGAAAGTCGCTTGAACCGCTTAGCAGAATTATCTTTGATCGGCTTCAAATCCGAAATCTCTTTTTTCCCTGAATATGAAGTCCGCTCTCGCCTGCCACTTTCTGTGATTGCGCGGATCTTGCTGGACTCGTATGCGATACGGGTGAAGAAGGGGGATTGAGGAACAAGTGTAAGAAGCATCAATCACCGAAAATGTGAAGTTTTTTCGGTGATTGGTGCTTCTTACACTTGTTTTTTTTTGCTAATAATCCGATAAATCATTGCTGAATTTCTTGAAAACGCAAGTAGCTTGTTCATTAAGAGCTATAAATTAGATATAAAAAGATTCTTTCATTTTTAAGAATATAGCTAGTTACTCACTATTACCCATTTTTCAGTCATATTTAGTTACCTTCTTTGATATTATCAAAAGAATAGGTTTCCTTTATTTTCAATGATTTCAATGGAAGCATTATTTATTATCACTAATTTATTTCGTCCTCTTAACAAAATAAATAAAATAAAATTTATAAATAAGTTATAATGTATTTAATAAAACAAGATCTATCTAGAAGGAGGAATCCGCACATGACTTTGCAAGATTTTTCTAAACTAAACAAACATGAAATAGAATTTATCGAACGTTGTGCACATTTAAAACACGCAGCAAAACAAAGCAATGACATGACTGTGTTTGAATACATCAAAGAATTAGAAAGAAATTTAGAATTCTTACTATGTAAGTTGTCTTCTGAAACCTTTTGGGAGTTATTTCCAAAAATTCTCGGAATTGATGCAAAACTCACACTCTTAGAGAATTTTTTATATTCTGATTTAACAACGTCTATCAACGGTACCTCCTTGATTACTTTAGTAGAACAAGATTACAAAACCATCAATCAAGAAAATTATGATTATACTGTCAATGATACAGTTCCGGCTTCTTTTATTTTTTGTGTGGATTAATTGCTCAATCGAACATCTGTCACACCATTCTTTAAATACATACTAAAAAGCCACCTTCCCAAGCAGAAGATGGCTTTTAGTATTCAAATATTCAATCATTGCCAATTATAAATGTACAAAAAAATATTTTTGATATCTTCAAATAAAGTACTTTTAGAAATTGCAAATAAATTTAAACTTTGTTCCTCATTCCGTGTGACCAATGCTCGCTCACAGACTATGATATGTGGCCATTCTTCTGCATAGATTGGCACATCTTCGACAGAATAATACATCGTATTATCAATAACATGATAATCCATATTCAACCAACGAGTGATATTCTCTCGATAGATCACATGGGATAGCTCATCTTCAGCAACAATGATAATTGCAAACTTATCTTTTCTTTTTTTCACCAAACTCGATTCGATTTCAGAACATAATTTTTCTAATGCCGTGTCATTAAATCTAATTTCATAATACGAATCAAGTTCATCAATCCATTGGGTCAATATTTCCTTAAGCTTATAAAATAACTCTAATTGAGAGTCACTAAGATAGTAATGTCTTTCAACATTATAGGTTTGGATGTTATACCACATAGTACTTAAAAAATTCATAAAAGGTTTTTCAAACAATATATTATTGCTTAAACTTACATCAAAATTATCTTCTAGCAGTTTAATTAATTTCTTGACCGTATCCGGTCGGCTTTCTATAAACAGGTCACGTCTTTTCCGATAATTCATATTAACAATCAAATAGTTATCTGTGTTCAAATCGATTGAGCGATAAATCGACACAAAATACGCAACTTCCTGGTCTGATATGGTTGAATCACTTAAAACAAGAGAGGCGATATCTCTAATTTGGTTAAAAATGATCGATTCCTTTAAATAGGAGAATTCATTTTCAGAATATTTTAAAACACTCTTATCTTTACGTACCAAAGATAAATAAGCCGAAAATACTAAAAACTGATATTCTCGTTTATTTATTTCATAATTATTTGCTAAGCGATGCAATACTTGATCGACAAAAATACCTGCGCGTTTAAATAACTGTTTATCTATCACTTGATCCAGCATATCACAACGCATCCAAATCGATAACATCACAAATCGATAGGCTAATTCATTATCAATGATATTCCCATCTACATCCATGATATTCGCATCTCTAAAATAGGCTTCCACAGCTTTTTTTATTTTGAATGCTTTTGCCACCGATACAAATTCTTCTTCAACAATTGTCAAATAACTTGTATCTCCCATCAAATACCAAGAACAAACTCTTAAAAAACGTGACTCCTTGTAAAGTTCTTTTATCAAATCATACCTGGAGATCGCCGTATAAAAAGAGATTTCAATAGTCGTACTACTTGTTTCATGATAGTCGATATAGTCTTCTAAAATGATATTGATTTTAGCAAAATCTCGTTTCACTGTATTGAATGTGACGTTTAATCGTTTTGCTACATCTTTTACAGAGAGTGTTTTCAATTCATAAAGATATTCTGTTAACTTGACTTGTCGCACGATATCTTTTTCAATAAAATTTTCGATCATGTTGTTCTCCTATCATTTTTGTATTTCTCACATATTTTTCAGCTGACCTCAAACCATCAGGAGCATAAAATCAGCCTAGAAATATATGGAGGATCAATTTAGGTTAAACCTACTTTTCGCAAATAAAAAATAAAAGTGAAAAACTTTAAAGGATAAATGAATAGTTTCATCACACATTTTAATCAGCTTGCTTTTGTATTTTCGGATTACTGTGTTAACCACTTAAATACATAAAATATAGAGAGAAACTACTCTTAGTTTACCATGATTCCATCAACAGTATAAAATTATATCCTTTGATAATTAACTATGAGTAGAATCAATGGTAAGATGTCCATAGAAATGGTTGTATTCACTTAAAAAATTAAACACATAGAAAAATCGCTAGAAATTCGATTCCTAGCGATTCCCTAAATACCAATTATTTATAGTTGTGCATGTACGATAAAGATATATGCAATTCCTACAATTGTTAAAGAGAAAGCGGACAACAAGGTCAAACCATTAATGATATATGTTATCGTGTTACGTTCATTTTCTATCAAGTGTTTTTTATAATTTCCTAACATCAAGTACCCATTGAATACAACTAAAATCAACCCAAAAACAATTAGAAAAATCCCTGTATTATACATTGTCTATTCTCCTTTATATTTTTTGATTGTTAGATAAATTGTACCGATGACACTGATTGCTACTAGAATCACCATCAACAAGGTTAGCCATTGTGGAATATGCACATGGAAGACAGACTCTTTGTTGATTTCTTTAGCCTTATCTGCTTCAATTGTAAACTCTTGTTCAAGCGGCCATTTCTTTTCTCCACTAGTGACTGTTGCTTTAAAGACATATGTTCCAGGCTCTAAGTCTTTCTTTCCCCAATCAAAATGGAACGGTAAAGTTGATTGCGGTGCAATTGATACATCTGACATTTCTTGTTCGATGATCGCTTTGTCTGAACCTTTTTTCACGATTTTCCCAGAAACATTGGCTTCAGAGAAGATATAAGGTTCTGGATTTAAAATATTCGCGCTGACGATCTTTCTTCCATCAAACAATTCCGCCTTCACACCGTCTAACGAAACTGTTTCATTACGATAAAGATCGACTTCATTTTCATTTGTTACAGCTACTCCCAAAGTATATGCATAGGTATTCCCAACAGTGATCGTGCCTTTTTTCTGTTTGCCACTTTGTTCTGCGGCTTTTTCTGAAACATTGATCCCACCTAAAATGACCCCGTTTGTTTGTTCAGCAGGCATCTTCAATTTTAATTTTGTTACAACCTCTGAGTTAGCAGGTACTTTCACTTCATTGCTTTCTGGTGTTAAGATCGTTGACAGTGGTGTCTTTAACGCTGAATGGTTTTCTAAATCGCCACTATAGTCAATGATCCCATTGGAATTCGTATTTGCATCTGTCACCCGTACATTCAACGTGATTTCTTTATTCGAGGCATTCATCAGCTTCACTTCCAGTGTATCCTCTGCGGAAGGATCTTCATGCAGGTAAAAGTAACTGATATTCTCATCGATTTGATGCGCATTTGTGACTCCTTCAATTGTGAAACCTGTTGCTTCTTCTGCTTGTGCTCTAACGGGAATCAATGACATTCCCACAAATAAAATAGTCAGCAATAATGCTAAATGTTTAATTGATTTCATGTGATTTCATCCCCCTAATTTTTTTTACACATAGAGCATACCTCTTTTTTAAAAATTATTTTTTTTTTATTTTCATGTAAATCTGGAATCAGTGACATAGATGAAAAAGTTAAGTGGATTTCTTTTCTTCCTCTCTAAAATAGGCTGCTAAACTAAAATACAAACTCACTTTAATATGTTTAATGCATAACAATATAAACTTTTATTTTCAAAGTAAATGGTGTTTATTATTAGTATTATTTTTTATTTATGAACTATGTATGTATAAGGATAGTCAACGTGAATTATGAAAAAAGACAAAGTACTTTCTTAGTACCTTGTCTTTTCGTTATTATAAATATATCCCCCGAAAAAGAATTATCTTTGTAATAATTAGTTTTATATTGATTTTTATTACTCTTTTATAGTTTTTAAATCAAGGTTACTATCAACCATATACTTCAGGGTTAATTCATTCCCCTTGTTATTTTTTCCATTGCTTTTATAAGATTCAGGATAAGTTTTTAGACGACGCCCCTTACCTTCTGCGTGATAGATTTCTATGATATCTCCTGGTTGAACTACAGCTGATTTAGTGTAAATTGCTCGATTATCATTCCCTTGTATATGTTCATCTAGTACGATAATATCATCACGTTTCACAGTAACTCTCATATAATCTTGATTTTTAAAAAAAGGATGTGGACCTTGTTGTTCAATTTTATGGAATAAGATTTCAGCTGAACTATTAGTAGAATCTTTGAAATAACACATTTTACCAAAAGAAATATCATAGAATCCTTTTCCAAACCATTCAATAAAATGTCCCTCTACATACTCTGAGAAGTAGGTTCGATTATAATCCTGTTGATCTTTATTTTGAATCTTCTCAATTGATTGTTTAGCTAACTTAACTTGTTCGCTAGTGATGTTTTTTTTCAATTCTTTGCAATTTCCATCTTTAAATAAGTTGCGTATTTCTTCTGTTAGATAGTTTTGCTTCATTGGTGTATTTGCTAAATTCCATTGTACAGTTCCACTAATTGTTTGTGCTGGTACTTTGCTAGCATCCGGGATGTTCAAAGTTACATTTCCTAATTCTAAATCATAGACACCATTCACAAATTGTCCATTAGCAGTGTGCATGATTGTCTTTTCTTGGGTTGTCACATCGATCGTATTATCTTCAGCCTTTTCCACTTCATTTTGACCATATTTTTTTAATTGATCTGTCAATTCATTTTCTTGAAATGAGGATGTTCCATCATTGATATTTCGTTTAACGTCTCCATTGATAGGAACTGTTAAACTGATTCCTTGATATCCATTATTAATAGATATGTTATGTTTTACGTTTAAACTCCAGTGCTGAGTATTTTGTCTTCTTTTGTCCTTTACCCCAACATTATAAGTTTTCTCATTCATAGTAGTCGTTATTGTTTGTTTTTGGACATCATCTTTCAATTTTGTTGACCCAAAATCAAAGGTTTCAGGAATATAAGAAATACCTAAATAACTTTTAGTGTTTCCAGTTTTTTTGTTTAAATCACTTGGAGGATTAGGATCATATCCACCATCTGCTGATAAACCTAACTCTCCAGATACAGGCGTTTGGGCTTTACAAAGATCAGCTGAATTCATTTCATTAGCAACTGCATAATTAGAACCTAAAACTAATAAGCAACTTAATGAAACCATTTTTAATAAAGAATGTTTAAATTTCATAGTTTTCTCCTTTCATCAAATCAACTTTTTAACCTTAATAAAATAGATCAGGTGACTCTTAATTGATGAGTACATTCCTGATCTATTCTCATGAATCACGGAAAGCACCGTTGATTGCAATTATCAGATTGACGATACTTAAATATTATTCTGCAGCGTTTGTTAAAGTCCAAGTAACAGTAGTACTTAGATTTTGTGCTTTTACTTTACTTGCATCTGGGATGTGTAATTCTACTTGTGGTAACTCTAAATCGTATACACCATTAACAAATTTACCATCAACTGTTTTCATAACATTGCTATCAATTGTTGTAATAATTAAGTTACCATCAGTAGTAACCTCTTTGCTAGAGCCATCTTTCATTACTTGATTAATTAAGTGACCTGGACTGAATTCATCTGATCCATTATTGATATTGCGCTTTACTGAATCTGCTTGTGTTCCAGTCTTAATAGAAATTCCCAAATCTGCTTGATCAATCGGATTTGATAATTTTGCATTTAAAGTCCATTTGTTACTTGTTGAGCGTCTTTTATCCTTAACTGCTACATGAAACTTATCTGAGGAAGTTTGATTTTGCATTACAATATTTTGCTCTGTATTTGTATCAGCTAAATTGATTTCTTCTCCAATATTAAATGTCGTTGGTTTATATGCAATTCCAAAATAAGAAGTAGAAATCCCTGTTTTATCATTTAAGCTGCTTGAAGGAGGGTTAGGATTATACCCACCTTGATCTGATAATTCCAGTTGTCCTGTCACTCTTGTTTCAGCACTTGATGGTTCTGGATTATTCTCTGTTGCAAACACCCCAGTTCCACCTAATAAAGATCCTAATAATAAAGTTGTTCCAAATAGTGCGATGTGTTTTTTCATTTTCCATTATCCTTTCTATTTTTTATTTTTTTCTCTTAACAGTGCAATCTATTTCGTGCACCTCTTACGGTTTACACTATAACCGATTGTCTACTACTTTTTTTTTTTGAAATTTATTTCTTATCTTTCTTTTTTTACATAACTTATAAAATAAGAGAATGCGTACAAAGCTTAGTAAACACAAGAAAAGATCGTATTTTATATCAAAATTTAATGTACTTGTTATCAAGAATAGGCGTGTCAGATAGATTTTTATTGCTGTGATTTTCTACTTTTTTTCTTGTTTTCTTTGTTTAGAAAAAAAGACTATTGAAAGATTCCAAAAAAATTTCTAGCCTTACATACTAAAAAACTTGATACTGACTATTACCTTGAGGTTATAATTGAAATTTATCATGTCCATCTTCAAATTAGTTTACCTAACATGGATTAAAGAATGGACTATTTTCTAATTGCAAATAATTTCGAAATGAACCTATGATGTGATGGTAAAAAGGTGTTGACCTCAAATTATATATAATGAAAGATCACTACGAAAAAGTATCTCCCGCAGTGATCTTTCGTTACTATCGAAGAATTTATTTGAGAAGCAATAAAGGATCAACTAATTTATCTTTACTTAAACTTGTGTCTTGGCATACTTCTAAGTGCAAGTGCGGTCCTGTACTGTTTCCTGTTGAACCGACATAACCGATCAATTGACCTTGTTTGACTTCTTCTCCGACTTTAGCTAAACATTTTGCTTGGTGGGCGTATAAAGTGGCGGTTCCATCTGCATGTTCGAGCATGATATAATTTCCCCAAGAATCATGGTATTCGGATTTTCTGACGATTCCATCCTTGACAGCGTAGATCGGTGTGCCTTGTGGTGCTGCTAAATCGATTCCTCGATGGAATTCTCCACCTCTTCCTCCAAATGTGCTAGTTAATGTATAGTCCTCCAAAGGGCAAGTGAATATTCCAGTCTTTGCTTCTTTCAATGATGGATGGTCATATTCTGTCAATTCATAGGTCACGATCAAATTATTTAATTTTTTGTGGTAGTTTGTATCTGTTGCATATTTGCCAGTCAAAAATTTTGTTGCCTCTTGATACTTGGAGGTTTTCGATTTCCAAGCGCCAGAATAAAAATCTTTATCTCCCGTGATCCCTTCTTTTAGTAATTTCGCATAATCCTTCAATGATTCTTTGTATGTTTCATATTTTCTAAATTTAGCTTCCACGTTATAAAGTTGCCCATTGCCATTATCTTCTTGCGTAAGAAATGTCACACTCTTTCCTTGATACGCCCCTTTCATACCAAAAAGGTTGTAATTTGGTTCTTGACTTAACAAGCTTTGCCCTGAAGCTGATTCTAAAATTGCTTGAGCAATCATCACTGAGGCGTATAAATCATTTTCTTCGGCTACTTTTCGGGCATCTTCTCCGATTTTTTTGATAAATGATTCAGTCACTTTGTTTTTTTTCCCTTTTATGCCTTCTTCGATTGATGATTCATCATGTGCACTTACTGATTGATTCCCGTTAGTGACTGGTAAAGAAGTTGGAGATTCTACTGTAGACGGAACCTCATTGACTGATACTTCCGCTGTTTGCTCCCTTGTTTGTTTTGTGGATTGAGTATTGATAGTTGGTGTAACACTTTGATTCGTTTTTTCTGAGCTGTCTTCTGTGACAATCTCCTTATTAATTGTATCTTTTGTATCTTCTTTCACTGGTTGTTCTTTTTCCGATTCGTGACTACTTTCATCTTTGGTTGGCTTCTCCAAATTGCTCTCTTCGTTGCTTGGTCTAGTGATTTCTGCACTATCCTCTGTTTTGTCTTGATCCTCCGCTTTGTTTGGAACTTCAACACTTGATTCTTCCTTATCTTGATCCGTTTCGTCTTTATTTTCTCCACTATCTACAGTAGCGTCTGATTGATCTACCGTATCGATCGAATCTTGATTTTCAGGAACCAATTGTTCTGATCCAGTAGTCACTTGAGTTTCATTTTCTAAATGGGAGGAAGCTTCAACAGGAATACTTCCCAATAATCCTAAAACTTGTGTGCCAATCAATAATGATGAGAGTATTTTTTTTGAGTATTTCATGTTTATTCCCCTTTCCATTTTTCTGTCATCCTATATGTAACACGTTTATTAAAAATAATTTTTTATATTATTTCTTAGGATCTTCAAGTACATAAAAAAAAGGAAAATCTAACTTATTGGGTGATGAATAAGTCAGATTTTCCTGTATCAACAAGTAATTTCTAGTAGTTTATTGAGGGGCATTTGTAAGATTCCATACAACATTTGCTTGGTATTTGCCATCTTTAACTCTTTCTGTTTCTGGAATGACTAGCATTGCTTCCCCTAAATCATAGTCATAGATATCGTCGTGTGTTTTTTCTTGATTGGCTTCTAAAATTTTAGTCGGCATTTCTGCTGTGACTTTGATTTTTCCTTCTTCAGCAGAAGGAATACGTACTTCATCATCAGCATCCACTAAATCAGTTTTTGCGTTGTACTCTGTCTCATTATCATTTTTATTCTTCTTGATGTTCTCACTAGTCCCTTCAAATTGTAGATAGGCATCATCGATTTCATCTGCGCTCCATTTCAATTGGCTTGTGAGGTACCAAGAACTTTGACTTTTTGAAATATCTCTGATACCGACATTCAGGGATTCTGTCTTGGTAAAAGGAATGGTTTGTTCCCCACCGTCTAAAAGATCCCTATAGGGCAGTGAAAATTTTTCAGGTAAATAAGCTAAACCTATTTCACCTGATGTATCCAGTTTTTTGTTATCTACAGAAGTATTACATGTCATATTTTTCCAAATAGCTGTATAAGTTGTAGTTAATAAATCAATACTTGCATCTTTTTGTTTGTTTTCAGGCGTATGCCATCCTCTAAAGATTGCATTGGTTTTGATTGGTACTAGTTGATTCTTGAATTGTTCAAATGTTCTTTCTGTTAATTTCTCTGGTGTGACCGCACAAGTTGTAAAATAAAATTTCAATGGTTTTTGATCCTCAAATATTCCTCCTTGTGCATCAAATGTGACTGCTTGTAACGGTGTTTTTTGATCTTGTTCATATGGATATTTAAGTAACGAGTCGTCATTTGTCACAATCAATAGTTCTTGTGGATCACCGGCAAACATGTCGATCGCATTCGTTACCTGATCCATATCAAATTGTGTAAGATCAAGAATCTTAGGTAATTTTGCTCCTTGGAACATACGGTCTGTATTGACTAGGCTAGGCGTGTTGAAAGAACTTAAATCAAGTGATTTTAATTCTTGCTTAACGATGCAGTTATAGAACATTTCTTCCATGGTTTGGACCGCTGTGGTATCAAAATTAGTCAAATCCATCTGCTTTAGTTCATTACAATTGTAAAACATGCGAGCCATATCAGTGACTGATTGGCTATTTACGTTCGCTAGATCCACATCACTCAATTGTACACAGCCATAAAACATGCTATTAAAACTTTGGGCTTTTGACATATTTAAACCTGACAGATTTACTTTCTTCAATTGATTGCACTCTTTGAAGAATTCACTAAAATCTGTCACTTGGCTCACATCTAATCCTCGTAAATCTACTTCAGTCAATACTTGGTTACGATAGAAAGCCTGTTTTAAATCAGTGTCTTTGATTTTTACTTTTTTATCGTTTTTTTCCACAGCTACAAATTTTGTGATAGTTTGTGGGATGACTGTTGGATTGATATCTTCTAAAATGACTTGTTTGCCATTGATTTCTCCAGGAATTTCGATTTCAGTGGCAGAACCCTTATAACCAGTCAACAAAATTTCTGTTGCTGTTTCTGTAAACGTCCAATCGATATCTTGCCATTCAGCCACATAAATAGTTCCTAAAAGGTCCAATACGTTCTCTACTTTTGTCTCTTGTGTTCGATTTTCTTCCCACCCTGTAAATTCTGTTGCAAATCCTGTTTTAGTTGGAATTAACTTGGATTTATAGTCAGCAAATGTTTCAAGTGCGATTTTATTTGGTCGATCTACACATTGATCAAAATATTCGATTTGTTGTTGATTGTTTGAAAAGCTACCACCATTGGCTTTGAAAGTGATACCTGACAAAGGAGTACGGTTGGCTTGTTTTTCCAAGTCTAACGCTAAAATTTTTGCATCCTCAGTCAAAACTAGCAGTTCTGAAGGGTTTTCTGTTGTAAACATCTGATCGATCTCTGTATCTTCTTTTGTAGTGAAACTGCTTAAATCGATCACCTGGAGTTGTTCACAACCATAAAACATTTCTTGCATATCATCGACTACAGAAGTGTTGAAATTTTCCAAGTCGACTTCTGTCAAATTTTCACAATTTTTGAACATCTGACGCATCGTTGTCACTTTTTCTGTGTGCCATTTTGCTAAATCTACTTGTTTTAGTTTCTCACAATTTTCAAACATACTTGAAAAATCAGTGACATTCGCTGTATCTAAACCACGTAAATCTACTGTTTCTAACTGTTGGCAATCTTTGAATGCTTGGCTTAATGACATATCTTCAAGTAACACCCGCTCATCATCGGAGGCATTGATGACTAATCGTGTGATATCTCTTGGAATAACCTGCTTGTTAAGTGCTTTTAAAACAACTTGTTTGCCATTGATTTTGCCTACTAACGAAATTTCTTTTGATTGCCCAATGTATTTTGTTAATACGATTTGATTGGGCGTCTCTTCATATCGCCAGTTTTTATCTAAATAAGAAGGGTCATTCGTTCCTGCCGTCTTTTCAACAGAGCCTACAGTTCTTTGTTCTGCACTACTAGATGATTGACTCTTTGTCTCTTGTGCCTTTACACGTAACGATTTTGTTTCTGAGCTTTCTTTAGTTGCTGTACTGGAATCTGAAAATAATTCCTCTAGATCTCCGTTATTAGTTGGCGAAAGTTGATTTTCTGTATACCCGGGTACAGGAGTAGTCATTATTTTGAGTGCTAAAGCTGCTATGAATGTACCTGTCAGATATTTGTATTTCATGATCTTTCCTCCCCTATTACTTCATCTTGTTTATCTTCTGGAACATTCCTATGATTTTATCAACTAAAGATTAGCATCACCTATACCTCTCGTTTTATTTTTTTTTTATAGTTTCATGCCATTATTTTACATAAAATAAATCCAGTTATTTTTTTCTAGAGAAGGTACTTGTAAACAATGCTTTTCTTCTCTTTGCGCTTCAACTGTTTTATTCTAAAAATGCTCTGTTGCTGTTATTGGTCCGTAGAAGGTAGTGTGACGACGAAAAATAGCCTCTTTATGTATCGATTTTAGGAAATTGAATAGAATCAACTAAAAATAATTTTTTTCTATAAAAAGGATCATTGTGTGCATTTTATAATATTAATTGATGAAAATGACTTTTCATCAAACAAGCAACTATAAAATATAGATGATTTCATGTTGAACATTCCCCTATTCTACAACTATATTTTATAGTTGCTCTTTTTTATCATTCTCCCATTCTAAATATTTTAAACTGTGGATGATAAATAAAATCATAGAAAGGAATGGAAAGATTGAGCAATAAATTTTATTGGGAACTTGATCCTGTAAAATTGGTTGAAAAAAATGAAAACTTTCTATTCAATCTTTTTTGTAGCTCATGTTACCAACAAGTGTATACACAAATCAGCACGTTAGCTGAAATCTATAGAATTGAATCGGAATCTATCAAGGATTTGATTCAAGAAATCAATGCCGAGAACTTCTACATGACGATCCGCTCCATTTTTGAAAAAGAAGCACTGTTATCTGAGATTTATTTTTATTTGATGGAATATGATTGGGATTGTAGCAAAGAAGATTTTACTGAAGATATTCTACAAGTAGTGAAAAGGGATTATTTATCCGACTATTGTTGGAAAATAGAAAATACATCAGAAACAGATTATCCTAAATTATTGATTGAGTCGATTCTCCAAACATAATAAATAACTGTTCCTTCCAAACAGGTCACCTTCTTAAGCAACTGCTGATAAAAAATCGACCACAAAATTTGATAATAATTTTGTGGTCGGTTTTTTTAACTAACTTAGGAAAGTTCTCCCTACTACTTTTTCATCTGTTTATTGATAATCATTGCTAGAAAGATCAAAAATAATTTATTTTTGAAGTGCTTTTTTCCTACTATAAGAAATCGATACAAGTCTCCTGTTTCTTTATGTAACCCATCACCCCTTAACATCTACGTAGAGATAATCTAACTCTGGATTCTTTTGGATAATTTTTTTATACAGTACAAGTTTCTTCTTGTTTTGTAAAAAAAGATTCCACCGCCCCTTGCTATGAGGGGTAGGTGAAATCATTTTTTAAAATTATTAAAATCTATCTTACTATTTTTAGTAAATATTATCGTGATAAATAGAAAGTTTGAATGACATTTGAATTATGTGGTGAATATTCTTTACAAATCAAACGTAATGGGCTACCTAATTCACTGCAATCCCATATATGAACAGATAAGTAACGACCAGTTGCCATATTACAGATGCGATATCCTCCTGTTGTTCCTGGAACAGGAATAAGTTGCCATTTAGTACTTAAATGGTTTGGTTTTGGTCGTTGACCTAATACATAGTATCTTTGCTCAGGAGTATAAGCAGAATCTGGGTAACGGACAAATGGTTTTGATTCATCCACATAGAAGTAGTTACCTGGTAACTGGATATTGTATACACCAGGTACATCGGTTGGTAAAAAGGTCACTTTCATATTGGAAGTTCCTTCTTTAGGATAGAAGAAATTGTCTGCCCGTAATGGCGCCATCAAAATTCTATCAGTATCAGGAATGAATTGTTTTGATGTCCATAAATAGTATTTAGTTTTAGGTTGTAAGGTGACAAATTGGTCTTTTATATCATTAAAATATTTATATCCAACGGCTGCTTCTGCTTTGTGAGTACCTGCAAAAACCATTGGAACAAAGGCTACCAGCACAAACAAAAGTTTAATAAATACACTTTTTCTAAAAGAATGTGATGCTAACATACTAATTATTCTCCTTTTATTTACTACTAATTTCATGTGCACAATCCACTATCGATTTGTAAATGTAGAAAAAGATTGTGGTTATCTTCTATGAAAAATTTTTCGCTACATGTGTTCTTTATCCAATATCAGCGTTATTGAACTGGTATTTCTTTCCTCCTTCCACTTATTAATCATCGATAAGTTATAGATAAAGATTTATGTTACGAATTATCCGATTGTATTGCTTGCGAAAAAATATCAAATGGTTTAAACACTTTTTCACTATAAAACAGACGTTCATCTTTTATCGTTCATCTGATATCTCTTAGGCAATACATGTTCTTTCATAGAGGTGCAGTTTGGATTATAAAGAATAAAAGAAAGTAATTTTTTTTTATTTTTCAAATTAAATCCTATAGATTTTTATTTTGAAAAATTTCTTTTTAATTATGTATAAATAAAAGAATCAAGCTGAAAAAATTCGCCATTCAGGCTCTTAATCACCACGCCAAAACAAAACAAATAATAGAAACTACAACCGTCAAAACAAATTCAACCTTCACTTCCGTTCCATACGTTTGATTCGGTAGATAGATGGCTTTTCGTTTTGATTGATAAGGGATCTTAGGGCGGTTGGGTTGGGCAGACTCAATAAGTATCGATAATAAAATCAGTGTTAAGTAAATAGTATTTTGTTGTGCTGCAAAATAGATGCTTGAAGCTAATAAAATAAAACTAGTTCCTTTGAGTATTCTAGCGTAGGTCATTATTATCTCTCCATTCTATTCTTCTATTTGTAGATTTTCTGTCCTGTTTTCTAACTATTTTCTATTATTATTATTTTTATACCTCCACATGACAATCAATAGAATCGTCATCACTAGATAGGAGGTGAGAACAATTATTTGACTCACTCTTTTCACCTTCTCTAAAATTCTCATACGATCGATACTTTTATGTATTCATTTTTATTACTAATAAATAGACGTGGTTCAAATTATTCAAGTTACTAAAAATGATACAATTCTAATTCCAAAATGGAGCAAATCATAAGAACTAAAATCGTGGGAATCAGCGCAAACATCACTTCCGTTCTAGATGTTTGATTCGGTAGATAGATTGAATTTTTTCCCGATTTGTAAGGAGTTTTAGGTTGGTCGGATTGGGTATATTCAATAAATAGTGATAGCATAATCAGTGTGGTATAGATCGTATTTTTCATTGCAGCAAAATAGATGCTTAGTGCCAATAAACCCAGTTGGATTATTTTGATTATTCGAACGTAGGTCATCTTTCATCTCTCCATTCTATGTATAAATAGTAACCGGTACCTCTCTACAAATATATGTACGTAAAGCACTAAAATATTACTTTAACAAATTAAAATAACTTCCAACTTAATCATATCAAAAAATATCAAAAAATTTTATTTCATTCCTAAAAAGCTGTTTTAACAACATAATCGTTACTACATTCATTCGTCTAATCAAAAATCTATGAACAAATAAAAAAACGGAACAACAGGCAGAATGTTTCCATCCACCTGTTATTCCGTTTTTACTATTACTTAAATTTAGTTTTTACTCCACAAATGGCTCTTCACCTAGTGCTTGTTGTGCCGCTAAGTTTAGTAAGCTCCATTGACGGTCGTGTCCTGGTTGGAAGAAGAAGTCTGCTTCTGCCAAGTCTTCGATCGTTAATTTTTGTTGGATCGCTAGCGCTAAGACATTGCCTTGAGGCGTGATGTCTTTCGTTGATAATACCGCGCCACCTAGCAATTGATGCGTAAATGGGTCATACGCTAATTGCACGGCTGCTTTCGCATTGCCAAATTCTTCTGGTACGAATTTTGGACGGATCATATCTTCGTAGAAGGAAGTTTTGATGGCTACACCAGCGCGATCAGCTGTGAAGCTGTTCAAGCCACTTGCAGCAAAGTGATAGTCAAACACACGTAACGCAGATGAGCCAACTAAGCCGCCAAATGGTTTGCTTGGTGTTTGCTCAAATAAGTGTTGAACGACATAGCGTGCTTCTCGACGTGCCACTGTTGCTAATGCGATCGGCACCTTTTTACCTGCTGGGATTGAGTAGGCAAGTGTTGCATCTCCTACTGCATAAACATCAGGTAAGTTTGTTTGTAGGTATTCATCTGTGATGATCCAGCCACGTTCATCTAAATCAACGATGCCTTTCAACCATTCGGTATTCGGTTTGACACCGGCAGCTTGGATGATCAAGTCTGTTTCGATCGTGCCACTATCTGTTTCGATGGCTGCTACTTTACCGTCACCTGTGAAGGCTTTGATATTCACGCCAGTTTTGATGTTCATACCTTTTTCTTTTAAGTGCGCTTCTAAGATATCTGTCATTTCCTTATCTAAGTAAGTACCTAAAGGACGATCGATCATATCTAATAACGTTACTTCTTTCCCTGCATTCAAGAAAACTTCTGCTGCTTCGATCCCGATGTAACCTGAACCGATCACTGAAACTTTTTTCACTGCTGGGTCTGCCATGCGTTCTTTGATTTTCGTTGCCCAATTGTAGCCACGCATCAAATACACATTTTCCAAGTCTGTTCCTGGAACAGGTAGTGAGTTTGGTTTGACACCTGAACTCAAAATCAATTTATCGTAAGCATACTCTTCCGTATGTCCATCTTCTTTACGTGTAACTGTTACTGTTTTTTTATCTGCATTGATTGTCTTAACTTCGTGGTTATTTAAAATCCCCACATTTGGTTGCGGAAAGTTTTCTGGTCTGAAATTGCGGACATCATTCACACTAGTGACTTGATCCTCTAAATATAATTCCATGCCGCATGACATAAATGAAACATAGTCGCCTGCTTCGAACAAAGTGATATCAACATTTTCTCCGTATCTAGAGAGTAATTCTAAAATGGATTGATGACCTCCATGTGATGCACCGACAATAACTACTTTCGTTTTTTCCATTGACAAAAACCTCCTCATAACAATTGTTTAGAAACATCCTAAACATTTTCACGATATCATTCATCCTCTGATAAAGCAAATGAAAAGGCTTGCCTAAAAAGTAAGTTTCGTTATTTTAACATTATTTTTGCAAATCGGATAAAAATGTACCGATACGTTTACAAGCTTCTTGTAGATCGTCCATCCCACTTGCATAGGAAATACGGATAAACCCTTCCCCTTCTGGTCCAAAAGCTGAACCAGGGATACAGGCAACCTTACCTTGTTCTGCGAGTGCTAAACAAAAATCCCACGAGTTCATCTGGATCGTTTCTGGCAAGCGACAGAATAAATAAAATGCGCCGTCTGGTTGTGAGATTTGAAAGCCTAATTCGGTAAGTTGCGGCAATAGATAATCTCGGCGTTCGACATAGCGGGCCTTCATTTTTTCCCCTTCGTTCATGCTCGTTGTCAATGCTTCGACCGCAGCTTTTTGAGAAATCGTTGTGGCAGAAGTGACTAAATATTGGTGGACTTTGATCAATTCATCGATCACCGGTTTTTGGGCGAAAAGAAAGCCAATGCGCCAACCAGTCATAGCATGGGATTTAGAGAGTCCATTCACGACAATCGTTTGTTCAGGCAAGTACGTAGCCATCGATACATGATCCCCCACGTAATTCAACTCTGCGTAAACTTCATCACTGATGACAAAGACTGGATGTTGATTCAAGACTTCTGCAAGTTTGCTCATTTGCTCCGCAGATAATAATGTTCCAGTTGGATTACTTGGATAATTCAAAATCACTGCTTTGATTTCGTCTCCGTATTTGGCAAACGCCTCTTCTAGTTGTTCTGGCTGACAAATAAAGCCAGTGTCTGATGTATCGATCGTGATCAATTCGGCGCCTGCTAGATCAACGATTGGTTGATAGCCGGGATACGCAGGTGCCGGGATCAATACTTTATCTCCTTCTTCTAAGACCGCTAATAAAGCTGTCGCGATCGCTTCTGTGGCACCGATCGTTGTCAGTACTTCCGTTTGCGGATCATAAGAAAGACCGTAACGTTCTTTTTGGAAGAAACAAGCTGCTTCACATAATTCTGGTAAACCTCTCATCCCGGTATAATGAGAATAGTTTTCTTTGATGGCTGTGATCCCTGCTTCTTTGACTGCTTCAGGTGTTGAAAAGTCTGGCTCACCTAATGTCAGTTTGATGATACCCGGAATGCTTGAGATTTGCTGATCGAACATGCGGATCTGTGAGACTTCGATTTTAGCCAGCCTTGGATTAAAACGATGGTGTAGATTCATAGACTTCTCCCCTTTTGGTTACTATCCTTATTTTTTCAGAAAAGTTCCTTGGTGTAAAGGATTGTTTGGTACCATTCCAATCCTTTTTCTAAAACAGCCATGTCAAAATCAAAGGTTGCATCATGCAGGGCTGGTGTATCGCCTACACCTAAGAAGAAAAAGACACAAGGATAGTGTTCCGTATAAACGCCAAAATCTTCTGCTTGTAAGACAGGCTCAGCCAACTCATGTAATAACTCTGAGTGGGCAAGTGCTGCATACAACTGTTCATCGTTACGTACAGCAGGATACCCATCGTTATAACGAAATGAGATTTTCGCTGGGGAAGTTTGTTGGAATTCTTCTGCTAGTCGTGCTAGTTGCATCTTTAAATCTGTTTGGGTCTTACGACTGTATGAACGAATGCTGCCTGAGATCACGACTTCATTCGCTAAGACATTGCGGATCGTCCCACCTGTGATCTGACCAAATTTCAAGAGATGTTCAAGGTTCTCTGGCAGAGATTCATCAAAGTCATAGACTTGTTTCATAAAACGCACAGCTGCTTCTAGACTGTCGATACCTTGACTGCTTGAGGCGATATGCGCCGACCTACCTTGGACAATGATATCTGTTTCACTACTTTGCGCCATCAACGCACCTGGTCGTGAAAATACTTTCTCTTCTGGTAAACCTGGCCATAAATGAAAACCAAAGATTGCCTGTACCTTGTAATGTTCCAACAGTCCAGAACGGATCACACTTTCTGCCCCACCAGCAATTTCTTCTGAGGGTTGAAAAATCAAGACGATATTGTGGTGCATCTCTTGACGGTGCGTGGCAATATAATCGGTCAATCCTAAGAGCATCGCCATGTGACCATCATGTCCGCAGGCGTGCATGAATCCTGGGTGTGTAGACGTAAAAGGTAACCCTGTAGCTTCAGTGATGGGCAATGCGTCGATATCTGTCCGAAAAGCAATCGTTGTGTCTTGTTGCTGATCAAAATAAACCAATAAGCCTGTCTCATCGATTTCATGGATCACGCCACCGCAGTTTTTGATTTGTTCGTAAAGGTATTCTTTCGTTTTAAATTCATGAAAGCCAAGTTCAGGAATTTGATGTAACGCCATTCGGTGTGTTGCCAACATGTCGCCTCACCATCCCTTCATAGATTCCTTTTACCACGGTTTCATATTGTGCATTGGGTACGCCGATGATCAAATTCAACTCTTGCGCACCTTGCGATAAAATCGAGGTCCTGATTTCTAACTCATTCAAAATCGATAATACTTTCCCAGAAAGTCCAATTGGTTCCTTATGTGGACCGCCTACAACAGAAATCAAAGCCAAGTCTTCGATGATCTCGATTTCCTCTACGCCTAATTCCTCACGTAATTCTTTCGTGATCAAAAACAATTTATCCATGATCAATTCCGCCGAAACGACGACGCCGATATTGTCGATGCCAGAGGGGATATGCTCGATCGAGATGCCATGTTTTGCAAAAATACTCATGGCTTTCCAAATAAAACCGATTTCGTCTGACATATGTCGTTTGAACAAGGTGATTGAAAGAAAGTCTTTTCTTCCTGCAATCCCCGTCAACCCATTTTCTTTTTCGACTTCATGATTTGAGATTTTTGTTCCATGGTCATTCGGTTGATTCGTGTTTTTGATTTGGATCGGGATATCTGCTTCTTGTACGGGAAAAACCGCAGATTCGTGTAAGACATTGGCACCCATATAGGCCATTTCTCGTAACTCACGGAAAGAAATCTCTTCAATGACTTTCGGTGAGTCGATGATTCTTGGGTCTGCCATCATGATGCCTGAAACATCCGTCCAATTTTCATAAAGATCTGCCTGTAAGGCACTTGCTAAAACGGAGCCGGTAATATCACTGCCCCCACGGCCAAGTAATTTTTCTTTTCCTGCTGGGTTGGCGCCATAAAATCCTGGGACAATCAACTTTTGCTGTTTCTGATAGGTTTCACGTACTGCTTGCTCTGTACGAGGAAAGTCGATGCCTCCTTCATAATCAAAGTAGATCAGCTCACTCGCATCTGCAAAGGTATACCCTAAATATTCCGCCATCAATCGTGCGGTCAAATATTCTCCGCGACTGACTAAATAATCGATCGTCACTTTTTCCTGTTTTAGTTGTGTTTCGATCGTGGTTAATTCTCTTTCAATCAGAAAGTCGAGTGACAGAAGATCCCTTACTTGAATAAAACGTTCCGTGATCCGTTCCCACAATGGCGTCCAATCAACCTTGTGTTGAAGATACGCATGGATCAAATAGAGTAGATCGGTCACTTTGTCGTCTTCGTCGGTTCTTTTTCCTAGAGCGGAAACCACAACGACTTCTCGACTAGGATCAGCTAGCACGATCTCACGGACTTTCCGGAACTGTTCTTCATGAGACATCGAGCTTCCACCAAATTTTGCGACTTTCATGAAAGGACCTCCTCTTGAAGAAGCGCCAAAGCAATTTGCACCGCGTTAGCCGCAGCGCCTTTGCGGATATTGTCAGCTACGGTATAAAAGAGCAAGCCATTTTCAACCGATAAGTCACGGCGAATACGCCCAACATATACTTGATCTGTGCCTCTTGCTAATGTGCTGGTGGGATATTGGTGTTCTGCTAAGTTATCGACGACCAAAATCCCTGGAAACTGACTGAAACAAGCACGGATCTGTTCCAATGAAAATTCCTTTTCTAACTCGACAGCAATCGAGACACCATGGCCATTTTCGATGGGAACACGCACACAAGTCGCAGAAACAGGTAAATCTGGTTGATGCAAGATTTTTTTTGTTTCATTGATCATTTTTTGTTCTTCTTTGGTATACCCATTTTCCATTGGGCGATCGATTTCTGGAATGACCGTTTGACTGATGTCATGAGGATAAAAAGTGGCTGGTTCACCAATTTTTGTCGCCTGTAGATCAGCGATCCCTTGTTGCCCTGAACCTGAAACAGCTTGATACGTCGTGTAATTGACACGTGTCACACCAAACGTATTCTGTAGTGCTTTCAGTGGTAAGACGGATTGGATCGTCGAACAATTTGGATTGGCGATCAATGGATCTAACGTATGATCCTCTAGATTTACTTCAGGGACGATCAACGGGATCATAGGATCTTCTCGCCACGCCGAAGAATTGTCGATGACTACTAAGCCGGCTTGACGTGCAATCGGACCAAATGTTTGAGAAACGGATGCTCCAGCTGAAAAAAGCGCCAAATCATACCCAGAAAAAGAAGTCTCAGTCAGTTCTTCGACGACATACTCTTTTCCCTTAAACACAGACAGACTCCCCGCAGAGCGTTTGGATGCTAAAAGCTTGAGTTTTCCTACTGGAAAATCGTACTCCTCTAATACTCTTAACATAGTTTGACCGACTAATCCCGTCGCTCCGACAATACAGGTATCTATTTCGCGCATGTTTTTCATCCTTTCTTTGTCTACAATTCTCTTAGTGCTGCAATCAATGCGGTATTTTCTTTGGTTTGGTCATCTTTTATTTTTAATACACGTGCCGGCGTACCACCAACGACTGTTTCAGGTTCAACGTCTTCTAAAACGACTGCACCTGCTGCGACGACTGCATTCTTTCCAACACGAACGCCTTCGACGATCACTGCGTTCGCACCAACTAATACACCATCTTCGATCACTACTGGTTGAGCGGAAGCTGGCTCAATGACCCCAGCTAGCACAGCGCCGGCACCGATATGACAATTCTTGCCGACAGTCGCACGTCCACCTAGGATCGCTCCCATATCGATCATGCTGTGATCCCCGATTTCAGCACCGATATTGATCACAGCGCCCATCATGATCACTGCTTGATCTCCGATGGTCACTTGGTCACGAATGACAGCGCCTGGTTCGATCCGAGCGTTGATGTTTTTGATATCCAGTAAAGGAACGGCACTATTTCTAGCTGTTTGTTCTAGTTCGATCGCTAAAATTTTCTCCGCTTCTTTTTCTAGTACCGGCGCAATGTCTTTGTAATCCCCAAAAACGATTGGACTGTGCGCTTCGCCAAATACTTTCGCGTTTGGAAACTCAATGGGTTCGGAAACATTTAAATAAACTTTGACTGGGGTCTTTTTTTCTGCTGTTTGAATAAAACGAATGATTTCTTGTGCGTTCAAATTAGGCTCCTCCTCTAGGTCCAAATAGATCTTCTAATTGATAAAAACCAGCTGACTGTTCAGCCAACCAGATACTTGCTTGAACTGCCCCTTCTGCAAAAATGCGATTTGAAAAGGCTTCGTGCTTCACTGAAAGAACTTCATCTTTGGTCGCAAAAAGGACTTCATGTTCTCCCGGAAAAGAGCCTGCACGTAGGCTATGGACACCGATTTGTTGGTCTTCTCGTGGTTTGTCTGCCCATTGATAGACAGGCGTCAGCTCTCGAACAGATTGTAGTGTTTCCACTAAGCGCTTGGCTGTGCCAGAAGGTGCGTCTTTTTTTTGGCTGTGATGTTTTTCGATCAATTCGATCTGCCAGCTGGCTAAGTCTTGAGCTGCTTGTTTGATCAAACGATTCATCACCATGATCCCTAATGAAAAATTAGCACTGTAGAGTACAGGGATCGTTTGAGCCGCTTGCGCGATTTCAGCAAATTGCTCTTCGGTATAGCCAGTTGTGCCAATCACCAGTGGGACTTGGCGGGCTTGGCTGTATCGCAAGATTTTATCCAAACTAGCTGGATGAGAAAAATCGATGATGACCGCTGGTGTCTGAGCAAATGATAATTCCTCCGTTAATTGCAGTGATTCGGTCAACATCATTGGTTGATGTTGATATTCTTCGGTAACTTCTGCAATTCGCTTGCCCATTTTTCCACTTCCGATAATCCCGATATTCATATGCTTGCCCCTCCGTTTTCTGCTAACAGCGCGATCAGTTGTTGCTTTTTCTCCTCGCCTAATTCAAGCAGTGGCAGTCTTAATGGTCCAGCAGGTAAACCTAAGTGATTCATCGCTGCTTTCACTGGAATTGGATTGGTTTCACTGAACAAGGCATTGATCAACGCTAAATGAGTCAATTGTTTTTCTTTTGCTGAATGGCTATTTCCATCCAAGTAATCATGGACTAATTCATGGACTACATTTGGTTGGATATTCGCCCAAACACTGATCACACCGATGCCACCAATACTTAGTATGGGTAAAATCAAATCATCATTGCCACTGTAAAGCGCAAAATTCTCATTAATCAGTTGTGCGACTTCCATTGTATAGGACATATCACCAGAAGCTTCTTTGATGCCGATGATTCGTGGATGCTTCGCTAGTTCCGTTAATACAGGTAATGAAATCGTCATGCCTGTTCGTGACGGTACGTTATATAAGATGATTGGTAGAGAGGAAGCGTCTGCGATCGCTTTAAAATGAGCCAGTAAGCCTGCATCGCTCGTTTTATTATAGTAAGGCGTGATCACTAATAATTGGTCTGCCCCTAGTTCTGCAAAACGTTTGACTTTCTTGATCGTTTTCGCCGTCGCATTCGACCCTGCGCCAGCTATCACAGGAATACGTCCATTGACTTTTTCAACGGTGAATCGTACGATCTCTTCCTCTTCCTCCTCAGATAGTGTTGGTGATTCACCAGTTGTTCCAAGGACAAGTAATCCGTCTGTCTGTTCTTTCAGATGAAAAGCAATCAGCTGCTCCAATCCTAAATAATCCACTGCACCTGTTTCCGTCATCGGAGTCACTAATGCAACAATCGATCCTTTGATCATCCTTCTACCTCCAAATTTTTATGCCATTCGTAACTAGCTGGTCCTGCCATCGTGATCGTTTCATCACCAGAAATCAGTAAATCACCTTGCTCTAAATGGATCGTAGCTTGTAAGCCTGAGATATACCCTTGATCTCTTGCGACGACATACGCTGCACAACACCCTGTGCCACAAGCTAATGTCCAACCGACCCCACGTTCATACGTGCGGACGATCAATTCTTCTTCATTGACATATTGGACAAAATTGACGTTTGTTTTTTCTTTGAATAAGGGATGATGGCAGAGTTTTTCTCCTGTCTCTTTGGTTAATTCAGCCAACGCATCTTCAACAAAAACAACTGTATGGATCGTTCCCATGAATAAACTAGTCAGCTCTACCTTTCGCTCATCAATCGTCAGTGTTTGTTTGATGATAGGCGTTGATTGCGCTACTCCTACTTTCTCTGGTCGGTAGTCCGGCGAACCCATGTCGACCGTGCAATAAAACGGCTCTCGTGAATGGATCGTCACATGGATCATCCCAGCAAGCGTTTTGACCGCAAATTGTGGCTCTTCAAGTAATTGTTGATCGCTGACATAATTGGCAAAACAGCGGATACCGTTGCCACACATCGGCGCACAGCTACCATCTTTATTGTAGTAGATCATTTCCAATGGAACGGTTTTAACAGCAATCAATCCATCCGTATCGTAAGCAGTTGGTGCGCACAAGCTTTGAGCCAAACGACTATAGTCGATCGTTTCATCATAATCTAAGAGAATAAAGTCATTGCCACAACCGTTATATTTATAAATCTGCATAGACTTCTCCTCTCAATAGATCCGCATAAGTTTGCCGACGCACGACTTCTCTCGACACACCATCTTTGACAAAAACAACTGCTGGTCGAAGTGCACGATTGTAATTGCTACTCATCGAATACCCATATGCTCCTGTGGCATACACTGCCAGAAGATCACCTGGCTCTGCGGGAGGCAACTGTGTTTCTTGGATCACCACGTCTCCTGATTCACACATTTTTCCGGCAACCGTCACTTTTTCTGTTTTTTCGACGTCTAGTTTATTTGCCAAATCACAGGTGTATTCTGCTTGATAAAGTGCCGGTCGAATATTATCAGTCATCCCACCATCCACAAAATAATATTTCTTGTGAGGTGTTTCTTTGATATAGCCGACTGTATAAAGTGTTGTTCCGGATTCACCAACGATACTTCTCCCAGGTTCGATCAACAAGCGGTCAATCGTTAAGTTTCTGTCAGCTAGCGCCTGCTCTGTATGTGTGACAAGGTGTTTGACTGATTCTGCAATCGGTAAAGGTGTGTCCGCTTCGGTATAACGAATACCAAAGCCTCCTCCTAGATTTAAAGAAAGCGGTTGTTGAAAATCTTCAAGGTAGGTAACCAACTGATCGATCTCAGCCAGCCAAGCCGTCATATCAAAGATTTGTGAGCCGATGTGGGCATGGAACCCTTCTAATCTAAGAAATTCACTTTGGTGGATACGTGCAATCGCTTGTTGGCAAACATCGCTATCGTAAAGCATGCCGAATTTTGAATCGATGTGTGCGGTGACGATGTATTCATGGGTATGTGCTTCGATCCCTACATTCAATCGCAACATGATCTGTAGCTTTTTCTGATATTCTCGGCTTAATTCTTCCAAGACTTCGACTTCCATCCCATTATCTGCAACGAAATGGCGTATATCGTTTTCAATCGCGTATCTTAATTCATCGATCGTTTTATTGTTGCCATGGAAATAAATATCTTCTACAGGAAATCCAGCTTGTAACGCGGTATAAATTTCCCCACCACTCACGACATCTAAACCTAACCCTTGTTCAGCGATCAAACGGAGTAATTCTACTGTTTGAAAGGCTTTAGACGCATACAAGATCTTTGTTTGAAAATAATCAGAATCAAAGTTCAGCTTAAACGACTTTATCGTTTCTTCCATCTTTTTTTCATCATACACATAAAGGGGTGTTTGATATTCTTTTGCTAATTGACTCACTGGAATTTCGCCGATCGTTAATTCTGTCATTCTCTTTTCCCTCTTTTCAAAAAATTATTTTCTCATCAAATTGAAATATCCTTAGATTATAATTTGAATTTTATTTGAATAATATTAAACAAAATTGTTTGAATTGTCTAGTTTAAATCGCTATTTTCTGTAAAAATGTTTATTTTTTCAATTTTATTGCATACAGTAAATAAAAAATAGAAAAACACTTTTTATTTTCACATGATTTTCTTAGAAATAGACAAAAAAACTGACCAATTTCTTGGTCAGCTTTTTAAAGTAAAATTTTCTTAAATCAATTACTTACATAGATTGCTAAAAACATCAACGCTGCACCTAACATGACAAATAGATGCCAGATCACGTGGGTGAATCGTCTGCTTTTCATGCTATAAAATAGTGATCCTACAGAATAGGCGATTCCTCCGCCAACTAGCAGTAGTAAGCCAGTCAAATCGATATTCTGATAGAGCTTAGGTAGCACAACGATGATTGCCCAACCCATCACATTGTAAATGATCGTTGAAACTTTTGAAACCTTGTTTGTCTTCGTTAACGTCAAACATTTATATATGATGCCAATCACTGCTGTCGCCCAAATGACACTGAGCAAAACTAGCCCTGTCGTTCCTTGTACGACTAGCAGACAAAATGGCGTGTAGGTTCCAGCAATCAAAAGGTAGATCGAACAATGATCAAATACCTGGAATACTTTTTTTGCTTTCGTAAAAATCAAACTGTGAAATAACGTAGAAGAAAAGAAAAGCAGAAAAAGAGAACTACCATAAATCGCAAAAGCGACATAATCTAAGGTCGTATGGGCGCGATCCATCAGCAAATTGAAGCAAAGCAGACTTAATAAAGCTGCAATCCCATGGGTCACCGCATTTAATACTTCATTGACGATTTGGTACTTTCGGCTAAATTCTATCTCCATCTTGATCCACTCCATTTCGTTTGTTCAATTTCATTATACATGAAGGATGTACTGTTTACAAAAACTTTAGCATCTAGTTTCGAAAACTATATCATTTTTTAATAACTTTTGTAAAATATTTTATCATCATGATAAGAAATAGCAACAAAAACACACTGATCAAGCCATTTACGAGTAAAAACGCAGTACGCTTCGCCTGTTTCACTTTTTCTAACGATTTTTTTATTTCTTCTGGTTCAACAGCGACCCTATGCCCGCGCACTAGTAAACGGTGACTATTGACCATATATGGAGTACAAGTAACCAGTGTGACTAAATCTTGATTTTCTTGGATTTGCAGCGCTTCTGTTTCTGTCGGTGCGACAGTTTTGATCTGATCGACTTGATACGCAAGATACTGTCTATTGATTTCAATATAAAAGTAATCTTCTATTTTTAATTGAGGTAAATCTGTAAACAATTTTGCTTGCGGCAAGCCTCGGTGGCTGGAAAGTACCGCATGTGTCGATTTGCCTCCGATCGGGTATGAGGTGCCCTCGAGCAGACAAGCTCCTTTTTCCAATAGTTTCGTCGTTGTTTGATCAAAAATCGGTAAGCTGACATTGATTTTGGGGATCGTCAAAACACCAACGGTATGTGATTCGATATACGATTTCTGAGATTTTTGATCATTCTTTTTTTTCTTGGAAAATGGGTCTGCTTCTGGCATCGCTTCGTTTGATGCCAGTTGTTCATTTTTTTTGATCATCCGCTTTTGTAATTCAGCAAGTTCTGTCGCATGTTCAGATTTTGCCTTTTTTTGATAATTTTTGATGATCTGTTGGTCGAGATAATCATTCAACGTATCACTGACAAAAGGATACGCCAAGCTGAGGACACCGATAAAAAATACCGAGAACATGATTAGATCTAACAGACACCATTTTTTTTGTTTCATTTTATTCTCCTCAGCGAGTCACTTATTCTTCATTTGAGACTAAACTTTTGGTCGTTTCAGCCAGTACGCACCCACGATTGTCAGTAAAACCACACCTAAGAAAATGTACAATGAAATGCCTTTGCCACCAGTTGCTGGTAATGTCCCTTTGTGCTTGTTTGGTACTTTCTCTGGTGCAACCAATTCACCTGCAACAGCATAAGATTGCTGATCGACCTTGAACGCCATTCGTTCAGTTAGTTTCACATAATTGTTTGGTGCTTTTGTTTCTTCTAAATAATACGTTCCATAAGACAATCCTGTGATATCCACTAATCCATCACTTGTTGTCGTGAAAATCGTTGCTTCTTCCTGTGAAGTCGTCCACGTTACTGCTTTTGTTACTGGATCAATGATCAAATATTTCGCTGTTGCTGCATCTTGATCACGTACCACAAACGAAGCGTCTGCTAATGGTTTGATATCAGCTACTGCTCCATCTACTTTAATGAATCGTTTCCCACCTGTCAGTACCTCCACAGTTGGTGGTGTTTGATCTGTCGTATGTCCAGTATCAACATTTGCTTCGTTGTTATAGCCTTGGGTTGGTTCTGCTAACTGATTCAAATGCATATAATAAACAAAACGCAACGTACCACCTGGAGTCAATGAAGGAATATAAGTTGGTTCAATCGCTACTGTGAAGCCGTTTGTTTGTTCAGTTACGTGGTAATTTGTTGAATCAATGATTGTTTCACCATCGTAAAGTGCATAACCTGTTTCTCCCGTTGATTGGTTCATGAACGTTAAAGCTGGATCATGTGTATCAATCAATTTGAAGGTGGTGTATTTATTATTTGATCCTTCTTTATCCGCGATTCCAAGAGGAATATTGACGCTGATCTCATAATTGATCGGTTCCCCGATTGCTACGTCTTGCCCCTCTAATTGCGGCGTTTCTTTTTCTACTTTCGTCGTATCATTTTTCACTGTAAGTTCAACTGGCGTTTGGTTGCCAGTCACAATTGTGAATGGTGTCTTCGTTTGCTCAGTGATCATCGCTGCATTTTCAGGTGCTTTTACTTCTTCTAACACATATTCGCCAACTTCTAACCCAGTAATGAGCATTTGGCCTTTCTCTGCTTCTTTTTCAGCAACGTCCTCTTCACCGATTTCATAGCTTTTGCCAGTCACAAAGTGTTTTGCTTTAGATTTATCAGTTGTCCATGTATACATTCCTTGTGCCACACCATGCAAATATTTGGCAACACCTGCATCTTCTTTCACAATGACAAATTCCGCACCGTTTAGTGCTTCGCCTTCTGCTGAACCTACTTTTTTGACCTTCAGCGTTCCTTCATTTTCCACGACATTTTTAGGATATAAATGAACTACGTCTAGTTCTTCTGTCCCATATTGATAGGAACCGTCGGATTGTTTGATCAGTTCATATACTGGAAATGCCACAACCATATTTGCAGCAGCTGTTACTCCTGATTTTGCTTCTTCTTCAATCACATAGACCGCATCTTTTCCAGCTTGTTTTTTTGGCAATGCTAAAGAAAGATCCCCCTGAGCGTCTGTTGTACCAGAAAGAAGAGCTGTGCCAGAAGTCTGTGATTGGACGATTGCTTTTGCTTCTTCAATCGTCGCACCATTTTTTCTTGCTTCAGCAAATGATTCGGTGACATCATACACATGGAACGTCACATCTGCCAACCCTTGATAGCTGTTGAATTCAGTCATTTCTTTCCCTGTATTTTGGATCTCTTGTTGTGGGAAATCTAACATTTTCTTTTTATGGATCACCAATTGTGCATCCGTTCCTTCAGCAAACACTTGTGGATTAGGAAGCAATGCCACCAGTGTAAGTAGTGATGAAATAAGACATAGTAATACTTGTTTGAAATTTTTTCTATTCTTCATTCTTCTTTACTCCTATTCTTTTGATAAATAATGAAACTACCTATGATCGATATGCCACCAATCATACCAACACTTATTTTTTCTTCAGTTGTTTTTGGAAAAAGAAAAGTCGTTTCTTGTTTCTGATTAGTGATTTTCAATGGTTCACTAGGTTGTCCATTGATGGCATATGACATACTTTTTACGACAAACGAGATAGCATACGGATTTCTTTTATACCCTTTTGGTGCTTTGATTTCTTCAAGTAAATATTCTCCGTCTGCTAAGCCATTGATGGAAAATAAGCCATTTCGATCAGAAGTCAGCGTTATGGCATCTCTCGCTCGTTTTTTCCAGCAATATTTTCCATCTTTCAAATGCAGGTATTCTTCCTGTTGGTTTTTGATCAGAAACATTGCATCTTCTAGCACCTGTTGTTCCTTATCTGTTGTAACTTTTTGAAACCACTTCCCCCCTGTTCGAATACGGGTACTTCGTGACAATGATGCTGTTCCGATGTCTAATGTCGCTTGATTGATGATCGATTGATCAGCGATTGCATCTTGTAGTAAACGCATCTGATAGTTGATCCTCACTGTTTTACCTGCCAGATCTTGCAAGTCTTGACCGTTAAACGCAATACTGAATCCTTGACTATGGCTATGAAACGTCAGATTTTCCAAGCATTTTTCTTCACTGTGGACTTTGAGAGATTCAGCTAGCAACTCCAATTCTTTCGTCGCAGTGTCAGTGACCACACATGTTTCTTCAGTTGCTAACCCATTTGGAAACTGGATATTCAATTGATAATAGATCTTTTCACCAATCGAATAAGTGTTTTTTTCCTCTACAAGCTTTTTTTCAAAGACGATCGCAGAAGGCTCTTGGTTCATTTTAGGATAGAGATGGATTGCTTTTTGTGGGTGATCATCTGAATCATAAAGAGGCAAAACCACGACTACATTTTGTGATCCTACAAACGTATCTGCTATGTGAGTGGTTTCGTTTACTAAATACACGTTACCTATTTGATTCGTTGACTCACGTAGATCAAAGATTGCTACATCTTCTCCATCATTGTTCGACTTCACCAGTTTTTCCATTAGAAAAGAACCTGCTGAAGTACCTTGTCGCGCAATGATTTGTTGTGTTTCTTCGACAGTAAATCCTTTTTTACGTAATTGATAAAATGATTTCGTCACATCGTAAACCGCAAAACTCGCTTTATGAGATTCCGTTTGTTTCTCTGATGAGGGCTGGGTAGTATGGACAATCAACTGGACCATCTCTTGTGTTTGGGCGACACACGTTTTGGCACCACCAACTAACAGAAAAGGCAACAACAGCAAGAACCAATAATACTTGGTCACCTTGAAATGCCTCCTCGTCTCATCCCCCTTGAATAAACGACAAATGAAACAATCGCAAGGATACCTAATAATAAGAAGCCAAGTCGGCCAGATCCTCCCGTTTCAGGCAGTGGGATCAATGCCTGATTGGTGATGACCAAATGGATTTGGTTGTCCGTATGATCATTTTGTAACTGAACTTCTGTTGGTTCACCATCTACAGTTACTTTTCCATCCGTTTGGATAACAATCTGCACGGGTTGTTCTAACCCCAGATAGCCTTCTGGTGTTTTGATCTCCTCCAACGTGTACTCACCCGGTTTTAGGTTCTCAAAAACAAACGTATCAGTTGCTTTATCATCGTTTGGTAATTCAATCTGTCCATCTGGACCGGATAGTCGGAAGACTGCTCCTTTTAACGCCTGTCCTGTATCCGTTTGCTTTAGAACTGTTAAATCAAAAGGTTTGATTTGATTCATATGCGTCAATGTCCAAACGGTATCTTCCTCTACATTTTCTCCGTCATAGAGAATCGTACCGTAAAGGTCAACTTTAAATTCATAGTTTCCTGGAATCGTATCGTAACCAAGCGGTCCTGCTGTTTCTACTAAGCGATATTCACCCGCTTTTTGTATCACGAATTCTGCCAATCCTGATGACGCGGTAACTTCCTCTTTCAGTGTATGATAGGTTCCTGTTTCTCCTTTTATTTGTAAAGCAAAAGTTGCTCCTGCCAGATTGATTTTTTGTTTGTCCTTTTCGGTATATTTTCTTATGGCTATCGGAAGGTCTGCAAATGGATTCTCAATCGTCAATTGGATCACTTGATCAGTGACTGTAGCTTGTTGTTTGTCCACTGTTACTTCCCCATTTTCAGAAATAGCAATTTCCCACGCCTGCTTTTCCGATTTTTCATGTCCAGCAGGTGCACTGATTTCTGTCAATGTATAAGATTTTCCTTTTTCAAGGCGTGTGCCTTCTGGCAATGAATAGGTACCATCCTCATGGTCGATCAGCTGAATCTCCTGACTTTCAATCGTTAGTTGAAACACTGCTCCTTTTAAGAGATGGTCAGCTGACGAAGTTTTCTTGGTTATTTTTAAATCTAAAGGAACAAATTGTTTTTTATTTTTCCAAGTCGTTGCGTTGACTTTTTCTGATTGATATCCTGGTACATCCAACTCATTCACCGCTTCATAGTGAAATTCTTGCCCTTGATTGTTGTATTTTGGCAAGCTGAGGGTTTCACGAGACGCTTCACTGGACGCTAGAAGTTTGGTGATATTGGTTCGCTCCCAGACATTGGTGTTCTCATCTTCCGGTTTACTTAATTGGACATAGCCACTTTCCCAACTAGATGTTTCAGTGATTCCTGTTCGCTTGATTTCGTAAATCACTTTCTCTGGTCGAGTCGTCGTATCTTGATCAAATTCTTCCCATTCTTTGAAAAAATCAAGAGATACACCTGGTGCTTTGGCTGACGGCACACCGAATTTAGCAAGAACATCTGGGTTGCTCGTTGGTTGGAAGATTGTTTGCCCATTCATTTGATACCAAGTATCCGGCTCGAACATGTTACTTTCTGTTTGGAGTCTCACTTGGTAGTGTAGTTGGATTTCCTGCCCTTTTTCTAAATAGATTTGCTCGACTTTGATCGTTTGCCCATCAATAGAGAGAAGTGGGTCAATCGATACAGGAGTTGTCCCGACACTTGTAACAGAAGCGCTGTCTGGTTCATAAACAAATGGATCAATGATTGGATCAGTGATTTTTCCATCAACGACTGTTCCAGAAAGCTGCACAGCTTTTTTAGCTAGATAATCAGCAATATCTGTAGACTCATTGGCAGATTCATAATATAACGTACCGTCTTCACTAGTAGACACCATCTTCCGCATCCGTTTTTCTACTTCTTCTTTCGTGATTCCTTCTGTTTCATCTCCTTGTAGCTGGATACCTAGACCATGGATCTCAATGCCTCGCTGTTTCATTGCCATTGCTTCACCGATTGTGGCTGTAAATGTCGAATTGATCCAGCGCCACTGTAAATCTTGATCTTTAACTGGTACGAGATAAGGTGGGGAAATTTTTGAAGTATAGTCAGGGTGATCAACACGATTGGTAAAAGTCGCGCCATAATAACTACCATCTTCTTCAGTCACCACACTGGCTACTTGATAGGAACTTGTTGGCACACCATCTGTTAGTAAAACGATCACTTTTTTATGATCATTTTGTTCCGATAACATTTCACCTGCTTGACGTAATCCATTTTGAGTGAACGTCCCACCACTTGTTGAATCAGGTGTCGCTGCTTGGATTTCTTCCTTTACAGAATCAAATCCCGCGATCGGAATCCTGCGATTGGCGTAGCCTTCACTAGAAAAACCAACATAACCTAAATTGATTTTTTCCGTTACACCACTTTCTGATAAGGTATCGACAAAGCGATCGATCCCCTTTTTCACCTCAACAATCCGATTTTCCTCATTCATACTGCCAGACCAGTCGACAACCAGAACGACATCTAAAGGAGTGATATTTTTCTGGGTATTTCCTCGAACATTCAGATACAAGTCAAACAATCCAGGAGTCGCTGTCTCTTTGGCAAATTTTCGGATGGCATAATCGGCATCCTCTTTTTCCCCACCATATTCAATATAAGAATTGTTGCGATTGCTTGGATTGCCATCCCAACCCTTCAGCCCGTCCCATTGCTGTTGCCCTTGGCGATTGCCTTGATGGTTACGCACATATTGATTATTATCCGGTTGCCACATTGCCTTAGGGTATGTTCCTTGCTCATCTGTGATATATTCTGGTTCAATCGTAGGTAACTCTTTAGGTTTCAACTGTTCATTGAATAATTGTGGTTGTTCAAACGGACGATATTCGTTTTTGGCTACCGATGAATCATCCGACACCTCACTGTTTTCAGAAGAAGTCGTGGTTTCAGACGTTGGTTCACTCGTTTGTGCAGTGTCCTGATTCTCGTTATCTATAGAAAATGAAAAGGAAGCTGGTTCAGATAAAAGTAACTGACCCGTTTTTTCTTCTATCTGAATATTGAGTTGAAATTCTTTGCTCGTACTCGGTAATTCAATGGTCCATTCTTTTTCTTCAATGGCTTGAGAAAAATCACCTGCTAGCCATTTTCGTTGTTGTTCATCTGTATATTCTTGATATTCCTGAGAAGCATAAGAGGAAAGCAGATTCGTTTCAGGTGCATCTTTTGGATGTAACTGGAATAAAAATCGGTTTTCTTTTGTTTGCTCATTTAATCGATACACGACCGTTAGCTGACGATCTATTTTCCTAACACTGACTTTCCCGTATTCATTGTTTAATACCTCTATCGTTCCTTCTTCATTGGCTGCCACAGTCCTTCCTTTTTGAAAATAGAAATAGGTGGCGAAAAATAGAAAAAATAGACAGAAAACGGTCACATATTTTCGCTTCTTCATTTATGGATACCTCCTTAAAAAAACTTTAAAATTCAATTAGATAATATAAAAAAATGAAAAAATTCACTAATCTTTCTAGTTCTCTTCTCTTTTGTCTCTAACTATTGAATTATAGTTATTTTAAGGAATCTTAAACTTTATATAGTAAAACTAATACATTTAACGAATTGTTATTTAAAATCAATTTATTGTTCTTTTCTCTCACAAAATATACTCAATGAGCGATAAATTTGAGACATATTTTAAAAGAATGTTTCTAAATCCTGTATAGTTTTTTTAGAAAATTGAGACAAGTATTTACAAGGAAAAATAAATACGGTATTAATAATAAAAATATAAAAAGAAGGTGAAGAATTGATTGAAAAAATTTTATTAGATGACCATTCAAGAATGAAATTAAGCGTGTATGGAAAGGTGATGACCTTATTGCCGGGGGAATATAGTTTAGATCATGTACGAGAAAACTTAGATTTCTATTTCAGTGCCACTCGTTTCAAAAAAATCCTATGTGCTATACAAGATGATTTAGAACAATTTACTGATATTAAACTGTTACATACTAAAAACAAGTTATCCATTCCTGAACAACTTGTTCAATATACTCAATACCAACATTACCTATCAACAGAAAGTGTTCCTTATAAATTATTAATCAGTCTTCTGACTGAACAAGATGAAGATCTGGCAGCTTTTTGCAATCGTCACTTTATCAGCCGCTCAACGTGTTTTCGGCAAACGAAAAAATTGGCTGAATATCTGAAGGAATACAATATCAACTTGAATTTATCGAATCTTACCTTATCTGGTTCTGAAACGCTGATTCGTATCATCTTTTTCAATTTCTTTTGGTTTGTTTCATTAGGGGAAAGTCTCGATAGCATTCCTTACAGCCAAGAAGTTCGCGCATTGATTTATAAGCACGAAGGTCCACAGCTCAAAAATAAGTTCGACTTAGGAAAAAAACAAGCCAGTCTCCATTGTCTGATTTGTTTGCTGAGGATCGAAAATGATCATTTTACGGATATCTATCGATTATCGAGAGACTCCTTTATTCCCAGTAAAACAAACATTGACTTTTTTTACGACTTCTTCAAAATTGCGGATCTTCGTTTAGATATCTTAGAAGTAAACTCTTTGTTTTATTTATTCTATTATTGGCCGTTCCTTACTTCTAATCAAGATATCCGTGTGCCGATCGTTCACCATTCCTATCAACAACCGAGTAATGAGATCAAAGCTATTTTAGAGGAATTTCAGGAGCATTGTCAGACATTTATCGGTACATTCCATTTTGAAAAAGAGCCCGCTTTACTTTTGAATCTCTATCTATCCATCGGTAACTTTAGCATGTTCAAACAAAAAATTCCTTTGACCACACTATTTATCTCTTCTTATATTCAAGATAAATATCCACTTTTACGTATCTTGACAATCAAAATCGAAGGATTTTGGAAAAAGGTGGCACAACGAAAAAACTACACATGGCTGAAATCATGTGTAAGTGAACTAGCCTTTCTACAAGCCTGTTTACTTTATCCATATTATTCAGAAATCGATGAAAACTATAAATTGAAAGTTGGGTTTGTCAACGTCTCTGAGCATCTGATTTCCGCAGAGATCATGAATTTAGGCAAGAAGATCCCCTTTGTAGATATCGAGCGACTCACACTTCCCATCACTGAAGAGTATGATTTTTTCATCTTGGGTTCCCCCTTATTGATCCCTGCTGGTCTTGATTCTTCTAAATATACAGTTCTTGATTTTTGTCATTATAGAGACTTTGAGACAAAGCTGTATCAAAGACTGTTAGAAGTCCACCATTTAAAGTTACAGACATTGTTTGCTAGTTGACTGATCAATGTAAAAAAAGCTTTTAAGCAAGATGCTTAAAAGCTTTTTTTGACTACACTCGATTATTTTGCACGTTTTACGTATGAACCTTCTGCCGTATTGATTTCTAATAATTCATCCGTTTCAATGAAGTCAGGAACATTGACTACTAAACCTGTTTCCATTGTTGCAGGTTTACCAGAACCAGTCACTGTCGCACCTTTGATCGATGGTTGCGTTTCAACGACACGTAAGACAACTGTAGTTGGTAATTGGACACCAATCACTTCGCTACCGAAGAATTGGATTTTTACTTCCATGTTTTCTAAGATAAATTTCATTTCATCTGCTACAGTTTCTACAGGTATCTCATATTGTTCGTATGTTTCTAGATCCATAAAGAATGCTGTATCATCCATTGTGTATAAGTATTGAACTGGCTTTGTGTCAATGTGTGCTTTTTCGAATTTTTCATCTGGTCTTAATGTTGTATCGTAAGTAGCACCAGTACGTACATCTTTCAGTTTCATACGCATCACAGTATTTCCTTTACCAGGTTTGTGATGGCTTGCATCAATTACTTTGATCAATTTTCCGTCTTGGACAAATGTCATTCCGGCTTTTAAATCGCTTGCTGAGATCATTATTTTTTGCTCCTTTTTTTCTTAATCATAATCACCCTTATTGTATCAGACAAACGTCTATAAAACTAGGAAATTATTGCTTTTCAAATGATAGTCTTTGACTTTCTTATTTTTTCATGCTATTTTTAATTAAATCATTATTGGAGGGATAAACATGGCAATCAATTACTTAAAACAATTGAAGTGTTGTTGTTGTATGGTGTATAAAAACAGCATACTGTTTGCCATGTCTATTAATTGCCCTTCATAGTTGAGTGAAAGTTCTCTTTCTGTAGTGAAAGTGTTCTCTTTCTTAGTCTTTCAATTTATGATCTTACGAGGAGCTGATTAAATAGTCAGCTCCTTTTTATTTTACTTTTTTGGAGGTTTGGATTCGTGATCATCTCATCAATTACTGAAGCAATCGGGCACACGCCCATCTATAAATTTACAGCGAAAGATTTTCCTATGCCAAAAGATTCCGTGATCTATGCAAAACTGGAATACTTGAATCCCGGAGGTAGCATCAAAGACCGTTTAGGTTTGTATTTATTGACTTCCGGTCTTGAAAACGGAAAAATCGATCAAGAAACAACGATCATTGAGCCAACTGCTGGTAACACAGGGATCGGTCTAGGTCTGGCAGCTTTGAAATTCAATTTAAAAACAATTTTTGTCGTACCAGAAAAATTTAGTATAGAAAAACAAAAAATCATGCAGGCACTAGGCGCAAAAATCGTACACACTCCTACAGAAGAAGGAATCGTTGGTGCCATCGAAAAAAGTAAACAATTAGCCTCTGAGATCCCAAATAGTTATGTTCCCTTGCAGTTTGAAAACCCAGACAATCCAGCCACTTATTACCAAACATTGGGGCCCGAATTGTTTCAAGAATTGGAAGGTTCAATCAATAGCTTTGTTGCCGGTATTGGAAGTGGTGGTACATTTGCTGGAACAGCAAAATTTTTAAAAGAACGTTTACCTGAACTTCGCTTGATCGGTGTTGAGCCAGAAGGATCGATTTTGAATGGTGGACCTTCACATGGGCACGAGATTGAAGGCATCGGCGTTGAATTTGTCCCCCCCTTCCTGAATGATTTAGCAATTGATCAATTTGAAACTATTTCTGATGCGGAAGGATTTGCTTATACCCGTCAACTAGCAAAAGAACACGGATTATTGGTAGGCAGCTCAAGCGGAGCCGCTTTTGCCGCAGCCTTAAAAGAAGCGCAACGTTTACCGAACGGACAGTCTATCCTGACCATATTTCCAGATACATCCGATCGTTACTTATCAAAAAATATTTATCTGTAAGCAACAGACGAAACGATAAACTCAATGAAGAAATTGGAGGAAACAATTATGCATATTCAAACAAAATTGATCCATGGTGGTATTAGTGAAGATCCGACAACCGGTGCAGTTAGCGTACCTATCTATCAAACATCGACTTACCGCCAAAATGCAGTTGGACAACCAAAAGAATACGAATATTCACGTTCAGGTAATCCAACACGTTTTGCTTTAGAAGAATTGATCGCAGACTTAGAAGGTGGCGTTCGTGGCTTTGCCTTTGCCTCAGGTCTAGCAGGAATCCATGCAGTGTTTTCCTTGTTCCAATCTGGGGATCACATTCTCTTAGGCGATGACGTCTATGGTGGGACCTTCCGTTTATTTGATAATGTTCTTACAAAAAATGGGTTAGAGTATACCATCGTCGATACAAGCAATCTTGCACAGATTGAAGAAGCGATTCAAGACAATACAAAAGCTTTATACCTAGAAACGCCAAGTAACCCCCTATTGAAAATCACTGATTTGAAAGCAGGCGCTGCGATTGCAAAAAATCATGACTTATTAACGATCGTGGATAACACATTTGCTACACCTTACTTCCAAAAGCCTTTAGAATTAGGTGCTGATATTGTTTTACACAGTGGCACAAAATATCTAGGCGGGCATAGTGATGTCGTTGCTGGATTAGTTACGACAAACAACCAAGAGTTGGCGGATCAAATCGGTTACTATCAAAATGCGATCGGTAGCGTATTAGGTCCACAAGATAGTTGGTTGATGCAACGTGGGATCAAGACTCTTAGTGTGCGTATGGAAGAACATCAAAAAAATGCCTATGCTGTAGCTGAATTATTAGCGAACCATCCTGAAGTTGAATCAGTCTATTACCCTGGTCTACCAACTCATAATAATCATGAAATTGCGAAACAACAGATGTCAGGTTATAGCGGAATGGTTTCCTTTACCTTGAAAAACGACGCAGATGCCATTCCTTTTGTAGAAGCCTTGCAACTATTTATCCTCGCTGAAAGCTTAGGTGGTGTCGAAAGTTTAGTGGAAATTCCTTCTGTGATGACTCATGCCTCTGTACCTAAAGAAAAACGCGAAAAAGCTGGAATCAAAGACGGATTGATTCGTTTATCTGTAGGAATCGAGTATGCCCAAGATCTTTTAAATGATTTGAACCAAGCCTTTACTCAATTGAAAAATCACTGATCCATTTTATCTACAAAGAATCGAAAAAAATCAGTCAGTTTTCTACACCTGACCTGCAATAAGTGTTAGAATTTAGATAAATCGACCCAATCTTTTTAGAGGATTTTCATTCCCCCTAAAAAGAATCATCAAATAGTTAGGAGTAATTCAATATGAAAATGAATGTCGAAAGTTTTAATTTAGACCACCGTAAAGTAAAAGCCCCTTATGTTCGTGTCGCCGATCGTAAAAAAGGAGAGCATGGCGATTTGATCATCAAATACGATGTACGTTTCAAACAGCCAAACAAAGAACACATGGATATGGCAGGTTTGCATTCTTTAGAACATTTAACTGCCGAAAACATCCGTAATCATGCAGATTATATTGTAGACTGGTCACCAATGGGATGCCAAACAGGCTTCTATCTTACTGTCATCAACCATGAAAATTACGACGATATTTTAGATGTTTTAGAAAAAACGATGGAAGATGTGCTACAAGCGACAGAAGTTCCAGCAAGTAACGAGATCCAATGTGGTTGGGCTGCAAACCATACGTTAGAAGGCGCACAAGCTTTAGCGCGTGAATTTTTAGCAAAACGTGATGAATGGTCAGACGTCGGAGTATAAGCAGACCATAAATTTATTTAAGAATAATGGAGATTGAGGAAAGTGACCTCCATCTCATAGCCATAAGCCGTAAAAGACAAAAAGAACATGCCAAATCTTTGTCTTTTACGGCTTGTTTTGGTAAGTTATGAGAAAGACAAATTGGCGTGAACATTAAGAGAAAACTCAAATAATATCTCTTAGTTTTCCATTTTGGCTGATGTTCGAAGGCGTTGACTTTCGCTCATCCTGTATTTCAGTTTAGGGGACAACATCAGCAAACCCTTATTATACATCAATAAATAGGAGGAAAAAACGAATGGATATCTATGATTTTAATGTCACATTAGAAAATGGGACAACTTACTCGTTGGACAAATACAAGGGGCACCCTATGATCATCGTTAATACTGCAACAAAATGTGGTTTGGCGCCACAATTTGAACAGTTGGAAGAACTTTATCAGACATATCAGGAAAAAGGTTTAGTGGTACTAGGATTTCCATCGAATCAATTCAAGCAAGAAGTAGCTTCTGCAAATGATGCTGCCGAAGCCTGTCGAACAACGTATGGCGTTACGTTCCCCATGCACCAACTAACGGTGATCAATGGCGGAGATGCTGATCCTCTATTTGATTATTTAAAAGAACAAGCACCAGGTACTTTGACATCTGCGATCAAATGGAATTTTACAAAATTCCTTATTGATAAGGACGGTCAAGTAATTGAACGTTTCGCGCCAAAAACTTCACCATTAAAAATGAAAGAAGCAATCGAAGCCATTCTTTAGTCAAGATGCAATAATCGGATAAACAACATTTTGGATTATTGATCAAATGAAACTCACTTCTATTTAGAGAAAAGCTTAGATCGACTTAAATAAAGTACATGACCTTGAAATTTCTTTTTTCAAGACCATGTATTTTTTTGACTAGAATACTGACAAGAATTTTTACTATTTCAAAAAAGCAGACAAAAAACAGCTGAACTTTCGTTCAACTGTTTTCATTTGCGTGGCGGCGTCCTACTCTCACAAGGGGCAACCCCTCACTACAATCGGCGCTAAGAAGCTTAACTTCTGTGTTCGGCATGGTTACAGGTGTATCCTTCTCGCCATCGCCACCACACTTGGTGTTATCTATATTGAGTAAATCTTGTTCACTCAAAACTGGATTTGAAGTATCAGTAAGAAACTCTCCGAGTTTTTTCATTTTATTTTGGTTAAGTCCTCGATCGATTAGTATCAGTCCGCTCCATACATCACTGTACTTCCACTCCTGACCTATCTACCTGATCATC
>NZ_PUAP01000016.1 GCF_002947535.1 Enterococcus mundtii
GCATCAAGTTGTTTCATTTTCTTTTCCTGTTCTTCTCTTTTTGCTTGCAGCAACGTTTCCTCGGTATCAAGATTTGTCCATTGATCCATTAGCGTCTCTCCTTAAAAAGATCTCGACTTAATTGAGTGTCTAGTGTAGAAAATCCTTGAGCAGCAGTTTGCAAATGATTAGCAGCGCCTGAGATGGCTGAGGCAATTTGATTGGCTGAGTTTTTAGCGGACGATATGCTACTTTGAATGTCTTGATTGCCAATTAGCGTGGTACGTGTGTCATTTTGAATCGATGATGCTTGGTTTAAAGGGGTGGTTGCACTGGTGATTCTTGAAGTGGACTGTTGGGCTTGTTGAGAATTACTGCTGAATGTGACCATAACTTCCTCCTTTACCATAATGTTTAGATAGAACGCTTACATATTCATTATAACAATACATAACCTTTTGTTGGATGAGAATTGTATTAGATAGGTCTTGTTACCTTATTTTCTTATATTTTTGTGAATCTATTGTTACACACTTTCACTTTTCGGAATATATTTTAGTATAAAAAAAGCGAGAGCAATCTGCTCTCACTTTTCGTTTTTTCGATTACGCATTCACGTCAACGACTTTTGCTTCATCTTTGATCACATCTCGATCAAGGTCATTGATACGTGCACTTGTAACAATACCTGCTACCATACTACCACTTACGTTGACAGCTGTACGAGCCATGTCGATCAATGGTTCAACGGAGATAACTAAACCAACGATCGCTACTGGTAAGTTCATTGAACCTAATACGATCAATGAGGCAAAGGTTGCCCCACCACCGACACCAGCTACTCCGAATGAGCTGATCGTTACAATGGCTACAAGAAGCAAGATGAATTGAATACTAAAGACATCCATTCCAGCTGCTGGTGCAACGATTGTCGCTAGCATGGCTGGGTAAACACCCGCACAGCCATTTTGACCGATCGACAGACCAAAGCTGGCAGCAAAGTTTGCTGTAGCTTCATCCACACCAAGTGCTTTTGTTTGTGTTTCGATATTCAATGGCAAAGCACCCGCACTTGAACGTGAAGTAAATGCAAAACTTAGTACTGGAAATGTTTTTTTCAAGTAGTCGATCGGGCTGACTTTCACACCGATCAAAATCAAGAAATGAACGATCATCACTGCAAACAATGCAAGATAAGACGCTAATACAAATTTACCTAAGTTCAAAATGGCATCAAAATCACTTGTTGCCATCACGTTCGTCATCAATGCGAACACGCCATAAGGTGTCAAACGCAAGACTAACGTCACGATACGCATCACGATGCGGTACAAGCTATCGATCATATCAGCAAAGAATGATGCTTCTTTTGGTGCTTTTCGTTTGATTCCTAAGTAAGCAACCCCAACAAATGCCGCAAAGATCACGACAGCAATCGTACTTGTTGCACGAGTTCCGGCAAGGTCTGCAAAAATATTTTTAGGAATAAATGACAAGATTTGTTGTGGGATACTTAGTCCTTCCACTGTTTCTTGTCGTGTCGCTAACTCAGAAATACGAGCAGTTTCGGCTGCTCCTTGCGTAAATTCAGCACCTTGAAGACCAAATGCGATCGTCACACCGATCCCGATCAATGCGGAAATAGCAGTTGTTGCTAATAAAGTGGTCAGCACCGTTGCACTGATTTTACCTAATTTTTCTGATACTTTCATTTTTGTAAAAGCCGCAACGATTGAAACAAAGACTAAAGGCATGATCAACATTTGTAAGAAACTAACGTAGCCGTTCCCAACGATGCTGATCCAATCCATGGATTGCGTAATAACCTCGTTTTCTACTCCAAAAATCAGTTGCAACGCGCCCCCGAATACGATACCGGCAGCTAGCGCAGTGTAAACCCGCGTTGAAAATTTTGCATGGCGCTTTTGCATACGATAAAACACATATAATAATGCCGCAAAAACTAGAACCACTAAAACTGTGATGAGTGTTGTCATTTTCATCCTCCTCTTAATTTGTAATGACAAGTCCATCTAAGGAAGTAAAGGTTCCCGAGAAGAACTCTTCAGCTCTTCTCCTGAAAATATTTTTTCAGTGACTTATTCATTCTAGACTATTTTCCGAAATTTTTCCTTACTTTTGCTTACAATTAGTAATAGAAAAAAACACCAGTGATAGCTAATAACTATCACTGGTGTTTTTTTAGTTAATTTTCTTCTGTTGTTTTTTCTTCTTTTTCTGACTGGAAGTTCAATTTTACGCCTGGTGCGTCTAAAGCAATCTCTGTTACTTCATAGGCTAGACGTTTGACCATCTCAAAAAGTGGTGCCACTAATTCATCCACCTCTTCTTGCGTCACATCATTTTGATCTTGGACCTTGCGATTCAAGATGTGGTTGATTTGACTAACGCTTCCAGATAACACATATGTATCAAATACTAAACGAAATTCTAAACGTGCACCCACGATGCTATGTTCTTTCGGATAGTTTTCAATTGTCTCTTTTAGTGGTGAGAACCCTACTTTTAAGTCTGTTTGTACCTCTTGATCAGGTTTTAAAAAATCATAATGAAAAGCTTCTACTACTTCTTTTTGTCTTCTAATTTCCATTTTATCACTCCTCTGTTTAAATTATAGCATAACTAAAGTTGAAAGGGGATACTTATTCTGCATTCTTTTCTATTACTAAAATATCCGCTAGATTCGCCACTATATGATCGGCAGGAATCTCACCTAAGAAATGATCGATATCGTATAAGCAAGTATGGATCTTCGCGTTGATCCCCGCTTCAATATCCAATTTTCGGTCCCCTACCATCATCGTTTTTTCAGGGTCTAAGTGATAACGATCGATCAAGTGATTGATCGCATCAGGAGCTGGTTTTCTGGCAAAACCTTGGTCGATGCCGATCACTTCTTCAATCAAATCTGCTAATCCAAAAACTTTTAAAAGTTTCCAAGTAGAAGCCGTTACACGGTGTGTCAAAATATAGTGTTTGGCTCCGTTCTCTTTTAAGCGACATAAAACCATTTCAGTCTCCTTGAAGGGGACTGAAAGTTCTTGATATTGTTCTTCATATTCATGAAACAATTGATTGAAAGAAGTTTCTTCCAACTGATAGCTTTCTCGTAGTTTTCTCACCGATTCTTGCTTCATCACACGATAGATTTCCTTTTTTGGTCGTTCGATACCAAAATCATGCAATGCTTGAAATACGCCTTCAACCATCGCCGGATACGTATCGAACAATGTCCCATCAAAATCCCAAATGTAATTTTTAATCATTCTTTTACTCCTTTGTACTCATTTCATTAGACATTTGACTACTATTTTCTTCTTATACCTTTGTCGTGAATTGCGTGCCACACTTCTTACAAGTCACTCGAATCTCACCCTTGCCTTTCGGCGCCCTTTGCTTGAGTTGACAAGTTGGACATGAAAAAATCGTGTAGGCAGCGCTAGCTTGTTGTTCAGGTTGACGTTTCAGTTTGTTTTTTATTTTCGCAAACCAGCTTTTGATCGCCACTGTTTTTTGTAAATACGCTTGATTTTCGTTTGAACGGACATAGATTTTCTTTGAGCTAAACCGAGCGATAGTTAAAGCGATAAAAACGAAGAAGAGTAGATAGCCTAAACTGAAAGGCAACCAATATCTCACGACAAAGAAAAATAATCCTAAAACCAAAAATAAACGATTCAATGGATCAAGACGCGCATATCTCCCTTTCATCACTTGTTGGTATTTTTGTTGAGCTTTCATCATACGTTGTATCCAAATAGGTCCCATTATTTTCTCCATTTCTTTTTTTCAAAAAGAAAAAGCCTTAGTTGGCCTTTTCCATCGTCATTTGTTGTAACACATGACGGTTCCTCATAAAATCGATCACGATCAATTTTTTTTCATTCTCACGTTTTACTACTCGAAAGGTATCTTGTAAAGGCAGTGTCAGCTTTTTAGATTGGATCTCCTTCAAACGAACAAAGCGACGGATCAATGAGAGTAATTGTGGAAACTGGATCGATGTGTGCAATAATTCTGGATATTTTTTTAATAACTGCGTTGTTTTAAACAAATTTCTTTTTCGGCTGATTTGTTTTAAAAAACTTTTTAAAATCTTTTGCTGTCGCTGAAAGATCGAAAGAGAGCCTTCTTCATCGATCTGGTAACGCATCTGACGTTGTAAATCTTTCACCGTTAGATGCACTTCAGTTGTACCTGATTCTACATTGATTCCTTGAGGGAAAAGTTCTGAGATCGCTTTGTCCCACTCATTTAATGATACTTCAAGATAGTCATTCAATGGAAGCTGGAGTTCTTGAACAAAAAATTGTTTAGCGGCTTCAATACCGCCTTGTTCGTAAATCTCCCCAATTGTCAACCCTTCTAAATGAAACTCCGGCGAAAAATGCAACACTGTTTTTTGTTCATCGATTTGTGTATAGATGAATGTCGACCGTTTGAGAATCGTATCTTTTAAAACAACTAAAAAATTCATTCTTCTCCCCCTTTTTTCTACTACAAAATAGCATATTTTCAACTATTTGTGTGCAAATATGCAGGAGATTTCATAAAATCTTATTCTTTGAATTTTATGCGCATATAAAAAACTTTTTTATGGCTATAATAGTTTTTTTATTCATGTATTTGATGTTATAGGTGATTCTTTGACCGTAACCTAGTATCTGAATCTAAAGGTGTCAACCAACTTATAGATTCAATTCGGCGCGCTTTCTGATTTCTTGCTTGTGCATAAGCCTTGTATTCGTATCATTACTATTTGTTTTACCTATATTTTTAATTGTTGAAAAACTTCTATTTCCCGAAGGGCCCTGTGTATGCTGTGAAACGTTGATTTCTGTCGTTATTTCCGCGTTTTCTAGGGTGGTTTCCAATTGATGCTCGTTTACTAAATTCTCCACATTAACTGCTTCAATCACAGCAAGAGCAAACAATAGGTCGCCGTTTCCTAGTTGGTCAGCTAGACTTCTTTTTATGCGTGCGCGCTCAAAAAAGTTTCGTCCCAATCCAATATCACGAATACAAGCCATCAGCATCTCAGCATCGGTTATTTGAAGGTTTGCTTTCAACATCTTGTCAGTCAGTACAGCATCCAAGACAGCTTGTTTTGTGACAGTCGGCAATTTTAACATGTCACTTACATTCTCCACAAAAGAATTAAACCCCTCGCCATGAATTAGCTTCAGAAATTTTTTTTCGTATCTCTTTCGAAGATCTTCTCCACTATTCCTGAAACCTATCGGACTCATTGGATAACTTATCAAATCGTCCGATGACGCGACAATATGGGTCACTTCGTGCATCAGAGTATCCTTGGGACTTGGCTGCGCTTGTTTCCCTGGTTTAGTAGCTGGATCCACATGAAAACTATCAAGCATGAAAATAATTCGACATTCAGGGTCAAACCGCATGACAAACGCATGTGCACCCATGTGTCCTTTAATTTGTGAGTAGTAATTCTTTGTCACCTCATCACGCAATAAATCAGTAGAAACAAGCCAAATATTTTTAAAATTAAAATCCTCCGTTTGTTGAAGAAGCTGCGCACCTTTTTTTGCAACTGATAACAAGCGCTTCATAATTTCTTTTAAAATTTGTTCTTGATTTTCCGCACCACCTAGTCTAAACATTTCGATTAAGTAAGCTCCCGCAGTCGTAGTTGCAAGTGTCCCTTCTTTTGATAGTTCTTTCTCCTTATCTATAAATTTCTGGAAATTTTCGTGCGCATTTTTAAACTCTGCAGTAAATTGTTTTAGAAATGGTTTGAGTGATTCAGGTGCCTTAGTGATATCGATACCAGAAAATACACGATAATGCGGATTTGAATCTTCGGGGAAATACCCTTTAATCCCTGAAGTAATTTGTTCTCTTAATTTAGCTTCATCACTGATTACATAAGGCGGGAATTCTGGGACAAACTCCGATAAAACCGGTACTGTCACTTTTGGATCCTCCACTATATCTGTATCATCAGGAAGTTGTATTGCTTGGCGAAGTTTATTCCACTCCTTCGCATAAGGTAGTGTATCTGGAAGCTGGAAATATGGTGGGTACCGATTATCAACTAATACTTGTGATGAAGATGACGCTAGATGATCAAAAAGTGAATCAGCACCTTTTGAAGTGCTAGGAATTTGGTCATCTGGGACATCGTCTTTCCCACCTGCGGGTTGCGCATAAGATTGAAAATTGAGGGAACGTTTTTCTAGTTCCGTTTCAAATCGGAACTGATCATTTGCTAAATCTAAGCGTAAAACTGTCATCGGTTCAAGAATATCGTTTTTAACTAAATGATAGCGCTGTTTCTCTTTATGGAATAAAACCAATGGTACATAACGTTCATTAATCTTGATATAGGTTCTACCTGTCTCTGAAATCATCAATCCCAAATCATCTGGTGGTGAGAGCGTACTTGGCTCTTTCAATGATTGAAATTTATCGATATTTTTGCTTACTTTTTGTAATGCTTCTTCGGAGAGCGTTCGCGAAGTGGCTGGTTCGAAATACCATTCAATGCCGTTGTAGTTCACCGGAAAAACCTGTTCTCCTTCACAGATATCATAACGCACACCTTGATCCTTGATGACCGTTTCTCTTATAGGTGTAATTTTATTTTTCATTATAATGTAACGACTACTTTGCTCTCCTTGTTTTCTTCCTGTTAGAATCATTCCGTCACCATAAAACTTGACGTTTAGATTCTTTTCTTCGACAAACTGTTGGTCAATATCCACTTTACTGGATAGACGATTGATCAAATCAAGTTGCTCAGAGGTAAAGGAGGCTTGTCCTTCAAACACTCTTAATTGTTCTCCTCGCAACGTATAATATTCTCCAAAAACATCTCTCGTTTTCAAATTGGTTACTCGCATGTATAGTTGAGCTTTCACCCGTTTGACGAAAACCCTGGGACCATTTTTTTTCAGCTGAGCGGAAATCAGCTCTTTCGACAAAGGTTCTGACGGTATTTTTATTTTATCTAGCTTTACCAATAGTGGTTTGATATCTTTTCGAATAAATGCCCGTGTTTTCATATTGATCAGCTTCTGGAGGACTAACTGACTACTCCCTTTTACCAGCTCAACTCCCGGATCAATATAACGGATCACACCTATTACTAGAGACTCTATCTCGGCGACATTTGGAAGGGCCCGCACACTATTTTTAACAATTCCTTCTGCACCACCCACTATTGCTGCTTTTGCCACGGATAAACCGAATTTCAGATTAAGAGAAGTGACCTGTCCCAGTACAGGTAGTAAAAGCACCACATCGATTGTGCAAGAAATAGCTGCTCCTTTCGTATCTCGATTATTGATCCCAACAATGCAATCATAAAATGGAATAAAATGCTTGACACCATCCCAAACAGCACTAGCAACTGTTTTATCATTTCCTGAATCATATAATTGGCGATACAACTGGTCCCGATGTTTCTGAGCAATCCTGTCAATAACTGTTCTCAAATCCCCTTTAGAAGTGATTGCATTCATTCGATCAACTTGACTAGAAAAAGTGTAGTCCTTGTTGCCGATTCGAATCTTTTCCCCGGCTTTCGAATATCCTCCTCCCCAGACATTTTTTTTATCAAACAAGCCATATTTAAGATAGAGCATAGGATCCTTATCTACACGATAGATGGCATACCCTCCCTCTTTATCTAGGTTTTTCAAGGCATACCACCGTTCTTCTTTTTCGTTGACAGCTACCAAAATATTCGTCTTTTCTAAATTAAGAGTTGTATCCAGCCAAGTTTCTCGATTCCCAAAGAATACTGGAGGAATTGATCCTGGTGCGGAAGGTGCATAATAGCGCACTTCATTTTTCAATTGAGTAGATGCTTCATAAATATGTGTCTCTGGAGAAATGATAAAATTGAAATCTTCTATATTGAGTGAATGAAATGCATACTCCATCAACTTCTTATTTAATGCACGGTGCTTGTCTGCTACTTCTTCCGTTAATTCGGTGTACCATTTTTCTATATCTCTTGGGATCCATGGCCCGGGGCATGGGTTTCCACCATCAAGATACACTTGATCTCCAAATAAACTCACTCTTATCCCGAGTCGTTCACACTCTGCTAACACTTCATTCACTAACCCTTTTTTACGACGCCAGTTTATAAAAGCCTCTTCATACTCCTCATACAGATGCTCAACATCTTCTTGATTTTCCATATAATTGAAATAGCCTTTTTGGTAATAACTCATAAAACTACTTAATGCAAATTCTTTATGAATCCCTAACTCCATCGCCATATTTAACCGCTCTGGCTCTAGTTGTGCTGTAGCTAGTAAGGCTGGCACAAAAAAATAATTCAATTCATTTAAGTTGTCTATCCCTTGATGTGTGGCAATATCAAACAAAAACATTCCTAAAGTATTCGTTTCATTTTTATTGAAATTCGAACGATAACCTGTATCTTCTAAAAATTTTGAACCAATCAATTGCATCAAAGATTCATAGTCAGAAATCAAAAGCTCATCACCTAACTGACTTGTTTCTAGGAAATAATTTGGGAGCATTTTTTTTGTCAATAGGATCCATAGTTTGGTTATAGTCTCTTGTTCTTCCTTCTTAGGTCGTTGCTTGATCAGACCTGCTTCAATTAGCTCATGCACCTCAAATAACTTTCTAAGACGGCCGATAGTAAACGTTACCGGATCAGGAGCGGAAATAATATTTTGGACGATGTAGGTTTCCACCGATTTTTCCAGAACTGTTTCAAATACCCACTTCATGACTGTTGCTTCAGCGTCCTTATTTGAAATCTTCTCGTCTGACTTCCCTCCATAAAGATCCATCTCATTAAGGATTACTTTCGCAACTGCCTGAACTTTCTCTGGCATTAGCACCGTCCCAACACCTTCTTGCGTAAACCATTTTCCGACTGCAAGTAAAAGGTCTTCTTTCGTGGGTCGTTCAGATAGCAATCCTTTCTGTCGAAAAAAAAGTACAATTTGGTTCTTGATATTTTCAGATTGCCATTTTGAAACTATCGCTTTACTCATAGACTGAGATTGTTTTTGCTCTAAAGTATTTTCTTTAGGTTTCACTTCCAAAGATGGAGTAGCCATTTCTATTGTATCTTTCATCCACTTGACAAATATTTGTTGCGCTTCTTCGTTAGAGATCACCCTCTCTTTTTCATCCCCTAGAATTACCCGAACTAATTCTTTCAATTTCCCCCAATCGATCGTATCAATCTCTAACCCTTCTACTAATGCCCATCTAGCGGCACTTTTCACCAATATATTTTTATTACTTAGATCGTTAGCAAAACCTCTTTCTGATAAAAAATTGTTCATACTTTTGCATATAACCTCATTTTGTTCAATAGTAAAATTGGGTAAAGAAAAAGCCAATGGTTCACTAATCGTTGGTTTTGAGGAATCAATCTCATTCTCACGTAAAAAAGTGATGATTTTCTTATCTAGTTCTTCCCTTTTATTTCCTTTGTTCCACTCATAGGCATAGTTTCTTTTGTCTTTTTCAATTGTATATCCATAATACGCATTATTATTCCCCCATTGAAGATAGATGGCAAAAGCTTTATCGATCGATAAATCTTTTTCCTCGAGTTTATACGTTTTTACAATGATTTTTGCTATTTTTTTTACTCGTTTGATCATTTTTTTATAGGTCTCTCCAGCAATAATCCAATTTTCTACCGCTTTTGATACATCCGCCAGGTACGCTCCCTGAGTTGGGATTCCCTTTTCATCTAATATCTTTTTCAAATCATGAAATGCTTTTACTAGGTTACCCCTTAAATCAAAAAGTGGCGGATAATAGACAAAGGGAATCAATGGATGTTCATGAGATATCAAGTCATAGCGCTCCTTGATGAAATCATCATAGATTTGATTACTTTCACTTTTTTGTTCTTGATTACGGGCTAATAAAGAATCTTCCCATGGAGATAAATTATAATAAATCGTTTGCTGATCCATTTTCTTATACTTATTTTTCTCAAGTAAGGTATTGGTTTTCCACTGCATGAAAATTCCGAATAACTGATTGGCTGATAGGGAATCTCCCAGTCTGCTTTGTCCCACTCCATAAGCTTTCAAAATAACATAAGCAAGATACTGTGTTTTTCTTGATTTATATGACTTCTCTGAGCCCCAATCTTCTTGGCTATACTTTTCGATTGCCTTTACCAGTGCCAATCCATTGTCAGAAGAGGGTGTAATACCACTTTTTTCAAGGAGTTTCTTTAGTTGTTGATTCACCTCACTAGTTTTTGCCCTATGCTCAAAAAGATCATATTGGTAATAAAAAATCGGTAATATCTCTCCGTCGCTTACAAGAGGGTTACGATTATTCATGAGATCTGTCACAAGTTCATCAATTCGCTCTAAGTCTGTTTTCTTAGAGGAAATTGTGGCAGGTGTAGTCTCACTCACAGGCTTGTTTTTTTCTTCATTACTCAGAACCTTTGTGGGTGTCCAAGTAATTTTTTTTACTATTTTAAATTGAACATTTTTAAATATATTATTATTTCGCCATTGAAGGAAAATAGCATTTGCTCGCTCATCAGACATTCCGTGAGTTGAGAGGCGACAAGTATCAAAAATGATATGTGCAATCTGTGTTCTTCTAGCAATCACTTTTTCAACTACTTCACTATTTTCTAATTTTTGTAGATTTGCGAATACATAACGCATTGAGGTATCGTCTTCCAGCAACCACCCAGAACCCTCCTCTCGTAGATATTTTTTGACCGCTGTATTGATTTTTTCCGTCTCATTCCGTTCTTGAAAAAGAGCGTAATTAAACCAAAATGGCAGTTGGTTTTCACTCAACTCGTACTCAGGCAAGTTATTTTGAATGTATCTTTTAGTAGCTAAAAAAACAATATTAGTGGTTGCCATTTGCAAAGTCTCATAAGATTTCAACGAAGATTCCAATCGATGATCAGACCGTGGATTCAATGGGCTAATATCAAACCATGGAGCTGCTTCAACTCCCTTTACTTTCAGAACATCCCATTTATCAATATAATAATTCAAAGTATCTGATAGTTTATTTGTTAAACTCCAAAGCTGTGAGAAGATCCCTTCCTCTCTAACATGTGTGATCGAACTGTTTTTTGAAAAAAACAGTCTTTGAAAAGATTCCGGTAAGAAATCAACTAGTGATGCAGATACTGACTCTGCATTCTTGGGTTGATCATCCGATAGAATTTGTTGCTCATCGTTCATGTAAAATACTCGATTCATCATTTCCAGAAAAAGATCGAGCACTGAAGTACCGTTTAAATCTTTCATCTGTTCCGTGAAGGTTGCATTTTCAGGAACGCTAAAAAAAATAGTGAATTGATCGGTCATATCTTTCCAAAAAGCTGCAATTACCAAATCCTTATTGATCGAAACTATCTCGCTGGTACTGCCTGAAGGAACTATGTCAGTTGATCTAAACTGATAGTTAACATTGGCTTCAAATACATTTTTTAATTTCTCAGCTGAATTTTTTGCTATAGAATAGGAGGAGTCGGTTTCTTCTGTACGTTGCTCAAAGTGATTTTGGGAGAGAGTTAGGGTGTGCTGTTCATTTGATTGCTGTGCTCTCAGAACAGCTGCTTGGCGGATTTTGCTAAACTGGTTTTGAGTATGATTCAAAGATTTCTGGGAGCCATGTTGCTTTTGATTAGAAAGTTCTCTATTCGTCGTATAATTGGCGCGTTTTGAGAATAGCTGGGCAAGCTGTTGCATGTTGAGATTCCATTGATGTGCTTTAGCCGTTAGATAAATCATTGGATTAGTTGAGGATAGTTGCTCAATGAGGGGATTGACTGTTTCATGAAAGTCTGGATAGCTGAAACGTTTGAGGTCTGCACTTGAACTTGATGAGGGGCTATCCATCGTGAATTTCTTTTCTTTTTGGCGAACCTTTAAATGAGTATCTTCTTTAAAAGCAGCTGACTGTTTCTTTCCCACTTGCTGACGTGTCAGTGGGACTTCCCCTACTATTTGAAAGTTTCCTAAGATATTACAAATATAAAGGTAACCTGCTAAACTCTTTAGACCTTTTGGCGTAAGCGTATTTCCCATTTGATTTGTACTATAATTCGGCCACATTTGATCATTTAACTGTTTAAAATCCTCGTGACGTCTATTGTACAATTGACCAATCTCTTCGAAATAACTGTCTTTAGTCACTATTTTCACTCCTCAAATTTATTTTTTTTTCTACATTAAAAAAAATAACACACACTTTAGAGCCATTACTTAAACTGTTACAATTGTTTTAGTATCCGAGCGATTTCTCTTGATCGACTTAACTACTTTAGTAGCACATACATCCATCGATCCTATATTTAATCTGTCTCAAGGCTAATTATAAGTAAATACAAGAAGTCTACCTCACCTTTTTCCAATTAAAAATTGAAAAAAAGTTTATCTAGTCAGAAGTTTCTTTATTCACAATTTTTTAAGTTATAACCTGAAAAAATGCTGATCCAGCAACATAGACAAGAATTTTTGGTAAAAGAAAAAGCCGTAAAAAACTTAAAATAGCACAAGGTCTATTTTGTTTTTTTCGACTTATTGTCAAAATAAGATTATCAAATTTTAGTATATTTCAAGGTAAGTCCTATTCCGAATTTAGCAACTTGCATTTGGATGAGTTTCAATTATCTTCTAATAAATCTTTCATTTCAACGACTTCGCGGTATTGATGGATTTTCGTGATACCAATCACTTTATCGACATCAATACTAAAACAAATACCATTGCCCGGAACATCGATCTTGATGCCTTTTCCGATTGCATCCATCACTTCGTTTGTCAAACTATCTGGAACTAATGTCAAAACGATATCCTTTTCTGGTGAAATATCCAACCCTAAAAATTTCCCTGTGTCATGGACACCAGAACCTCGTCCGTGTAAAATCGTCCCACCGGATGCCCCAGCTTTTTTTGAGTAATCGATAACATCTTCTCCGATGCCGCCATCGACGATCGTAACGATCATCTCAAGATTCAGTGCGACTAAATCATTCATTGTTGTTCCTCCAATTTTTGTAATTTTTCTTTGCTTCTCTGATCTCTTTTATCTTTTTGTTTATAGATGAAACCTAAGACCAATGTTGACAATATTGGTGTCAAAGCGATCATTGCCACCACTCCAAATCCATCAATGATTGGATCTCGACCGTCGATCTGTGTGGCGATCGCCACGCTCATGGACAAAATAAAGGTGGAACACATCGGACCTGTTGCGACACCTCCGTTATCAAAAGCCATTGATAGAAAAATCTTATCCACTTTTGCACCTAGGACAAATGCTAAGCCATAGCCCGGAACTAGGAAATAATAAAGTGAAAAACCAGCTAATAGGCGCCACATAGACAATCCGACCGCTAAACCGATCCCAATCGAGATCACCGCTAACATCACCTTTGCATGAATCCTACCTTCACTTAATTCTTCGACTTGTTTGACCATCACATGGATGGCTGGCTCTGCAAATCCAACTAAAAATCCCATAACAAAACCTAAAGGAATCAAAATCTGGTTATTTGCTAAAGATGCAATCGCAGTCCCCAGATGTTGTCCTCCTGGTACATAAGCTACATTTACACCATGTAAAAATAAAACTAGTCCGATAGTCGTGATCAAAAAACCTTTCATGATATCCAAAAAACGTTTTCTTCTTAATTTAAATGAAAGAAAGTTCATTAGTACAAATAGTATCACGATCGGTGCCACCGCAAGGATGACTTCATATCCGACTTGTCCGATACCAGCAAAAAACGTGATCAAAAAGTTCATTGGAAGATCACCCCCAAGATCATGACAGCCAAGATAGGGCCTAGCGACGCAATACCGACCATCCCGAAGCTGTCATTTTCATTTTTCCCTTGACGGATCATACTAGTCATCCCGCCAGCCAAAGCTAGAATAAATGGAACTGTCACAGGTCCAGTTGTTACCCCACCTGCATCAAAAGCGATCGGCATAAATTCATTACTAGTGAAAAAAGAAGCAATTAGAACGGCAAGATAGCCGATCACCATCAATTTATAATAAGATAGTTTAAATACGACTCGTAGTAGTGCAAAGGCTAAAAATACACCTGTTCCGACACTAACTATACCGATCAATAAGACTCGGCCGATTTCTCCATCAGAAATATCAAATACTTGTTGACCTAACACTTGCACAGACGGTTCGGCAATCGTGATCACGATGCCAATCAGAAACCCCAAACTAATGATGATTGGCAGACTTTTCTTTTTGATCATATATTTACCAACCAAATCGCCAACTTCCATCATCGAATAATCTGCACCAAATAAAAAGAGACTCATGCCAACCATCATCATGATTGCTCCTAAAATGAATCTTCCCATGGTTTCAACATCTAATGGTGCAAATACAAAGGTCAGGATAACGATCAATACCGTCATGGGCATGATCGCAATGATTACTTCTCTAAAATTTTTCTTCATATATCCTCCTCCTTACTTCTAGTTTACCTGATTAAAAGTAAGTTTACGAGGAAAAACCGTAAGCGATACCAATTTTATGTAAAAACTGTAAAAAAACAGTGATCAACTAGCTGAAGTATTTGAATTAGTCAACAAACATGCTTTATTGCTTTGTAGAAATAAGTCTCAAGTATATGCTATAAGCGATAAAAACCAAAAATAGCTAAACTATTTCGAGCTTTTATCGCTTATTTCTAAGAAGCATATTTAATAACAGAAGTTATCCGTATATTGAAGGTCGGATGATAACGATTATCCTATTTTCGATCATTCAAGTGATAGTATCTGAAAAATGATATTCCAGACTTTCAGTCTATTTCACAGAACCGATCATCCCTTGAACAAATTGTTTTTGTAAGATGAAAAAGACAAGTGCAGTTGGTAAGGTCGCAATCACCAGCCCACTCATGATCATGCCATAGTCTGGCGTATACGATGCCCCCATGGCAGATAATACTAATGGAACCGTTCGTTTATCTGGGGATTGTAACGCCACTAAAGGCCAAAGATAATTATTCCAACTACTCATGAATGTGATGATTGCTGCTGCGGCATACGTATTTTTAGCCGTTGGTAAATAGACACGAAAGAAAATACTTAATTCTTTAAGACCGTCTAAACGTGCTGCCTCTACTAAGTCCTTAGGAAAAGATTTCGCGTTTTGACGGAAAAAGAAAATCAAAAAGGCGGTACTTACTGAAGGTAAGATGACGACTAGAAAACTATTGATTCCTAATATTGTACCATTCAATTGAGAAAACATCCGATACAGCGGAATCATCAATGCCGCAAAAGGGACCATCATCGATAATAACAAAATATTAAAAACTACCTCTTTTCTTTTACTCTTATAGATCTCAAAACCATAACCTGCCATGGAGGAGATCAATAAAGCAAAAATCGTTGTAACGACAGCGATCATTGCAGAATTAAGTAAAGAGCGTGAAAAATTCAAGTCATTTGAAAAAAGATTTTGGAAATTGATCACTAAATTCTCACCGATCATCAGTTTACCTGAACTAATATCGACTGCTGTATTCGTCATCCCTAAAATCATCCAAACAAACGGGAAAATTGAAATAAAGGAAACGATGACTAAAGAGGTATATTTAAAAATGCTTAAAAGTAACTGTCCAATACTCACTTGCTTTTTCGTCATTGACCGGGGTTGACTACTTGTCATTTCTCTCATTTGCTCTCACTCCCTATTTTAGTTTGAATCACTGATAACAAGACGATAAATAGTACGATAACGAAAGAAACAGCTGCGGCATAACCAAAATTCGGGGTGAATTTATAACTCAAATTATAGATATATTGTGACAATGTCGTCGTGGCATTTGCTGGCCCACCACCAGTGATATTTTGTACCTCATCAAATAATTGCAAGGTACCAATCGTTGAAGTGATCGATGTGAACAAAATGATTGGTTTCAAGTTAGGGATCGTGATTTTTACGAATTGTTGCCACCTTGATGCGCCATCAATATCAGCAGCTTCGTAAATCTCTGGATCGATGTTTTGCATACCAGATAAAAAGAAGATCATATTATACCCTGTCCAACGCCATGTGATTGAAATGATGATCAATACTTTTGCCCAGAATGGATGAGTCAACCAGCCGATCGGATTATCGATCATTCCGATTCCAACTAGCAGATTATTGACTAAACCTGATTGGGAAAATAAGCTTTTCATAATCAATGAATAACTGACCATTGAGGTGATACATGGCAAGAAAATCGCTGTTCTGAACAATCCTTTGAACTTCAACTTTTTATCATTCAGAAGATTTGAAATAAACAATGCCAAAAACAACATGACAGGAACCTGTACTAATAAGTATAAAAAGGTATTGAAAAATGCTTTACGGAAAGTCGAATCTCCCAACATTCGTTGATAATTTCCTAATCCGTTGAATGTCATGTTTACCGGAGGGCCACTTTGGAAAGAAGTGATCAGCGCTAACACCATTGGAATAAAAACCAAAATCGAAATCATGATCACTGGCAGAACTAAAAACGCATTACCATTTCTGAATAGATCCTTTTGTTTCATATTATTCCCCACTTTCATTACACATATGTTGAAGAAATACATGCCTCACAGAAAGTCAGACAAAATAGATTGTTATTTTCTTCTAAGCTTTGAACCACTGCCCCAATGATTGGTTCCATCGGACAGAGAATAGAAAACGAGCAGAACTTCTTATTTTTTCGAATACCATTGCTAAAGTGATACAGGATAGCTAACGGTGTGAATGTCCTCCATACGTTTTTCAATTAATTGCTTATTCCATAAACGATACCTTCAAACGAAAGAACACATTCGTTGATCCGTTTGAAAATATCGTCACCTGCTTCTTTGTTGTTCTAGTTATGATAGTCCAACTGTTGCTTTTCTAAAACTATGACTTAATTGGCTAACTGAGCTTCAACTTGTTTTTGCGTATCTGCCAAAACTTTATCTGCTGATTCACCATTGATGATTCGGCTCAAGGATTCTGCCACAACAGATTCAATGGCATAAGTTTCATGTCCATAATTCACTTCAGGGATTTCGGCTGTCCATTTTGAGAAATCATCGAATACTTTTTGATTACTGTAAAACTCAGAGGGCTGTTGATAAGCTTCTTGATCATTTGCACTCAACATGGTCGATACTAAGCCGATCTCTTCTGCTAATTTGCCCATCAATTCTTCATTCGTTGCAAATGTCTTGTCTAAGAAATCTTTCGCATTTTCTTCACCAGCTACGCCCTTGATCACATACCAGCCGGCACCACCCAAGTTGGAAGCTTGTGCTTTTTGCATGTTAGCAGGTAGAGCTGGAATCGGTGCGATCTTCCACTTACCTGATTGATCTTCTGCTCCTTGGATCGTGGAAGAATACCATGCGCCAGTTGGTGTAGAAGCAACAGCGCCTGATTGGACCGCCGTAACCCCAGCATTCCAGTCAGATGTTTGTTCGACTAAGTCCTCTTTAAGCAAAGTAGCAAAAAGTTCTAACCCATATTTCAATGATTCATTATTTTCAATCGTTACTGTTTCTCCGTCTTCCGAGGTATACCATTCTCCTGCCTGTTGCATGATCATGCGCACACGACCTAAATCGGAAGGATTGACTTCAGAGATTTTTTTCCCTGTTTTTTCTTTGACGTCTCGTGCAACTTGTAAATAATCATCCCAAGTTAAGTTCTTCATATCTTCTTCCGAATAACCAGCTTCTTCTAAGATATCTGTCCGATAGAAATTGGCTGTTACACCTGAGTCAAAAGGTACACCATAAATTTTATCGTCTACTTTATTGACTGCAAATTTATAAGCGGCAAAGTTACTTTCGTCCACAATATCTGTCAAATCAGCAAAAGCATCTGGGTAAGAAGTCAGGTACCCTTGGATGCGGTAGTCTTCGATCAGCACGACATTGGGTAAGCCATCTGTATTTCCACTGGCTAATGCCGTGTTCAATTTTTGTACGATATCATCTTGTGACATCGTTACCACTTCCACGTCAACATCCTCATTTTCGTAAAACTCTTTGGCTTCATTGACAGCTTTGATATTAAATGCTTCATCCCACGCCCAGACCGTTACTTTATCTTCGTTTCCGGAAGCATCACTGGAGGAATTGCCACAACCGGCAAAAAGTGTGACTGCTGCTGTTAAGGCGAAAGCACTAGCTAAGATTTTTTTTAGTTTCATTTTTTTACCCACCCTTTTTAGTGTTTGTTTTTCTTACACGCCTATCATAACAGACTTGCAAGCGTTTTCTTTATTAATAATCGTTCTCAAGAAAAATATCCTAAAATAAGAAAAAAGTACAATTTTGTCGTTTTATGATTTGTTGAATGAAATTTTAGACTTGCTTTTGTAAACGTTTCCCAGTATTTTTAATTTACGTACCAAAGGAATAGGGGGAAAAGCATTGAAAAATATCGTATTGATTGATGATGAACAGACCATTCTTTCCGGTCTAAGTACCCTGATTGATTGGCCGGCCCATGACTTCCATTTGAAAGGGGCTTTTTCAAAACCATTAGAAGCGCTCGAATTCATCAAGCATCAGCCACTTGATATCATCGTAACGGATTTGATGATGCCAGACTTAAATGGGATCGAACTGTCTCGATTGATCAAGAAGGAACAGCCTGAAGCAAAAATCTTAGTTCTATCTAGCTACGATGACTTTCAATTGGTCAAAGATTCATTCAAAGAAGGCGTTTCGGATTATTTACTGAAACCTAAATTGAATCCTAGTGAGTTTTTGGCTTCTCTGAAGAGTCTGGTGGAGCAATCTACAGAAGTAAAGAAACCGCGTTTGACAGAACTAGAAAAAATGAGTCAAGTAATTAGCAATTATTTATCCGGAACTTCTCTTGATTTAGGCATGTCACGCGAACAATTCCCACATGAGCACTTTTATTTAGTCTATTGTGAAGAAAAGCAATCGGAAAAACAACGTCGGAGTGAACAGTTGATTGCTGAAGCACCACGATATACAAATGATCTCGCCTCTGTCTTCCCTTTTTCTACAACATCAAATGATATTGGTTATTTTATCAATGTCGCTTCGAAGAAGGCATTCGATGAGTTGATTGAACGATTTCAGCAAGAGCACCAATCAGATTCTTGTCTCTATGTTTTATCTGAAGCACTAGATCTCGAAAATTTTTATTCTGATTTCCTTACGTTGAAGCAAAAAAGTAACGGACAATACTTTTATCTAACAGATCACTGCGTTATTTATGAAGAGCTACTATCTCCACTTCTCTCTTCTTATGAACAACAAACTAAAAGTTATTTGACAAAGATCATGAACAAAGATTTTTCGTCCGCCATCGAAGAATTGGAGAGCTATATGAGTCATGTACTTGATCAACGATTGCAACCAAGTTATTTGAAACATGAGATCATCAATCGACTTTATGCCTTGATCAATGGGATTGCTGACGAACATGAAAAAAGAAAAGAAATCATGACTTTAAAAATCACGATCCCAGCACAGATCACGCAAGCAGAACGCTGGGATGAGCTAATCTTGATCGTCAATAATACAACGAAGTTATTGCGTGAAGTGACTACTACATTCAGAAAAGACAACTCAGATGTGTTGACGTTGATCTATGAGTATGTCCAAGAAAATTATCATCAAGATATCAGTCTACAAACGCTATCCGAAAAATATCATTTTTCTTATAGTTATTTATCGACGATTTTTACAGAGAAGTATGGGATCAATTTTACGAAGTACCTAAAAAAAGTCCGCATCAATCAAGCAAAACGATTGTTGAAAGAATCGAATCTTTCATTAAGTGATATTTGTCAGCAAACGGGATTTACTGAAATCGGCTATTTTTCTCGGGTATTCAAAGAAGAAACTGGCTTGACCCCTTCACAATATCGTAAAGGAATACTGACCGTATGATTAAAAAGCTAAGAGAACACGAGCTTTTGACCAAACTTTTGATCATTCTTTTTATTGCTTTATTCACTCAAGCAGCGACGATTTCTTTGTTCATTTATCAACGCTCAAGAGACGCCTACATTCAACAATTCGATCAATCCAATCGAATGACCTTACAAAAGATCCAACATGATTTTGAAACATTGAATGACAATATAGAGAACACGTTGACACTGTTGGCTGAAAGCTCTGCTGTAGAGGGGTATTTCAAAGAAGGGCAACAAACGACTTTGGAGAAAATCAATCAACTACGGACGGTGCAAAAAATGAATGATTCGTTGGCACCGATCTTTCCAAACATCAAAGATGATATTTTTCTTTTTGGGGAAAATGGTCGGATGTTCATTAGTAATGACATGGTGAGTGATCTCACTGCCGATGACTTTTTTCAATTAGAATTGATCCAGAAAGTCAATGAAAATCCAACAGCGACACAAATGGTCTTTACCCAGTTTGGACTGACGAAACGCGACAAACATTCACCAAGTGTCTTGTTTATCAAAAAGCTTAGATCAACTTTGAACCAAACTTATGGTTATGCTGTCGTTGCCATCACTTCGGATGAGTTAGCAAAAATATTCAGCCAATCGGTCGACCCGCTAATCACGCAGATCGATTTTGTAACAGATGAGAAAAAAATCTTTGCTTCGAATGTTGAAAACCGCATTGGAACGACGTTTGATTCATTTGATGAATTAGTCGAACACGAGACGTTGACCAAAGCCAATCAGCGGATCACTCGCTTACCACTTTACCGACAAAACTCGGCTTTGGTCAGTGAGGTCAATGTCCACTCGATCGCCGATCAAATGAATGTCATCATCCCGATCATCCTTTATAATATCGTAACACTGATTTTAGGTGGCATCGTAGTAGCGATCTATTTGAATCGCAACACTCGCTCCATCTATCAATTAGTGGATTCCTTGAACCAAATCAAAGAACCCGTAGCAGCTACTGTTCCGATCCAAGGGACGTATGAGATCCGGACACTCGCTACTACGATCAATCAGCTGCTAACAACGATCAGTAACAATCATACGCAATCTTTACAAAATGAACAGAAAAAGCGGACATTGGAAATCCAAGCGATGCAAGCCCAGATCCAGCCTCATTTTATATATAATACGTTAACTAGCCTCAAATTTTTAGTGTGGCAACAAGAAAATGAAAAAGCAGTCGCAGGCATCGACAGTTTTATCGACCTCTTGCGCAGTACGATCGGTAATAAAAATGAGATTATCCCTGTGGAAGAAGAACTGAACAGTGTCAAAAGTTATATTGCGATCTTGACACTGCGTTATGGTGATGCGATCTCAACCAAAATCATGGTACCTGAAGAACTTTATTCTTTGTATATGCCCAATATGATCATCCAACCGATCATCGAAAATGCTTATTTACATGCGTTTCAAACGAAGAAAAGTGGCTTCATCACTTTGTATGGAATGATCAGAGAGGATAAATTGACGTTTGAAGTCATGGATACAGGTGATGGCTTTGATACGGAACAGCCAACGAAAAATAGAGACTATTTTTCAGGCATCGGCAGCAAAAATGTCCATGAACGAATCCAATTACTTTATGGTGAAGGTTATGGCTTGCACATTGATTCGGTACTCGGCGTGGGGACATCGGTAACGATCACGTTACCGATCATAAAAAAGGAGGATAAAACTGAGTGAACGTGGAAACAGAAACAACCTCTTCAAAAAAATCGGGCGAAACACTTCTTTCTTGACCTTCAAGTATCACCCGCAACTCATAAACCCTCTAAAAAACCATGCTTCGGATTTTTAGAGGGTACTATTTTTGATTTTACGATTTAAATTATTTAATGATAAAACTGAATTCGTGGTCTTCTTCACCACTAATATGATAAGCTTCTTCGACATCCGCTCCCCAAGAATCGATGCCGCCGACGCCTCGAACTTTTGCCAACATCGTGACAACCGTTCGACGTTCTGGAGGCAGCTCTTCAATGTGTGTCGCCTGTTCTAATTCTTCTGCTTTAAACGGTAGTGCCGCAAAAGCAAATGGTGAATCCTTTTGTTCAAATCGTAAGGAAAACTCTTCCTGACTTTTATCTGCATTGTTCAATGTGGTATTACGAGTGATCTCTAACCACTTGGTATCCATATGGACGCCACAATCTTGTGGCACCAAATAAGGTGGGATCGGTAACCCTTTTACATGATAAATCCCAGGTATGCCACCAGCTTTTCGGTCCGGATAAGTTTCACCTGACAGCCCTTCGTAATCGAAATGAGTGGCTTTCGTTGGCATGATCATGCGAAATCCTATTACTGGCAGTTCGGGTAATCCTTCTTTGCCATGATAGTGCATGTTCACGTGGAGATCCCCTTGTTCATTGACACGATATGTCATATCGACGGTCGTTTGTGGTGTCGTATTGATTGCTAATGTGAAGGTGATCTCGGCTGTATTCGCATACTCTTGATTGCTGTAACGATTATTGACTGGTGCGATCGGTAGTTCAATGGCTTGATCGTTTATTGCAACTTGGATTGCTTCCACTTTTAGATACAACCCTGCCCCAAGCCACATACTGGAGCGATAACCAAAGCCATTTCCTCGATCATTATCTGTCAATGCTCGCCAAAAAGTCGGTTGCGTTTCACGATAAAGCCATTCTTTCCCATTCTTTTTGAGGGATTCCAAACCGCCTCGTGTGTAGGAAAAGATATAATGTTTTCCTTCTGTTTTGATTCCTAAGGTGCAGTCGCCATAAATGATCCTCAATTTAGGAGCTGTATTTGCCATAATAGTATCTTACCTCCTGTAATGCTGGTTTTTCTTGTCCATTTGCAAAAACGATGCCATTTCCTGAAAACTCATAATCACTTGGACGATCATCAAAATCGCCGCCGTAACGCATGACTTTGCGATTTGTCACTGGATCGATCATTTCAAGCGCTTGATCTTTAAAATCCCAAATATAACCGCCTTGATACATCTCATATTTGTCTAATAGTGCCATATAAGACCCTAACCCACCTAACGAATTTCCCATATCGTGCATGTACTCGCATAAGATATATGGTTTATCTGCTTGGTTCTCTAGATAATCAGCCACCGCCGCAGGTGTTGCATACATACTACTTTTCATATCAGACACAGAAGCTTCAAATGCAGGATCGACATAATTGCCCTCATAATGCACCAAACGGTCTGGATCAACCTCCTTGAAGTATTCATTCATCAAGCGAATATTCTCCCCTACATAAGACTCGTTGCCTAAGGACCAGAACAAGATACTGGTGTGGTTTTTGAAGGTTTCAAAATTGGTTTTTGCACGATCCAGCACCACTTCTCGCCATTGCGGGATTCCTCTTGGCACGTTATAAGATGCCTCAAAAGCACCCATTTTTTGCCACGAACCATGTGATTCTAAATTGGTTTCCGCCATCACGTGGATACCTGCTTGGTCGCAGAGGAAATACCAAGGAATCTGGTTTGGATAATGTGAGGTCCGCACACCATTGATGTTGGCATTTTTAATCACTGCCAGATCCTTTTCCATGTCAGCTAAAGTGATCGCCCGTCCTGTTTTTTCACTCCACTCATGACGATTGACGCCATTGATGATCAAGCGTTTTCCATTCAGATACATCACTTTATCTTTTAACTCGATCTTGCGAAACCCGAATGGATACTCGACATATTCAGTCACTCCGTTACCATCACTGGTTTCGATTTCCAATGTGTAGAGATTTGGTGAAAAATGATCCCATAACACCACTTCACCTAGATCCATGCTAAGCTGCATCGTTTCGGCGATCGTATGCTTTTCTTCATAGATCGTTTGCTTGTCTAAATCAAGGACTCTCACCTCTAAGTCACTTTCAACAGCGAGATTTTCAAAAGACAAGGACACATCCAATTTCCCTTTTTGATACGTGTCATCTAATTGAGGGCGTAACCACAAGTCTTCTAAATGATTCTTGCCACGAGCAATCAAGACGACATCCCGAAAAATCCCAAAGAAACGGAAAAAATCTTGGTCTTCTAAAAAGGCAGCTGTGCTACGTTTGTGGACTTCGACTGCCAAACGATTCTCTTCTTCTAGATAAGGAGTTAAATCAAATTCCGACGGTGTAAAAGAATCTTCTGCATAACCAACGAAATGACCATTCAACCACACATACATGGCTTGTTCGACACCTTCAAAACGAATCGTGATGTCTTTTCCTATCAATCCTTCTGCCAATTGGAAAGTCGTGACATAAGAACCCACTGGATTTTCTTCAGCTTGAGAGAACATCCCTGCCATTTCCTTTTCTGAAGCAGTTGTATAAGCAGGACGACGAAACTCATGACCTTCCCATGGATACATCGTGTTGATGTAATGGATCTTATCGTAATCACTTAGTTCAATGTGTCCAGGTACATGGATCATGTCGAATGAATGATCGTCAAACTTTTGTTCAAAAAAATCTTTTGGGCGTTTTTCCGCATTTTCAGAAAAACAAAAACGCCATTCACCATTTAGCGACTGTATGCGAGAGCTTTGACTTCTCGTTTCTTCTTTTGAAGCGTAGACCGTATGATCGCTATGCGCCTTTCGTTGATTCACTCGAAAAACTTGTGGATCATCTAACCAATCAATTGATGCTTGCATTTTCTTCTTCCTTTCCTGTAGCTATTTTTTCAAAGTGCAACATTTCCGTTTGAAAATCGCCATAAAAATCAGGGAAATAAAGCCCCATCGTCATTAACTCCGAGCCTGAATAAATCAATGAACTTTTACGTTCACGATACATCCCCTCCTTTAAATCAACTAAACGGATCTCATGGAAAAGCGGTTGTCCAGAAGTTAATCGTCGTGCCATAAAGACAACGATCTCCTTTTTATTTGGAGAAACAAATTGCCACGCCGCAATATTTTGTTCAAAGGGATTTTCTAAGCGGTCAAATTTCCCTTGCTGGACTGTCTGCCGAATTGCTTTATACGTGCTGATCTGTTCTTTGATGATCCTCTTTTCTTGTTCGTCTAATGCGGTCAAATCTAGTTCATAACCAAATACCCCGCTCATCGCGACATCCCCGCGTGTCTTTAAATCTGTCACACGGCCACTTTGGTGGTTAGGTGATGCGGAGACGTGGGCACCCATGGAAGAAATCGGGTAGCCAAGACTCGTGCCGTATTGGATGTCGATCCGTTCCATTGCATCGGTATTGTCACTTGTCCAGGATTGTGGCATATAATAAAGGATGCCTGCGTCAAACCGACCACCGCCACCTGAACATCCCTCCCATAAGATATCTGGGTAAGCTGTGGTCAACTCTTCTAATAGCTCATATAATCCTAAAACATAGCGGTGATAGACCTCTCCTTGATTGTCCACGTATGCAGAGTAAACATCTGATAAGGAGCGATTCATATCCCATTTGATATAATCGATCGGTACCTCATCCAAAATCTTTCGCAACTGCTGACTGATCGAATCTCGCACTTCTTTTCGTGTAAAATCCAGAACAAATTGAGAGCGAGATGCCGCCGGTGTACGTGCCGGTTCTTGCATCAAATAATCAGGTGTCTGACGGTATAAGTCAGAATCAATCGAGATCATTTCAGGTTCGACCCATAGACCAAATTTTAGCCCTTTTTCATGAGCGTACTCTGCAATGCCTTTCAAACCATTCGCCAATTTCCCTTCATATTCGAACCAGTCACCTAAAGACGAAGTATCCGCATCTCTTTTCCCAAACCAACCGTCATCTAAGACGAACATTTCCATACCTAGTGCTGCTGCTTCATCGATCAGTGCTTCGATTTTTTTACTAGTAAAGTCAAAATAAGTCGCTTCCCAATTATTGACTAAAATTGGTCGTGGTTCATACTGATGTTTCCCACGTGCTACACGTTCTCGCAATAAGGTATGGTGTATGTGGCTCATTCCATTTAATCCCTCGTCTGAATAAGAAAGGATCATTTCAGGAGTTTGAAACTCAGCTTCGGCTGAAAGTTGCCATTGGAACTGATACGCATTAATGCCACCAACGATTCTTACTTGGTCGATTTGATCTTTTTCGATCTCGAATGCATGATTGCCAGAATAGATAAACTGTAGACCAATTGCCTCTCCAAGACTTTCCGTCGTATGGGTATGTGTCAAAGCGATAAAATTGTTCATTTGATGACTACTACTTCCTCGCCGACTTTCAAAAGATTTCACCCCCTCAGTGATCCGTTGTCTTGAAATCAAACGCTCTCTAGCGTGGGCTCCAGGTAAGGCAATCACTTCAGTAAATCTGCCTGAATTCGTCAAATCTAATTGAAAAGAAGCTGCTTTATCTAACCAGATCGTTTGGTTAGTTTGATTACGATATTTCACAGAACGGATGATCGCACCACGTTTTTCGTAGATCGTATAAAAGAGATCCACGTAGATCGGCAACTCCCGATCTTTTAATGTGATACACAACGTTTGTGCTTCCTGTTCCTCCAATACATAGGTTTGTGGTAAACCGGAAAGCTTTGGTTTACCTTGGATGATTTGATACGTTTCATATCTTAAATCAAGCAAGCTAGACCCATTCTCACGTGTGATGATCGTGGCAGGTATGCGATAATCCATACTTCCGTGTCCTGAAAATTCTTGTGGCAGAGTATCTTTTGAAAATGCTCGCTCATCATGCAAAGGAACATTTCCTGAAAAACCGCGATCTCTTCTTGGATATTTTTTGTTATCCGTATAATTGCTCACTTTCTTACCAAAATGGACATGCGTCAACACACCAGATTCTTCGATTTTCATCACATAAGAAATCAATGGATTCGACAAATGAAAAACATTTGTTTCTGAATCGAATACAATCAGTGATTTTCTTTTCATTTCTTCACCTCACAAATTTTTAGAAACCGTTTACTTTTTAACTAACTCCTGTATACTGTTTACTAAACATATTTGTCAATAACTTTTTTTATATTTTTTAAAGGGGTGATTTTATGGTAGGGATTCGTGATGTCGCTCGAAAAGCGAATGTCTCTCCTGCAACTGTTTCACGCGTGTTGAATCAAGATAAGACGATCCATGTCGCACCAGAAACAAAGAAACGAATTTTTGAAGTCGCTGAAAAACTGAACTATGATATCAATAAACGGAAATATATCAAAAAACGAATGCCATCGATCGGTGTGATCTCGACGATCAGTAAGGCGAGTGAAGCACAGGATGTCTATTATAAGGAATTACGCACGGGTTTAGAAGAAGAAGCGAACCGCCTCCATATTGGCATGAATCGGATCTACAATCTCTCAGACAATCCCAAGGAATGGAAAGATTTAGATCAATTAGGAGCGATCATCGTAGTTGGAACAGTGACGAAACAGTCGATCACTGATCTATTAGCACAAAATCAGCATTTGATCGTCGTCGATAACCCGGATATCCAACAAGAAGTCGATATGGTTTATGGAGATTTAGAGCGAATGACCAAAGCTGTGTTAGAGTTATTTTTAGAGAATGGCCATCAACGGATCGCCTATATCGGCGGCTACCAAGTCGACATGGATGAACGAGGAGGCAAGACGATCAATCCAGACGAAAAACGCGTACGTGCCTATCTGCATTTTATGTCCGATCATCAGTTACAAGACTACAGTGCGCACTATCTCGGAAATTGGACCGAAGAAGAAGGTGAACGCCTAGCAGAAGAACTCATCCAAAGCACAGCTCCACTTCCAACCGCTCTACTAGTAGGAAGCGATCCAATGGCAATCGGCGTCTATCGCACAATGAAAAAACACCATGTGACCATCGGTAAAGACCTGATGATCGCCAGCTTCGACAACATTGAAGCAGCCAGTAAACTAACCCCTGGCTTGACCACCGTTCAAATCAATGCCAAATCCATTGGAAAAGCCGCCGTTCGCTTAGCCGTCGAAAGAATCGACCAAATCCGCGACGAACCCATTATTTTGACCTACCCCACCCGATTAGTGGTAAGAGAAAGCTTTGTACCCAAGAGGTCGTGAAAGGCGCGTTCAGCACTGAGGCATAAGATAAAAAAAAATAGAAAATGGCTCTTTCATTTTTTATTTTTTTGGCTTATGTCCGAAGTGTTGCGCCTTGAACACCGTTTATCGGAGGTCGTGAGAAAGCCGTTCTGCTCCGAGCAGTAAGGCGGAAATTGGGAAAATAGCTTCTCATATTTTTTCAAGTTCCGACTTAATGTCGTAGGAGTTGGCTTTCGAATACCGTTTATCGGAGGTCGTGAAAGGCGCGTTCTGACCTGAACAGTAAGATAGAAAATCGGAAAATAGCTCCTCATATTTTTCGATTTTTTAGCTTAGTGTTGAAGGTTAGCTCATTGAACACCGTTTATCAGAGGTCGTGAGAAAGCCGTTCAGCTCCGAGCAGGTAGACTGAAAAGCAGAGAAGAGGTCGGGACAGAAGTGTTCAGCCTCGAGAAATAAGGCGCCATCCACGAAAATTGTTCTTCAAATTTTTGTGGATGGCGCCTTATTTCCGAAGAGGTTACTTCTGCTCCCGCCGTTTATTCGGTTTTAGGTGGTGGGAGAGAACTAATGTCCCACTCTCTTCTCTGAAGGCTATGTTATTCGACTATTCCTTAATTCCAGACCTCTTCTGCAATACTTTTGATCAGTGCGATTTTTTCCCATTGTGCTTCTTCCGTCAAAATATTCCCCTCTTCGGTGGAGGCAAATCCGCATTGTGGACTTAAACATAGCTGATCTAAAGGTAAATAGCGAGTAGCTTCATAAATACGTTCGATGATTTTTTGACGATCCTCAAGTTCGCCAGATTTTGAGGTTATCAATCCTAATACTACGAGTTTTCCTTCACTAACTTTCGCAAGTGGTTCAAAACCGCCTGAACGATCATTGTCATATTCTAAATAATAAGCATGAACATTTTCTTCTGTAAATAATGGCTCAGCTACTGCTTCATATCCTCCGGCTGCCGCCCAAGTGGAGTGATAATTACCACGACAGACATGCGTATTCAAAATCAGGTCCTGCGGTTGTCCTTCAAGAACAGCATTATTGATTTGAACATAGATCTGCGCCAAGTCTTGCCGAATCTCACTTTCTTCTTTTCCATTCTCAGCCAAGAACCCTTCTGGTAATGGTGCAACGAGTACGCCCCACGTACAGTCATCCAATTGGATCGTTCTAGCGCCTTCTTCATATAGATCCGCGATCACTTGACGGTAAGCTGTTACGATATCTTGAAAAAGTTCTTCGTTTGTCGGATAGATGGCACGAACATGTGGTAAGATATTTGGACGCAACAACTCCACTAACAGCTGAGCTGGGGCTGGGATGGTTTGCTTTACTTCGATTCCCTCGCTCGTATGGGCACGTGTAAACCGAAAATGGTCCACAAAAGGATGGCTCTCTCCTGTGATTTTTTCTGTTACAATGACCGTTCCTGGACGTGTCTCTTCTCCGTGAAACTGATAACCTCGTTCAGGTACAAAAAACTCGACACCTTGTAAGCCAAAGAAAAAGTCCAAATGCCACCAACTCCGACGAAACTCACCATCTGTCACCGCATGTAACCCAACAGCTTCCTGTTTTTTGATCAAATCGATGATGGCTTCATCTTCTACTTCTTTCAAGTCAGTCGCAGAAATCAGCGATTCATTATACGCTTTTCGTGCCTGCTTTAATTTCTCTGGGCGCAAAAAGCTCCCTACGATATCATAACGAAATGGGGATGTTGTACGAATAGTCATTAAAAAATTCCTCCTTAGATTACGTAGTAGATGAAGACCTGATGAAAACAAAAAAACACTCATCCCTTTTGCCAATTTTTGACAAAAGGGACGAATGCCTCGTGTTACCACCCTTATTTACATTATCCTTACAAATAATGCCTCAACGATACCAATAGATATCTGGCGAGTTAACGGTCGCAGTCCGGTTTTACTCATTTACTAGTAAAACAAGCTCCAAGTTCATCTTCACTAAGGTTTCTGGTCTCCTTTTTCACCCACCGGAGTCTCTTTTTACCGTTCGCCATTAGTTACTCTTCTCTTCTACGCTTTGATATTGTCAATTACTATCCCATGTTTACTTTAGAATGTCAATTAATCCTACTCACCCTCACTCACTTCGATCCATGCTCGATAATATTCAAAGGAGATATTTTCTTTTGTCGTATGGGTCAACAAGTATTGACCAATGGCTCGTCCCGAGTGATAACCTTGCTCATACAACTTTTCTTTTACTTCTAATAAATTATTATTTTTTGTATGATCCACTTGCACTTTTAATAGAAATCGTACGTATTTTTTCGTAGGATCGTTCTGCCAGATCGTCTGTGAGCCTGGGAGTTCTTTCGTGTGTTCGTCCGTACAGAACCCGTAAATACCGTTCTGCGTATTTTCTGGAAAAAATATCACAAAACTTGAATAATTTTTTAGATATTCTTTTGAATATAAGATATCATCAGATGCTGCCACAACGATTTTTTGGAAGGGAATTCCTTCTTCAGGAAATTCATTTGGTGGACTATCGATCATTTCTTTTAGCTGATTTTTTCTTGATAAAACTTCTTTATGCTTTTGTTCCAAGATTTTTTTCTCATGATCTAAGCGCTGTTCCGTTTCAGCTAAAATATCGTACATCTCATTTAATGATTTACTATATAGATTTTTCATTTGCTTCATGGGAATATCTAGTTTTCGATAAAAATTGATGTCATATACTTGAAAAATCGCATCAATATCAAACAATCGATACCCATTTTCCTCTTCTCGAGCTGCATGGATCAACCCTTCTGCATCCCAATAGCGAATCGTTGATCTAGGGATATCCAATAACTCTGCTACTTCCCCAATTGAATACAATGTTTTCATAGATTTCACCTCAAGCATAGTTTATGCTTTTTTTCCTTGACCTTCAAGTAACTTTAAGGTGTAGAATGCGTATTTGTCGGGAAAAGGAGGAAACACAATGACATTATTAAAAAAATCTATAAAAAACAATAAAGGAATTGCTCTACTTACTCTTTTATTTATCTGTTTACAACTTCTAGGAACCCTTGGTGTGCCAAAGTTAGTAGCTGATCTCATAGACACAGGGATTGCAAGTGGCGAAGTGAAACAAATCCAACAAATCGGAATTCAAATGTTGATCGTTGCCTTATTAGGATCTTTTGCCGCAGTTGCCTCAAGCTACTATTCTGCTTTGTTAGCCGCTCGATTTGGCTATCAGACACGAGCAAGCTTTTTTAAAAAATTCCAACAATTATCAATGAAAGATGTTGATCAATTTAACACCGGTTCTCTTTTGACTAGAATGACCAATGACGTAGATAATGTCCAACAAATGATCGTCATGTTCTGTCAGATGATCGTCCCAGCACCGATCATTTCGCTATTTACGATTCTGATGATGTTGGAGCATTCCGTCAAGTTGACATTGATCACTTTGGGCTCGATCTTCGTCTATGCTCTAGTCACGTATTATTTAATGAAAAAAGGAACGCCTTTATCTTTGAGTATCCAACCGAAAATGGATCGTGTCACGACAACGCTGCGTGAATTTTTTACAGGTGTCAATATGATCCGTGCCTTTAATAATCAAGACTATGAAGAAAAAAGAACAAATAAGACCTTTGAAAACTACGCGCAACAAATGATTCGTGTCAATCGGATCTTTGCTTGGGTCACACCCATCGCCTTTTTATTGATGGGCATCGTTTATGCTTCTATTTTGTGGTTTGGTGGCGGTTTGGTGGCTAATGGTAGCTTACAAATCGGTACAGTGACTGCCATTGTAGAATATTCGATGTTGACACTTGCCTATTTGATGATTGCCGCAATGGTTCTTGTTATCGTGCCAAAATCAATTTCTTGTCTTAAACGGATTGAAGAAGTATTACACGCTGAAATCGAAATCAAAGATCCCGACCAACCAGAAACTTTATCCTTCGATTCAGTAGATGAAACTTTCTTATCCTTTGAGAATGTCACATTTCGTTATAACGAAACCGCTGATCCTGTGTTGGAAAACATTGATTTTGCCGTCCCAAAAGGAAAAACCACAGCTATTGTTGGTGGAACAGGTTCCGGAAAAAGTACCATTGCAAAATTACTGCTACGTCTAAACGATGTCTCATGTGGGCAAATCAAATTCGCAGGCACCCCGATCACAGAAATGAACCAAGAAACCCTTCGAAGCTATATTAGTTATGTTCCTCAAAAAGCTTTTTTATTTAGTGGAACGATTCGAAGTAATCTATTGATGGGGAATGAACATGCGACAGATGAAGAACTAACCAAAGCAGTTCGCGTCGCACAATTGAATGAAGTCTTAGAAAATCTACCGGATCAATTGGACAGCTTTGTGGCTCAAGGGGGAGATAATTATTCTGGCGGACAAAAACAAAGGATGTGTATCGCTAGAGCGTTAGTTAAACCTGCTGAAATCTATGTCTTTGACGATAGTTTCTCTGCATTGGACTATCGGACAGATGCTAAATTACGCCGTGCGTTGCATCGAGAAATGGCAGATAAAACACTGATCATCGTGGCACAACGTTTAAGTACCATCATGAATGCTGATAATATTATTGTTTTGGATGAAGGACGGATCGTCGGACAAGGCACGCATGAAGCGCTATTGAAAACCAATCGCTCGTATCAGGAATTTGCGAAATCACAAGGTATGTTGAAGGAGGGAGTCGATGGAAATGACTAAAACAACGATAAAAAAACAAAGTTTGAAACGCTTCTGGAAAATGATCCAGCCTGAACATAAAATCTTCTATGGTTCATTACTTTGTAGCTTGGTCGGGAATACATTAGTCGTTGCAATGCCTCTGATCATGGGGATCGGGATCGACCAACTACTCGCCCGTATCCAAGCTGTTGGCTTGCCCCAAATGACTGCGACTGATGTGAAAGAAACATTGCTTTTACCCGTTATCCTGCTGATACTCTTTTCTTTACTGAGTAGCGTCACTTCTTTTATCCAGGAACGAGCAATGGCTTCATTGAGTGAACGAGTAACATTGCGTGTTCGAAAAGAAGTTACGAAAAAATTCAAAGCTTTACCGATGGCTTTTTATGACCGCCATCAAGTCGGCGATATCATTAGTCGCACAACTACTGGCTTGAATCAATTGTCACAAGTATTGTTAACTGGGATCAACCAATTTTTCACTTCTCTAGTAACGATCCTCTTAGCTGGTATCATGTTGTTTTATATCGACATGAAATTAACGTTGCTCGTCCTTGTTTTGATTATTGTCAGCGCGGTTGTCACGACAAAATTCGCCAACAAGAATAAACAAATTTCTGATCATAACCAAGAAGAACTGGGAGATTTGAATAATAAAGCGGAAGAATATTTGACTGGCAATTTGGTGATCAAAGCCTTCAACCAACAAGCATTAGCGATTGAAGAAGTCAATAAAGTGAATGAAAAACAATCGCAAGCTTTCAAAAAAGCGCAATTCATGAATTTTGCGATCTATCCAGCGATTCGTTTGATCAATCAATTAGCGTTTATCGCTAGTGGGATCATTGGCGCAATATCTGTTTTATCTGGTGGTATCACGATTGGTTTCTTGCAAGCCTATTTGCAGTACATCAACCAAATCTCGGAACCAATCTCTACCGCTTCTTATGTCATCAACTCGGTACAATCAGCAATGGCTTCCATCGAACGGATTTTCGAGATCATGGATGAGCCAGAAGAAGCCATTGATCAGGCAGTCGAAAATCCAATCATCACACCACAAGGAGCTATTGAATTCAAACATGTCCGCTTTGGTTATACACCAGAAAAACCGTTGATGAAGGATGTTAACTTCTCAGTCAAACCAAAACAAACAGTTGCTATCGTAGGCCCAACTGGCGCCGGAAAAACAACCCTTGTGAATCTTTTGATGCGCTTTTATGAAATCAATGACGGACAGATTTTATTCGATGGTCATGATATCACTGATTTTCCGCGACATGAATTGCGGAATCTATTCGGGATGGTGCTACAAAATACTTGGCTCTTTGAAGGAACTGTTGCAGAAAATATTGCATATGGTAAAAAAGAGGCAACCAGAGATGAAGTCATTCAAGCAGCAAAAATTGCCCAATGTGATCATTTTATCCGCACATTGCCTCAAGGCTATGACACCATCATCTCAAGCGAAAATGGAGCAATATCCCAAGGGCAACAACAGCTCTTGACGATTGCACGGGTCATTCTAGCTAATCCAGCAGTCGTAATATTAGATGAAGCAACATCGAGTGTTGATACACGTACGGAAGCGTTGATCCAAGAAGCAATGAATGCTTTGACTAAAAACCGGACAAGTTTCGTGATTGCCCACCGCCTTTCTACGATTGAACATGCGGATATGATCGTAGTGATGCAAAACGGAGATATCATTGAAACAGGAACACATACAGAACTATTACAACAACCAACACTTTACGCAAGCTTATACAACAGCCAATTTCAAAATAGTTGAGTCACAAAAAGCCAACTTAGTCTAGGTTCATTCCGAAACTAAGTTGGCTTTTTGATCTTATAGAATCAATCTTTACGATTTTTCTTTTTATTGTAGATATAAGTTCCGATTGCTCCACCAACTAGGGCTAAACCAAGAACTGCTGCACTAGATTGGATCTCACCCGTTTTTGGCAAGTTTTTTGCTGCATTTCCTTGGGCTTGTTTTTGTTGTATCGCAGGGGTATTGCCTGTTTTCTTTTGCTGAGTATTCCCTCCGCCTGTGTTTGCATTCCCTCCTGCAGTTCCTCGTTTACTTACTGTCACTTGACTTATTTCTGAAGCTGAACCATTCGTATAAGTGATCGTGTACGTTCCTTCTTTGTTGGTATCAACGGTTCCTGATACCATGCTTTCATCAAATGCAAGGGTGAATCCTGCACGATTTGTCGCAGATACGAAACCATCGATCGGCTTCCATGTATCACCGACATATAACTGGAGATCTTTTGTCACCATTGTTTCTCCGTTTTCTTTTACAACGACCATCACTTCCTCTGTCGCTCGACCGTTGGTATAAGTAACCGGATAATCTCCAGCTTTTGTGGTATCCACTGTCCCACTCACCATGCTTTCATCAAAAGCGATCATCTCACCGTCTTTATTAGTGGCAGACACAAATTGATCGCCTGGGGACCATTTATCCCCGACATAAAGACTACCATTTTGCGCTTGGATCGTTTCTTTATTTTCAACGACGGTCACTGTGATTCGTTGAGTAGCTTCACCATTTGTATAAGTAATGATGAAGTTTCCTGTTCGCCCAGTGTCAACGGTACCTGACACCATACTTTCATCAAATGGCAAATTCTCACCTGCTCTGTTCGTCGCTGAGACAAAATTATCACGAGGATGCCAAACATCACCTGTATGGATCCTTGAATCGGTTGCCTTGATCGCTTCTTGACTAGCAACGACTGTCACTGTGATCTCACGACTGAGCGTCCCAACGGTATAGGTGATTTTGTACTCGCCTACCTGTGTCGTATCAACTTCGCCACTGACCATGTTTTCATCAAATGGCACAGCTTCACCCGTTTGATCAGTCGCTGAAACAAAATTATCACTTGGCGTCCATGTATCACCTACAATAATCGTCGAATCGATGACTTGAAGGGATTCTTGGCTTTCTTCGACGGTGACATTGATCTGTTGACTCGCAGAACCATTGGTATAAGTCACTGGATAGACTCCTGCTGTCGTAGTATCCACTGTACCACTGACCATACTTTCATCAAAAGGAATTGATTCTCCATTTGGATCGGTCGCTAAGACAAAATTGTCGATCGGTTCCCAACTATCGCCAACATAGATCGTTGAATCGATTGCGTGGATCGACTCACTGGCAATCGGTTGCCAAACATAGGTATCCGCCATACTGTTTTGATAAGTCGTCATCAGTGACGAAGAACTCAATACATGCTCACCAAGAGGGATCTCTTCTGTACCAGATCCCACATTTTGCCAATACCCCGTATGCTCTTCTGTAGCGAGCAACTCAGGAATATTGGTATCGGTCAAAGAATAGAACTGGATACCTAAAGAAATTTTGGATAAGGAGGTTGTACCAGCAAACATCTCTTGCTGCAACTGCACCTTACCAGTTTTAAAATGGGATAGATCTAATTCAGTGATATTTTGACAATTTCTAAACATCCCTCGCATGAAGCGGATATTTTCTGTATCGAAACCACTGACATCGATCGTATTCAAATTGATGCAATCAGCAAACATAAAACTCATCGTTGTTACATTAGTTGTTGAAAAATTCGTAACATCTAACTCTGTCAGACTTGAACAACCGAAGAACATATAGAACATGGAAGTCACGTTTGTCGTATCAAAGCGAGTAACATCGAGTTCTGTCAAACCGGAACAACCATGGAACATATAATGCATGAACATAACATTGCTCGTATCAAAATGAGTCACATCTAACGCTTGTAATCCCGAACAGCCATGGAACATGAAGGACATTTCTGTTGCTTGACTCGTTACAAAACTAGAAAGATCCAGTTGAGCCAATCCGGAACAACCGCGGAACATATGACTGAAATTCGTCACGTTAGCTGTTTGAAAACCAGTTACATCCAATGTCGTCAAGGCAGAGCAATCATAAAACATGTAGCTCATGTTCGACACGTTCATCGTGTTAAAACTGGATAGATCTAATGAAGTCAATCCGCTCATCCCATAAAATATATGGCTCATTTCAGTGACATTCGCTGTGTTGAAGTTGCTTAGATCGAGCGTGCTGACAGAAGACACCCCATTGAACATATAATTCATGGAGCGAACATTCTGAGTGTCGAAAGTAGATAGGTCTAATGACGTCAACTGAGAACACCATGCAAAGAAATAATCCATATTCGTGACTTGACTTGTATCTAAATTGGATAAATTCTCGATCGTCGTTAGCTGATTCATATCAAAAAATAATCCTAATGATTCAGCATTTGCTACCACGGGGCCAGTAAGAACTACTTTTTTGATAAGTGAACGGTGAGGAAACCAAGGTGCACGAGCCGCCGACGTTGTTTCTCCTAATATCCCTGCATCTATGTACAAAACACCTTCTTGGTCGATCCGCCAGGGACTGCTACCAAACACACCAGATGCCAATTGGTCTTCTGTTCCTTGTATCTCAAAACATTCCGTCTTGGCATTTGGATCTGGAATAACTGGGTCACTTGAAATATCCGTCACTTCTTGTTCCACAGTGGTGGGGATTGTCGAATCGCCAGTAGATTGCTCTACCTCAGCATTTACATCTGCCGTTGTTTCTGTGGTAGGTTCTGTGGGTGCTTCTGATGGAACAGTCGCTGAGGATTCTGGTGTTTCGCTTATTTGCTGCTCATCCATCGCTTCGTTTTCTGCTGTTTCCATCACGCTGTTCTCTGTTGGTTCTTCGATGGTCGAACTTACTAGCTCTTCTGTCATCTGTCCACTGTCTAAGTGATCAGCAAACGTCATGATACTCTGTTGGGATGCGTTCATGAGTAATAACATTGAAGCTGTCACTTTTACTATTTTTCTGTGGTCCATTGTTTATTCAACTCCTCAAATTATAGAAAGATAAAAAAACATCCAACTAAATTTTACCGTAATCCGTGAAAGAAAATTTTTTATTTTTTTTTTTTTGAAAAAAATATTTGGAAATAGGTTTGTGTTTGTTAAACGAGAAAGATAAAATAAAGCAAGCAAATGAGCGTCAAGTAATGAAAGGAGCAACGGATGGAACCTTTTTTCAAACTACATGAAAATAAACAATTACATCGTCAAATCAAGATTCTTACTTATTTGAGAAAACGAAATGATATCACTTCGATCACTGAACTAGTCCAAGAAATAGGCTGTACACCACCTACTCTACGTTCAGATATCCAGGCATTGCGTACCAAATTACCACCATCGATCCAGTTACAATCAATCAAAATGATCGGTTACCGCTTAAAAATAACAGAAGGAGAAACATTGGATACTTCTCTTTTGTCTCTTGTTAGAGAAACGATTACTTATAAGCTCATTGACCGTAGCCTTCGCGGCAATCTTCAATCCTTCGAAGCCATGCGCTTAGAGTATCATTTATCTAGTTCAGCTTTGCGTAAGATCATTCAACACATGAACCATGAACTAAAAAACTATCGAATACAACTCTCTCCTAAAAATGGCGATCTTGTTGGAAAAGAAAATGATATTCGTTTTTTCTTTTTTCACTTTTATGCAAGCTTTCGGCGAACGATCATTACAGATCATACCTATCTATTCTCTCAAGAAACATACAGAGTCATGTTTGCTGAATTACAGCAAGCCTTTCAGTCTCATTTACATATTAGTAATTTTCGTGCTACGTTATGGTTATCTATCTTAAAGGAACGATGGTTGCGTCGTAAACAAGGTGAAATCCCATCAGAAACATTGACTATCATCCAGTCCAGAAAAAGCTTCAAAAGATTCTCAAAAAAAATCATCCCTTTTTTAAAGGAGATTCTTGGTATCCAACAGCTGTCAGTTAATGAACTAGCTTGGGCTTACTTGATTGCTTTACACTGTATTTCCTATAGTTCATCTAACTATCAAGAGATGATATCCCATAAAGCCACACATTATCAAGAAGAAGTACAAGCCAAGAAATGGATCAAGCAATTCCTAATAGAAGAAGCACTTATTGAAGGTACAACGAAGGAAGGCATTGAGCAAATGAGTGCTTATTTAGCTAACCTTCGCTTGCTAAGTAAAATCACCGATGGCTTTGAGAGTCATTTATTGTCGATTGATCATTTAGTCGATCCATTCTTTGAAACACTCTATTGCTCCTGGCAAAACCGATTGCAACAACTTAAGTGGCAAGAAATTCTACCATTGACCTGCATAAAAGAAGTTGCACTATCTTTAAGTATGATCCAATCTTCCTATCAGAAATCACAAAGTAAGCCCAAGCAAATGATCGTTTTTTCTTTTCATGGAGATGCTGGTTACGATAGTTTTTTGATGGCTATGATCCAAAAATGGCTACCTGAAACGTATCACCCCCTCTTTCTTTTCGATCAACCGATCACCCAGACAAAAATGGATGAGTTAGGCGCTTGTCTCCTCGTCAGTAATTACGATTTTACGGAGAAAATGACCTGTGAAGTGATCCAAATGGCTCAAATACCGACGCATGAGGAGTGGAGCGACTTGAAGCTACATTTGATTGAACGTGCTTCTAATCATTCATAGTCGCAAGGTTCAATTCGTTTTTTTCTTTAGACTTAGTGAAAGATTTCTAAAATGTTTTCGCTAAGTCTAATGTTTGCTATTACTTGATCTGTCGATGGATTTATTGGGCTATTGACTACAGCCAAGGAAAGAATAGCATGAAAACCTAATGTAATAGTCTTTTTAAAATACACAAAGATAGCGAAACACTTGAAATAAATCATCCCTGTGATTCCGTATGAGATAAACACTTAAAATGGTGATCACAAGTATTACAACAAATACATCGATCTGCTTATTTGTTCTCGTCTGCATAGAAGGTTCTCTCCTTTCACATGATTGTTTTATTCATCGCTCTTTCTTCTATGATAAAAAAGAACAAAAAAATGAAACGCCAAAAAGAATAACAAGCCAAGGATCATTGGATAGACATTTGGGTGCCGATTGAAGTATTCCGTCATGCTCGCACTGATCCAACCTTTTTTTGCTTGTTGGCGAATCTGATGATCGAGCTTTTTAGAGGGGGAACTATCTAAAAGTTTATGCAGTCGATCATTTTTGCTGGCATAATTAAACGATTCTCCATCGAGTAATTCTTTTCTCAAATCAAAATGAAATGAATAGTTTTCTGGATTGCTATCTACTCGACCATTTTCCATTTTTAATACATTCCAGCTACTCACAAAGTCCCCTTCAGGATTCAAGATAAATTCAGAGTGAAATCTCCTGTTAACCAGTATTTTTCGGTTTTCTCTGCCAATGATACTTTCTTTGAATGTTTTGTTTTTAGGGTATTTATTGTGAAATCGCGCGGGTGAATACTGCTGTTCAACTCCCCATCGTTTCCCATATTCAGCTAAAGCTTCTTCGTCGGTCATTCCGTTTTTCTTAAAATGAATACGTACATACGACAAATTTAATTTATCAAGGTACATCCTTAGTTGATGGACGGATCGAGCAAAGAAATGTTCTCCATCTTCATAAGCTTCAAGTAAACCATTTGGAAAGGCTTCTTGCACTAATTCTGCGAGATAGTGCAAAAAGAAACTATGTGGGGCTATAAACTCGTCAAATCGACGGAATTCATTTAATTGAAGCATATTAAATTCATCGATTGTTGCACCTAACTGTTCAAGAAGCAACGTCAATTTTTCCTTTGCATCGCCTTCAGCCATCATCAATAACTGTGTGTAGATATTCGAACCGATCGGATACTCTTTTTGTGTCACAAATTCATCAAAAGCGGCTAACGTCAGCTCATTCGTATCCGTTAGTTCTTTCATTAATGTCTGATATGACTCATCTGCAAAGATGATTTCTTGTCGAATTTGTTCCACAGGTAATTCTTTTTTTTCATTGATACTGTTGATTTGAACATCTTCATAGTAAATAAATTGATTGGTAGCTAACGCATCTTGGCGATCAAAATAACGAGTTCTTATTTCTTTTAAAAAACCTGATTCTCCAATTGTAAAAGACATCTTTAGATAGAGTGATTCATCTATCTTGAAATCAAAAATCAACTCAATCTTCTCATTGTGGTCCTGGCGCTGACTTTTCAAGATCGTCCAGTCCTCTTGGTTCTTCAGTAGATTTTCCATAAATGTTCCGGTATGCAATAAAAAGCGCTCATTGAATTGAAACGCATTGGTTGATTCATCTAAAATCGATTCAGAAATCAAATCTCCATCAATAAACCCACGATAATAGACCTTATTTTCTTGATTTTGTTCTACACTCGACCGTTGAAAGTGTCCATTTTTGTTTAAATTCTCAGTGACGTAATGATACTCTTCATTCGTTTGTTGCTCTCCGTATTGCCAACATTCTTTGTAGTATGTGACATGTGAATTAAAATAATCGACCATCTCATGATAGGTTGTTTCAGCCCCTTTATTAGGATAAAGATCTTTTAAAGACGGTTGATTTTCTACAGTACAGCCACAAAAAATAAACAATGGTATCAGGAATAGTAATTTCATAACATCACCCCTATCATCTGTCGATTTCATCCTATGAATATGCCATGAGTCAAGAACGAAAGAATTGTTTCAATGAACATTCTTGACTCATGTCTGTTATCTAGCTATACTTAATTATTAGCAATGCGACAACTCTTGTACTTTTCCGCCAGATAAATTACTTAGTTGTGGCATTGTCTTTTTGTAGTATTCTATTCTTCTTCATCGTTTCGCTAAATATACGATACCACTGCTATATACTAAAAAGCCCCCAACTAATAAGACGAAGATCCCAGCATAATTTGTTACGATATTGACTTGATTGATGATGATCACCGATTGTGCAACACCAAGTCCAATGAGCGTAAGAAGATGTGGCAGGGTCGATTTATTTTGTTGTTTTATTTTACGCCAAGCATAAATCACCAAGCATATGACCATGACATTTATCACGTTCAAGATAATCGAGACAGCATTATTCGTTTGCCCATCAACAATGACCCGAAACATTCTACCTACCAGTAAAACTAGACTAAACAACATTGCAGAGATTCCTGCTAATTTTTGAATTGAATTTTCCATCATTTTGCACCATTCCTTTTAATATGAATTTTTTGTCTGTCCGAATCGTATCGCTTGAATAGATTCGATCGGTAATTCTTTAGTCGGACCACTTCCTACAAATCTCCGTTCTTTTGTCAAATAGACATAAACTTTGCGACTATTACTTACCGTATCAGGAAACCATCTATCACCATTTACATTGATGATCACATCATTTTCTGTCAATTGTTTCAAGAAAGTACAATGCTTATTTTTTTTGATGTCCTGTAACTTCAATTTGAGTTCAAGATCTCTCACCCCCTTACCATGAATGACTTCATCCCTCCAATACTCTAAAGAAGGCAGGTCTGCGGCATCAATGATCCCTGAAAAATCAGCACTTTTATCAGTCCAAACAGACAAGTGTTGCTTTTTCACCTCGTGGTAACCAACAAACAGAATCATCAATGCACTACTGATCAATAAACATATTTTTCTCATCTTTCTTGCCCCTTTACTAAAGGTTTAAATGGATCGACCGATAAAGGTATTAATCACTCCATACGCATCACCCCCTTTCAACTTTTTTAATTATTCAGCAAGTTTCTTTTTCACTTCTGTAGGTACATCTCTTGAATCTACGATCACCCAATCATGAAGAGAAACGTTGCTTGCCTTCGCTTTTACGTATACTCCAGGATGCAGTGTCTTAGCTATGTTTTCTTCAAATAACGGTAAATTCAATCTCCGTTCAGCACCTTGCTCATCGAACATTCTGATATTAGGAAGGATTTCTAATGTTGCTAAGTCCTCTTCTTCATAAGAAATCGAAACAGTTTGGTTTGTCCCCCCTTCTAATTTATCGGTCAGCGGTTGGAGTACTGTTTTCTTGTCCTTGTCGACAATCGGCGCATTAAGTGGTTCAATCGTTTGAGGGATTATCCCCCAATAAATAGTTGAATCAACGCTATCTTTGTGTAGTTGCTGTAAGTATAGCCCGACGCCTGTAGCAGCGGTGACAAAAAAGAATGTTAGTAATAAAACAGTTGGACTTTTCCATTGTTTACGATCTCTCACGATACGGCTAATGATCGTCAATAAAACAATCGTTAATACGACAGGAACCAAAAATCTGAAAGAATGCACCGGTGTCAAACCAAAAAATTCATTCACAAAAGGAATAAAGTAGCTAATAAAAAATAAAACCAGAGAAAAACACAAGATTTTGATTCGATAACTCGTTAATGGGCGATAAAGCAAGTACAACAAATAAAATTGGGTCAACCCAATGATCAAAGTGGCATCTACGACAAAATCTACATACAATTGCACTTCGATATTTCCGACAAATTTTGAGTAGATAGGCGCATAATATGTAATCATATACATAGCCATGATGGCCAAACCAATCGTCACGCCTGCTGGAATAACATAGATTTTGATTCGTTCGAAGAAATCATCTTTGATTTTCTGATCGTCATTTTCCAAAATCAACAACCCACAAGGCACGCCGATCGCTAAAGAACTAACTAGAGCAAGATTGATTGATTCAATCGGAAACAGTTGTCTAGAAAAGGTCAATAATACGATCAGTGTTAACGCATAGATCACACGTAAGATATTCATCCCAGCTACACGATTGATATTATTGATCACTTTTCTTCCTTCTCTGACAACTTGTGGCAAAACTGAGAAATTCCCTTCTAGTAGAATAAAATGAGTCACTGATTTGACCGCCTCACTTGCTATTCCAAAAGTGATGCCACAATCTGATTTTTTCAGTGCCAAGATATCATTGATCCCATCCCCCACCATCGCTACTGTATGTCCGTTGTCCTGTAACGCCTGAACCAAATCCCTCTTTTGATCCGGTGTGATTCGCCCAAAAATACTCGTTTCTTCTACGATGTCTCGCAATGCATCTTTTGTGTCAGGTAACTCTTTTGAACTGATCGCTTTTCCTTTGATCCCTACATCTCGTGCAATACCGGCAACGGTATCAGGATGATCTCCAGAAATGATTTTTACTTTGATTCCTTGTTCTTTGAAATAGGAAAGTATTTTTTTTGCATCTGGTTTTGCTTTGTCTTTGATGAATATCAAGGCAATGATCTGCCCATCTTTCGGTACTTGGTTATCCAGTATAGAAGAAGGCGTATGCGCCAAGGCAAGGATACGATAACCAGCTTTCAACGCACTTTCGATCTCTAATTTTATTGATGTTTCGATATTATTTACAATCAAGTCGAAAGCACCAAGTACATAGGTTCCTTGACCTTTTATTTCAATCGCTTGTGATTTACTCTCAGAAGAAAAAGGCACATAGTTGTCTTTTTCAAATCGATAAGAAGTATCTTCATGAAATACTTTCTTTAATGCTTCTGTTGACATATTCGATTCCGTATCTTGTTTGAGTAAAAAAGCAACGGTTGCGTCTACTTCTTCTTTTGTTTTATGATAATAAATCACTTCTTCGACACTCATTTTTCCTTCTGTGATTGTGCCTGTTTTATCGAGACACAATACATCGACTCGAGCAAGTGTCTCGATAGCTGGTAAACTTTGAGCTAAGACCTTGATTTTAGAAAGTTTGATCACCCCCGCAGCTAAAGCGACAGAAGTCAATAATACTAACCCTTCTGGAATCAAACTAGAAATCGCTGTCGTACTACCAATAATCGCTAATTTCCTGGACTCAACTAAGGATAGATCCATGGCACTAAGAATAAATTGATTGATCAACACAAGTAGTGCAATAGGGATAATGCCTACCGCGATCACTCTCAAAATGCGATCGATGGCTAATTGTATGTTTGAGCGCATCGGTTTGAACGATTTGGCTTCCTTCGTTAATTTTGCTATGTATGTTTCTTCACCGACTTGGGTAACGATTGATTTTATTTTCCCCTGCATCACCAAACTACCAGAATAAATCGTGTCTCCCCTTTTCTTTTCTACTAAGTCTGATTCTCCTGTAATCATCGATTCATCAACGAACACCCCTTGAGAAAGCGCACAAACATCTACTGGCACTTGCATCCCTTTTGCTAAAAAAAGAACATCATCTAAGACGATTTCTTCTTTTTTTATCGTTGCTTCTTTTCCTTCTCGCAAAACAGTCACATGATCTTGCTTTAAAACACTAAGTCTTTCTATCGTCCTTTTCGCTTTGATTTCTTGGTAAATCCCCATAGATGTATTGACTAAAATCGAAACCATAAAAAAACTATTTCTAAAGGATCCGATAGATACAACTGTAATGAACAATAAAACATTTAAAAAATTAAACAAGGTCATGCAATTCTTCATAATAATTTCTTTTGTCGTTTTTCCAGCAGATCGGGTATTCAATTCATTTGTTTGATTTTTTAAGATCCTTTCTTCTACTTGCCTCTCTCCCAGCCCGGTTTTCTCATTTAATTCGTCAGGAATCGTTAAGAAATGTTTTTCCATTTTTCCCCCTCCTATTGCATTATCATCAAATAATTTTTTTTAAAAAAAAGATAACCAATCATAAAACAAAAAAGGATTACGTTATATTTACTCGTAGCTATCTTCATCAACACCTTAACATTAAATAACTGATTTTCAAATACATTTTTTTCTTCAAACTGAATTTTTTATAAAAAAACTATACATATATGCATAAAAACATTATTTAAAAAGCTTTTACATGTATTTTTCAATTGATCCTTATTTTAATCTAAAAACTACCGCATAATAAAATAACAATAACTATCGTTTTATAATATTCTTTTTAACGTGATTTTATAAAAATAAAAATAGCTTACGTATTTTTATCAAACAGAATTTTTTTCTGATTTTGTACCCAATAATCCTTTATATTTGTTTGGATTTTTATGTTACTAGGGTCCTATTTCTTCATTTTCAGACAAAAAAAACACCAGCGATTACTCACTAGTGTTAGTTTATAACAACAAACAATTCAGCTGATATTTATCAGTCGTTCATTATTTATTATAGATTTTAGGTCCTTTTCTCATGTTACTACGATCATTCTTTGGCGTAGCCATCTTTTCAACTCGACCGCCACCTTGCTTCTTTTTGATTATTTCAAGCATTTTCTCTTTTGAATTCATCTGTTTCCCTCTTTTACTCTATTCACTTTTTCGCTACTGTGATAAACACTTCGCTATTGTACCACATTTTTACTTAGAAATTTCAAACTTATTGATTTCTTTATGCTTTTCATCATAAAAACGTACGATGTTTGTATGTTCATCACAGGTCAAGATCACATAGCTTTTCTCAAGGTAGCGCTTAGGGAAACGGAAACTTCCTGGATTGATACAAAGTACTTGATCAACCATTGATGCTTCTCGGACGTGTGAATGGCCAAAACATACGATCGTAGCATTTAGTTCCTTCGCTCGGTTTGCCACTTTCTTGAACGAATATTTGATTCCATGCCAGTGTCCGTGGACCATGTAAATCGTTGTCCCTTTGATCTCATTCAGATATTCCTCTTGAAAGGTCGATCCATAGAGATCTCGATTACCGTTTACTACTTGAAATCCCTGTAAAGCTGGATGATCTTCCGGTAATTCAGAATCACCACAATGAAGCATGACATCAACGATCCCTTCATATCTTTGGCGAAGTAATTGCAGTTCTTCTGTCGCCCCATGGCTATCACTAACGATCAGAGCTTTCAATCATACTTCCTCCCGTCTTAAAAAAGAATTGATGACGATCAACGTACCTGTAGTAAATAGAACAGTCAATACAGCCATCGCCATCCCAACTGAAACACTGCCTTGTTCGAACTCCCGCATGATAAAAGTGGACACGACTAATGTATTCGGCGGGGACAGAATACTTGCAGTGACCAATTCACGAAATGAAATGATAAAGGTCATCATCCAGCCAACGAAAATTCCACGCAACAGCAAAGGAAAGATGATCCGGCGAAACACATAGAAAGGTTTTCCACCAAAGACACTACCTGCCCAGATCAACGAATCAGCGATCTGGGTATACGAAGAGGTCACATACTGTATCGAAAAAGGAAGGAAAAGAGTCACATAAGCCAACAGCATGATCCCGATATGATTATACAGTGGAATGATATGGAAAATACTATTCCAAAATATCATGATGCCGATACTGAAAACGATACTCGGCAACATGTCTGGCAACAAACTCATCACGTGTAGCACCTTTCGAAATTTGGTTTGACTAAAGTAAATGATCGACGCGCAGATGGTACCTAAAACTGCCGCAATCGTCGCAGAAAAAAATGCCAAAAACAGACTATTCTTAAATGCTTGTAACGCTCGAGGATTTTCAGTCAACAGTTGGCTATAATGAGCAAGGGTAAAGTTTCCACTGACCATTCCTTGTCCTCTCAACCGAATCAAAGATGTCATCACAACTGAAAAATATGGAATGCCGATTGCTACTACTAATAAAGCAATGATATAGCCCCAAGCAGCGATTTTTTGGTGAAGAGCTAGCTTTTTGACCACGCGCTTCGTACCTTTTCCTTCGACTAATTTATAAGATTTCTTTGCCGTTACATAATTTTGTATAAACCAAATACAAAAACAGATGAAAATCAGTAAACTTGATAAACTAGCTGCTGCGTTGAAGTTGATCGGTGCAATCGTTGCATGATGATGGATTGCCGTAACAAAGACAGAAAAGCCGATACGTTGGCCGATCGTTGCCGGTGTGCCATATTCTGAAACTGCTTTGACAAACACAAGCAAAGCCCCAATGGCATAATTTCCTGTGATCAACGGTAAAGTCACTCGGCGTAAACGATAAAAAAAGCCACCGCCAAAGATTACTGCACTTTCGTCTAGACTTGCTCCGATATTCAATAGCGCATTTTTTAAAATCGTCAAAATAAAAGGAAATAGATGAAAACTCATTGTTAACACAAGACCCCAAAATGAAAAAAAGTTTTCGGAAAAATCTCCTGTAAAAGGAAACATCTGCTGAAACAGTCCACGACGTTGCGTAAATAAGATCCAGCCCATCGAAGCAATATATGGCGGTGTCATAAAGGGGATCAGCAAAACGATATCTAGCCATTTTTTCTCTGCGATCTTTGTTCTGACTGTCAAAAAAGCTAATGGTAAAGCAAGCACAGTCGAACAGATCACGACCGCAATCCCTAAAAACAAAGTATTTGTGATCGTTTGTAGATTATCTGGATTCATGATCGTTTGGATCGTTTGTCCGACATCCAGTGATCCTTCATAGACTAAAGCTCGATAAAAAATGACACCGATAGGAATGCCTGTCAGTATGAATAAGAGAAGACATATGGGGATTACTGCCCCATATGTCCACTTTTTAGCATGTATCTTCATTGAGAGGACTCCATGACTGACAAGAACTCACTCGTGATATCAGAAGCGTGTTCCATCATCCAGTCCCAATCAACATCAAGTGTGTTGATATCTGATAAGTTTTCACGTTGCGTACTCGTGATGTCACTTCTACCAGGAATCAAGTAAGCTTCACTGATCAGCTGTTGGGCACGATCAGATAGCAGATAGTCCATAAATGCTTTGGCATTATCGACGTTTCGACTTGAATTGAGGATCATCGCCGTACGAGGATTCACGACAGTTCCACCTTCAGGGTAGTAGATTTCTAACGCTTCTCCTTTACTGATCGAATCATAAGCATTCCAATCGACACCACCTACAAGAATCCCTTTCGCACCTGTAGTAACTTCTTCAAGTGCTGCTGCATTCGCGCCAGGGATCGTCATCCCATTAGCCGCTAGATCCTTCCAAGTCTGCCAACCAGCTTCCTCCCCTTTATTATTGATAAAACCTGCTAAGAAGTCTTTAGCAGAACCAGATTTTTCAGGATCGGGAAAGGCTAATTCCCCTTGATACTCTTCAGAAGCTAGTTCATCCCAGTCCGCATCCAACTCTGGAAATAGCGTAGTATTATAGATGACTCCGACTGCTGAACCACTTGCGCCAAAGAGCATATTGTCCGCATCAGCCCACCCTTCATGAAGGTTGTCCGCTCCTTCTGGCAGATAAGGCATCAGTGCATCATCGGCTTTCAAACCAAGCCCATCACTCCAAGAAGCGAGCATGATGACATCGGCTACTGGATTCGCCGATTCTGCCTCAAGACGAGCTAAGATTTCTCCCGTTGTTCCTTGAAAAACGTTGACTCTAACGCCTGTTTGTTCTTCAAAGTCTGCTGCTAGTTGGTCTCCAAGATTTGCCGGACTTGGTAAGTAAACATATACTTCCCCTGATAATTCCGTTGATCCTGTTTCCTCTTTCGACTCACTACTCGATGCAGCATTTGAACTATTTTCTGACGTGTCTCCATTTGCTGAACCACAGCCAGCTAAAATGATCGATAGAATACCCACTCCTGCAACTAACCATTTTTTCATCGTCTAATTCCCTCATTCTTCTATATTATTTGTAATATATGCTCTTTCTTTACGTAAATATCTAGATTTGTTGTTTGCGGTTTCTGTGTCGATACTGCGTACCAACGTTGATCGTCCTTTTCTAAACATAGTTCATATCCTTGACCGATAAACTGGCTAGAAATCACAGAAACTTGATACTTCTCAGCCACCGGATCAGGAGTTAAGCTGACCGACTCAGGGCGAAACATTTGCTTTGTGTCAAGCCAATTCGAGCGTCCAATAAATCGTGCAACAAATTCATTTTTCGGACGATTATAAATCTCTTCCGGTGTGCCTTTTTGTTGCAAAACCCCTTCATTTAACACGATCACTTCATCACTCATGCTCATCGCATCTACTTGGTCATGTGTGACAAAGATCGCAGTGATACCGATTTGGTTCACTAAATTTCTCAATTCGATCCGCATCTCGTTACGCAATACCGCATCCAAGGCTGACATTGGTTCATCAAAGAGCAAACAGTTCGGTTCTACTACGATCGCTCGTGCAAATGCCACACGTTGCTGTTGCCCACCAGATAATTGATGAGGATATCTGGACTCAAAACCAGCCAATTGTACAGTCTCTAGCGCTTGCATCACTCGCTCTTTTAACTCCTCTTTTTGTTTACGCGCTCGTAAACCAAAGGCGACATTTTCAAATACTGTTAAGTGAGGCCATAGCGCAAAATCTTGGAAAACAAAGCCCAACTCTCGTTTGTCTGGCGAAAGATCGATCTTTTGTTCTGATGAAAAAACACATTGTTCGTCGAACCAGATTTCTCCGTAATCCGGTGTTTCCAAACCAGCGATCATCCTGAGAAGGGTCGTTTTGCCACTACCAGAAGGCCCAAGCATCGTAGTGATCTTTCCCTGTTCAAAGGTCAGTTCTTCCATATTTGTGACAACCGCAGTGCCAAATGATTTTTTTAAATTTTTTATGGTGATCCTCACGCTTGCTCCCCCTAAATTTGCGATGTTTCAGGCATTTTGTGTATGCTTATATCTTTGTAAAATCGTCGAAGTTCGTAAACCACTCTTTGGCACGACTAGATTTTCCATAGTCGAAAGACGGTCGAACAAATAGTTTCGTTGTTTTTCTGTTGCAGCTAATTCTTGGTTTTCTCCAACGAAAGAGGCTTCTACAATGTATTCGATTCCTTGTCCGTCTTCCGTTTTTATAGATAAAACTTCGATTCTTAACGCATTACTACCACCCAGTTCTGGTACAGTAAACTCATAACGATCAAAGTACACTGGACCATGGGTCAATGTCTGGTTGATCATCTGGTTGTAGTCAGTAAAGGGAACTAATGCTGGCTGATTAGCGATCAGCAAACGCTGTACAAGGGAAGTATCAGGTAAGGTCCCAGGACGTACCCCAAGAGGCAAGTCGACTGCTCTTGTCGAAGAGACACTAAGTACCGCTGAATCATAGCTCCAATCGATTTCAAATTCCCAATCCTCTTCCGTAAATCCTTCATTTTCCGCTATTTTTACGGCTGTCTGGATACTATCTTCCGTCACAGGCCAAACAAGAGGAAATCTTTTTCTATAAGTCAATTGCCAATTATTTTGCCAATTTCGTTGTCTGATTCGATGAATCCATCCTTGATCATTGAATCGTTGCTCCAATGTATCCATGAATTGCATGTCGATCCGACGCTGGCGATTGACGGTCAAATCAAGTGTTTGCAAAAAAGAAGAAGATAAATTACCATCCTCATCTAAAACGAGCCTAGGCTCAAGTAAAAATTTCACCTCTGTATCCACCGTTGATTCTCGTGAAGCAGAAGCGACATCTTCAGAAAAAAAAGTCAGGGCACTGATTCCTATCGTAAAAAGTAAAGCTGGCATCATCCAATTTTTGATCGTCATCTTTAACAAATTTCTCATCTCACACCTCTTAGCTTTTTATTTTCACATGTTACAAATCTATTATAATAATCATTTGTCAATTTCCAGTAAACATCCAGTGAATATCCAGTCAAAAATATGTAAAAATCATAATTTGAAACGTTATTTAAAACTGTATGATAAAAAAACACGAGTATAGAATTTAAAGAATCAGGCTTCCTATTACCTCTATCTCTTATTCCTTAGATGTATTCAAGTGCGCATAAAAAGCGTTAAAAAGTGTCTGGGACATTAGTCTTCTTGCCCCCCTGAAAACGGATAAACGACGGGAACAGGAGTAATCTCTTCAGTAAGAAGGCGCCATCCACAAAAATTTGAAGAACAATTTTCGTGGATGGCGCCTTCTTTGTCGAGGCTGAACACTTCTATCCCGACCTCATTTTCAACGCTTTTTATCAATGTTCAATTTATGCTGTCTTGCATGGCCATGTAAAGAAGATATGTTATTCAATAAGCCGATGAGAGAAGTATTTTGAATCAAACAAGACATTTGGATATTTTATGATAGTTCTAGTTTAAAACGAATGAAAGTACAACAAATCTATCGTACCTATCCAATAAAAGTTCCTTCCTTTTTAGTCGTTACGAACGGTGCATATATCATGATGTTCAATGCAATCAAAGCCATTTGCAGAAAGGCTCCAGAAACTCCAGAGGATAGGAATCCAGAAATAATAGGTGGTGTCGTCCATGGAATTTGGATGCCATTTGTTTTCGCTACAATTCCTACACTCATAGAAAAATAAGCTATGACTGTGTTGACTACTGGACAAAGAATAAATGGGATAAATACTCTAAAGTTTAGTAAAATCGGAAGGCCATAAATTATAGGCTCGTTTATGTTAAATAAACCTGGTATAAATGACACTTTTGCTATACTTTTTTTGTCGCTATTCTTTGAGAAGAATAGTATTGCTAGAATTAATGCGAAGGTACTGCCACTTCCTCCAAAATTAATAAATAAAGATTGGAATGTTCCAGTAATAATATTTTGAGGAACTTCTCCTTTGGTTATACTCAAAAGATTTTCCATATTTAATGAAAAATAAATCGGATTCATTATTGAATTGAATAGATAACTCCCATTAAATCCAAAAAACCATAACAACGTAATTCCTAGATTTATGATGATAACTGCTGGAAGAGTACTACCTAAATTCGTAATCGGTACTTGGATTAATCCATTGATCATACTAGATGGATTGTCTATTTTTAAAGTTACTAACACTAATTTTATCAAAAATAATACTACCGTGGTCGTAAGCAATGGTAACAAATATTCAAAGCTTTCTGCTACTTCTCTTGGAACAGAAGAATGTAGATTTATCTTTTTTTTCTTTTTAAAACTTACAGTTAATATACCGCATGTCATAAGAGCACAAAGCATCGAAAAGAATATACCTTGTGATCCAAGTGAATCGATCAATTGATCTGGGGATTCAAGCGGTAAAAAAATAAAATAAGCGAATATTGTCGATGTGATGTACAGTATATAATCTTTCTCTTTTATTTTACAATAATTATAGGCAATTGATATTAAAATAAACAAACCTATCAGATTATTAAAAGCATTGGGAATTGAAGGAAGGGCAGTCGTCCATAATAAATCGAAATTTTTTTCCATAAATTTAGTAAAAGTTGGGATAGGAAAATTCACTATCAGAATAAAAAAAGAACTGATAATCGTAATTGGCATCAATGAAATAAAACTATTTCGCAATATTTTTAAAAGTAAATTATTTTCAATCGTACTGTATACTTTATTCATTTTGTTCTTCCTTTTTTAAGGAGATTTCTGTGAGTGAACTAATAATATTATTTGCTACAGTAAATAATTCACTATTTCCATTAACCATGCAATATGACTTTTCGGTAAGCATAAGCATCTCTCTATCATTTAATTCATCTCCAACAATGATTGAGTTGCTGACATCAGCGTCGACTAAATTTCCTAAACAAATAACGGAACTAGCCTTTCCACTCCCAAGTGGTGAAATATCAATATATTTTTTATTTTTATTCACCTGAAATCCTGTCCGCTCTATAGCTTTTGTGAAAATATCTATTTCATTGAATAATTCTTTATAACCATTTATTTCTAAAGTAACAGAGTTTGTTATTAAAGGGATATTGGATACTCTTTTCAAAAAATTATTACTATGGATTCCTTCTAAAAAAATATTCTGTTGAAGATAGCTAAATGTAATATTGACAATGGTCTTATTTTTTAATAAGATTTCTTGAACTATCGGTAATATCATATTAGTTTTCATAGTTAAACTTAAAAGTATGGAACCGTGTTTATTCATTACTAAAGCACCATTATTAAGTATACAATACTCATATTCAACGTTATATTCTTGTATAAAACGATGGAACATTGCGTAATTTCTTCCTGTAGCCAAAACAATTGGATGCCTTTTAGAGACAGAATTTAAAAAGAGCAATTCCTCTTCTGTTACTTTTTTCTCTCTATAGATCGTTCCATCGATGTCACTTATAAAAAAAAGAGAATCCATCATTCCTTAACTCCTTTTCACAAATTGTAATATACGTTCTCACTCCCCAATAATTGGGAATTGTTTCATAATAATGCGACTTGTAAATGTCCATCTCTAAAATTCCTTGCGTCGTAGCGATACCAAAATAAGGATTGATCTCAAGCACATGCTTGAAAAATGAGAGTGCTTGAAAATAGTTCTCGGAAAAAAAGTAGGTTAGCCCTATATTTATATATATGTGTATACACAGAGGTGAAATTTTAAATGCTTTCTCGAAAAATTTCCTAGCAGTTTCATAATTTCCACAACAGAGTTCTGTTATTCCTAATGAATTTAGAGCCCTAGTATTCTTAGGATTAATGATCAGTACTTTTTGAAATTGGTCTTTTGATCGATGAATATCATTTTCGCTTCTAAAAATATATCCTAAAAAGAGTTGAGCAATTTCACTATTTGGATTAGCTTCTGCTGCTTCTTGCGCATTCTTTTTTGCTAATTTTAGTTTTCCTGCATTTCTTTGAATGATTGCCAAATAAGATTTTGCTAGTGTCTCTTTTGGGTTATTCAAAATTTGCTCATTCATTATTTGAATATACTTTTCATTTTTCCTTTGACGTTCTTTGAAGGGTCTTAGGTGGCCTAAATGATTGAGTATAATAGGAATATCGTCTACACTAAACCCATTATATTTAATTGATGGTTCTATTTTTTCGGTGGCTTTTTTATAATATTTAAATCCACAATGATTCCGAAACAATTTCACCATTGAGTCAGAGTACCACCCACCTGTTCCAAAAAAGTTATACCTTAAAAATCTGTAGCCACCAATATTACTATCATCACTATTACTTTTTATAAAATGTCTAATTGTGTACCAATCCGATTTCAATAGTAACTCATCTGCATCCAAGAATAATATCCAATCTTCTTCTACCTTCTCTAGCAAATAATTTCTCATAGCTGAGAAATCATTATTAAAAGGCTTACTATAAATATTAGATGTATAACTTTCAGCAATTTGAATTGATTTATCAGTTGATCCCGTATCAAGTACGTAAATATTATCAGCAAAGCAGTTTCGAAAAAAATCATCTAAAAATTCTTCTTCATTTTTCATCATTAAACATAATGCTAAGCTCATCCAAAGGCCTCCTCAAATTTCAATATTAATTATTTCGTTATTTAGAAATTCAGTTGTTTCTAATTTAAATTCTTCCAATGGATAAAACAAAGGATCTTTAACAAGATACACTTCTGTTCCAATTCTAGATGCTTCCATAAAAATTCTTTTTTTCAAAGTTGGAAGTATAGAAATTCCTGCGTCAAAAAGAAATACGCAATCAAAATAGTTATCCTTGTAATTAGTAGAAACACCAAAATATTTAGTCGTCTTGATCGTCGAAAGATGATTATTCACAACTTGCTCAAACCTATCGGACCATACTAGTATTTCTTGGGGCAATAAATGTTTTAATATACCAAGTGAGTCAGTCCCTATGAATAAATTATTGCTTTTCATTTTTGACTTGATAGCACTCAAGTCATGGTGTGCATAAACTGGTGACATCGAACAAATAACAGTTACTTCTAATTTATTGAGGACGTTATTCAAATTTATCCCTGTAACGTATTGATATAGTTCACTTTCTATTGCTGGATTCTTCATAAAAAGTTTGCACCTATTATTAAAATACTCCTTGGAAATGTTTTTTGACTTACTTGGATGCGGATAATGAACAACAGGAGATTTTTCAGAAATCACAAAATTATTATTATTTAGAAATAACCGATAGGACAAATCTGTATCTTCTGCTCCCCAGCCACTAAACGATTCATCAAATCCATTCACTTTTTTAAATTCGAATTTATTACATGTGAAAGCACCACTCCATCCATATACCCAGGGAGCTCTCATCGTTGATAAATCATTTTTGTACAGTTGAAAAACATCTTTTCTGTAATCACTCCAGACGTCCTCATATATTTTTAAGAACTGGCCCAAATTCATCGGAGATATTTTTTTAAAAATAGATCGATTAGGTATGGTATCTTCTACATTAAATGCATAAATATAGTGTAAAAGCACAGTTTTTTTTGTAACTTTTTTCAATTTCAGAATAATTTCTTCTAAAAAATCTTTCTTGAATATCATATCTACGTCTAGAAAAGTTATAAATTCTCCTTTTGCAAAATTTGCTCCATAATTTCTTAATTGAGAAATATTTCCTTGTGCATGTTCATAAATAGATACATTTGGAATAGAACTAGTTGAAATTAAGTCATTTGTTACAATAATCCATTCAAATTGGTATAAATCAGGGCAAATGATCTTCTCGATATATTCCAATAATCTATTCAATTCTTTAGATTTGTTCATTGCTACAGTTACAAAGGAATGAATATTACTGTTTCCAATATATTCCTTCATTAAACCCACCTCGTTCTTCGTACTTTTTAGTTTTAGCGTGCAATACTTGTTCTTTTTTTAATAAGTCAAAACGATAAAATGCATCTATCACTTCTAGAATATCTGCCATCTCTTCATTTTTTTCATACACACTTTTAGCATCAATAAATTCTTGTACCTCCTCTAATAGTTTCTTTTCAAGTTCAATTTCTACTTCAACTGATGTCAATTCAATGAACTTAGCGTTTGGATCAGTTTCAAGTATTTTTTCTCTTAATTTGGTTCTAATTAGTTTATTCATCATTTTCACCTATAGTTAACTTTTTCTTCGCTGAATAAAATTTATTCCACTCAGGATATTCTTGCCAGTTTGCTAATTCTGGTCTTCCAATTTTTATTGCAGTTAAAAATCTTAAATACTGTCTTTGCAAAGGTTGTGTTATCGGTACAAGAAACTTCCTTGAAGTTACATCTTCATAATATAAATAATGACCATACTCCATATACGCCTTGAAAAATTCACGATCATCTTCTAATTCAATAGGAAATAATCCATCCGCTTTGAAACTTTCTAATAAGTCAATTGCAATAGGTACCGCATGCAAGTGCCCATGGTAACATAATTGTTCGCCAGGTTGGACATTACAATAGCCTACACGTCCATGTTCATAAAAAATACACGCCCCATAATACTTAGTTAATAAATTTCGTACTTTTTCCTTTAATTGAAGATATTCTTTTTGGAAAATATCCGGCATAGCACCAATACAATGATAATGATCATTAGGCATGATTAGTGAATAACCTTCAACAATTTGACCGATAGATAACCACACTGTAAAATTTTCAGTTTTGATATAAATTTTATCCTCTTCTTGGGAACAAAATGTACAAAAATCAATCATTTTATTTTGCATTGAAATACTTCCTCTCTGGAATGGGTAATTCATAAACTTTTGGAAGCCTAATATTTTGATATTCTTCCACGTTGTGACAAATCCCTCTCAAAACATGTATTAATTTGTCCACCTCTTCCTTTGTATTTAATTCACATAAACTAATTCTCACACAACCATATACATTGTCATGAACATAATGGTGTATAAATGGTGCGCATAACAAACCTGAGCGTGTCTTAATATGTTCTTTTTGAAGTAAGCTAGAAACTCGTGCAGGAATCATTCCTTTAATATTAAAGGTAATGATTCCTAATACATTGGCATTGCTATAAACATCAATATCATGCATATCAGTTAATTTATTTATTAAATAATCCGTCAGAGTATATATGTATTCTTTTTTATTTTTTAAAGTCTCTATAGACATTTCTGATAAACTACAATACAAAGAAAAAATTCCTGGATAGTTCAATGTACCTGATTCAAAATAATATGGAAGAGTCCTTGGCTGACTAAGAAGTTCTGATAAAACACCGGTGCCGCCAACTTTCAAAGGAGAAATACTAGTATGCTTAGGATTGATATAAAACCCACCAATACCAGTTAGCGCTTTCAAAGCTTTGTGACCAGTAAAAACGATAAAATCTGCTTCAAGATTATTATTATCAATTTCTATATGCCCTAAGGTTTGAGACATGTCAATCAAAATAGGAATATCTCCTTTTTGTTTTACGCGCTTACAAATCTCGGCGATTGGTTGTACTTGACCAGTTACGTTTGAACCGTGGTTTACTATAACAAGATCTGTTTTTTCATCGACAAAATCAATTAATTCATCTACATTGATTAACCCATAGCGATCACATTCAGCCCAATCAACTGTTAAATTTCTACTCTTTTGTAAATAGGTTAACGGACGTATTACCGAATTATGTTCTGTAACAGTAGAAACTATATTTGCGTTTTTATTCACGAATCCAAAAATAATGGTATTCAGAGCTTCTGTTGCATTACTTGTAAATATAATATGAGTTGGATACTTCACTCCTATAAGCTCTGCTATTTTTCTCCTAGTTTCAAAGATATAATCACTTTCTTCAGTTGATTCTGAACGATTGTAACTACCGTCAGTATTTTTAATAAAATCTGAAATACTTTCCAATACTTTTTTACTTTTAGGAAATGAGGTTGATGCGTTGTCAAAGTAAATAGAATCCATAGGATCGCCTCCAATATAGTAATCTGTGATTATTTATATTTAAACTAAAAAATATAAACCTTGTCTTTTTTCTAAATCTTATGTACTATTCTTTTGATATTAGGCACCTTTCTTATACTTATTATTTGACGCTGTATCTATCACTAGAAATATTATATCTAGAATATGATATAATGTTTTCACAATGTACAGATTTCCGTCAAAAGGGGTGTTTACCAATGAAACATCATGAAATAATAAAAAAATTACGAAAAGAAAGAAATATAAGTCAGAGAACTCTAAGCGAAGGAATTTGTAGTCGAACAACACTTTCTTCCTTTGAAAATACTGGAACTAATATTTCTTTGAATTTATTCCAATCGTACTTGGACAGATTAAATATTTCTATTGAAGATTACTTTTTACTGCACTTTAATGAAGAATGGCCCAATCAAACAGTCGCTACAAATAAGGAAAAGGCGAATAAAGTATTGGAAAAAGCTTATTATACGTATAACTGGACTGACTTAGAAGAAAAAATCAACCATACATATCAGCTATACATGGAAAGTAATGATTTCTATTATTATTACTTATTTATCCAATACAAATTATTATTATATCGAAAAATCAGAGCTGAAAAATTTATTATCACAGAGAATGAAGTTATGGTTATAAAGAACTATTTAAACGATGTAGAAGTATGGGGAGCATTCGAATTAAATTTATTCTCCAACTGTCTCTCACTTTTTAATGATGCTTATATTTTTTCAAAAGTAAAAATTCTTCGAAAAAAATATCGGAATGTGCGAGGAAGTTTTAAATTTTACAAATTATATAGCTTCTTTATAATCAACGTTATCATGTTGAAATTTGAAAGAGACGAGCTTGAAAATATGAACTTCTATTTAGCCGAACTCAAAAGTTTCAACACGATCAATTATGTAAGAGAACGTATTTTATATAAAATTTTTACTGAGATCTTAAAATGTAAATATGATCCTACCGTCAAAAATTCCAACACGATTGATTCATTTATCGATATGTTTAGACTATTGGATTTTAATGATTATGCTCAAGAAATGGAGGCTTTCGCAAAAAAATGCTTGGATTGAGGTAACTTCAAAAGGATTTACTTATAATCTTTCCATCTTCCAAAAATGATGCTAGTGATTATGGCTCCAAACCATTAACAAGAGTGGATGTCAGAAAAAAGCATCAATAAAATGCTGATACTTTGAATCTATAAAACCACTAAAGATTGTAAATTTTATACACAAAGTTTTTTAAAAAGTCTAATATGGATAGTATCAATCGTCTATTTTACATATTTTTGACCTATCAAGTATATTCAGGATTAGACCCCAAAACTTTTAAAAATCTTTTGATAGTTTTCAAAATCAACAATCTATTGGCATAAAGAATTTCTAGTTGCTCTCCTCTAGCTTTAATATGATGGTCTAGTTGATAGCCCTTTGTGAATGTGAAAATTTTATGTACGTTGCTAATTTTAGGTGAAAATTCGGTTCTCTTTTTCTATTTTGAGTACGATACAATTTTTAGAAGAGCTCTCCTTGATAAGTAGTACTATTATTCACCCAAAAAAGACGTTTCTTTTGACAGAAACGTCTTTCAAAATGAGTTTATAGGGAATAATTCCCTGCGCTCATCTATTTTGCTTATTTAATTCAATTACCCTTTACGTAATAATCCGACACATTCCACATGGTGTGTTTGTGGGAATAAATCAACTGGTTGGACTTTTTCCAACTTGTAACCATCTTCTGCAAACAACTTCACATCTCTAGCAAACGTTGCAGGATTGCATGAGATATAAACGATTCGTTCTGGGGCCATCTCGATCGCTGAATCAATGAAGCGAGCGTCTAAGCCTTTTCTTGGAGGATCGACAACTAAAACAGTTGGTTTGATTCCTTTTTCTTGCCATTTTTTCATGACTGTTTCAGCTTTTCCAACTTCGTAATGGGCATTTTCGATTTTATTCGTCAATGCGTTGAACTGCGCATCTTCAATCGCTGCTGGTACGATTTCCATTCCATAAACATTTGCTACTTGATCCGCTATAGATAAACCAATCGTTCCAATTCCTGAATAGGCATCGATCACGACATCCTCTTTTTTCAATTCAGCAAATTCAATCGCTTTTTGATACAATACTTCGGTTTGCAACGTATTGACCTGATAAAAGGATTTAGAAGAAATACGATAGGTCTTGCCAAGTAACTGATCTTCGATATACGATTGACCAAAAAGAACTTTTTCTTTTTCTCCTAAAATGACATTTGTTTTTTCTTCGTTGATATTTTGGATCACAGAGACCACTTCCGGTAAAGCCTCATGGATGGCTTCAGCGATTTCTTTTGCTTTGAAGAACTTTTCTTTTCGAGTGACTAAAACCACCATCATTTGATGCGTGTAATGACCTCTGCGAACAATGATATGACGAATTTGTCCTTCATTTTTTTCTTCATTGTAGCCACGTACTTGGAAGCGTTGCAAGATATCTCTTACCTTGATGATGGCTTGATCGATTTGTGGGTCTTGGATGAAGAAATCTTCTATTTCCACTAAGTCATGACTATTTTTCTTGTAAAAACCAGTCACTAATTCGCCTTCGACACGACGAACAGGAATCTGTGCTTTATTACGATATCCTGTAGGTTCTTCCATACCGATCGTTGGTTGTACTGTGACTTCAGGCATTTTAGCGATTTTAGCTAAGACATGTTCGACTTGTTTTTGTTTGAATATTAATTGTTGCTCATAACTTAAATGGGCTAAAGGAGCGATTCCAGTACGCAATAGAACATTACTAGTGATCTCTTGACGGTCTGGTGACGTCGTCAACCAGTTTTCGACCTTACCGTAGCCAAATTTATTGCCTGCTTTTACGACAAGGATCTCCACTTGTTCTCCTGGCAAAGCATTTTCAATAAATAATGGATAACCGTCGATTTTCGCAACACCTAACCCTTCGTAACTTAAATCGATGATATCAACAGTATACCGTTCATTTTTCTTAATTGTTTGTGTCATTTCATTACTCCTATTCTTTTGAATGGTTTCTAATTTTGTCCGTTCAACAAAGGAAAGAGCTGGGAGATCCATTCATTCCCAGCCCTTTTTTCTTCAGTCTATTGGAAAAAGCAATTATTTTTATGATCCTTGTTTTTCCCTTCGAATAGTCGTCCAATTTTGCTCAGTGTTGATCCTTGTCAGCAATTTTTCCATCGCCATCGATATCTTCATCCGTCAAACGTTCTACTTCTTTGACAAATTCTTTGCTGACTTCTTCTAGTTCTTCTTCCTCAAAACCAGTGATTGCCTCATCTGGAATTTGATCCGTGTTTGCATAAAACTCGATATGCTGATGAAGATTTTGAAAATGCATCGGCGCATTCCCACCGTATTCGCCATCTAAATTGATCATGACAGGGCGATTCGCATTGTCTTCGGTTTCAACATAAAGAGAACTTGTTTTTGTATAAATGACCCTTGGATCATCTACATGCTTTCCTCCATTGAGCATTAATGCAGCAATGTGTAGGATCTCAAAAATATTCGCCGTTTTGACAATGATCAAAGAAAATTTTCCATCATCTAGCTTTGCATCAGGCGCAATTTGTTCAAAGCCACCAACAGAATTCGTCAAACCTAAAAAGAACATCGAAGCATTGCCGTTATATTCTCCTTCGTCATACTTCAAGTGCATCTTGATCGGTTTGACGCGTGGCAACATTTCTGCTCCTTTTGCCAAATATGCAAGATAGCCAAAAATACTTTTCAATTCGGAAGGAACTTCGTAGGTCAATTCTGTCAAGTAGCCGCCAGCTGCAATATTGATGAAATAGCTATTGTCGGATTGACCGATATCCATTTTGACTGTTTGGTTCTTTTTGATGACTTCTGCTGCTGCCTTGATATTATCTCGAGGAATCTTCAAGGCGCGAGCATAATCATTGGTCGTACCCGCTGGAATGATCGCCATTTTAGGTCTAACTTCCAATCCGGCGATACCATTGACGACTTCATTGATCGTCCCATCGCCACCAGCAGCAACGACAAGATCAAAACCTAATTCAGCGACTCGTCGTGCTTCATTTTTTGCCGAGTCCTCTTCTGGAGTCGTTGCATAAGCACTTGCTTCATAGCCCGACTCCTCCAATGCTTGGAGGATGTCGGCAAGATTACGTTTTAACAATTCTTTACCTGAGACCGGATTATAGATCACACGCGCTTTTTTCATAGCATCCCTCTATCGTTTCGCTAATTCTTCATTTAGCAATTTGTTGACCACACCTGGGTTTGCTTGTCCTTTTGTAGCTTTCATGATTTGTCCAACTAAGAAACCGACTGCACGGTCTTTTCCGTTTTTGAAATCATCAACAGATTGTTGGTTGTTATCTAAGATTTCATTGATGATCGGTAATAATTTCGCTGGATCGGATAATTGGACCCAACCGTTTGCTTCAACAACACTTTGTGCATCTCCGCCATTCATGATCAACTCACGAAAGACTTTTTTCGCAATTTTAGAACTGATCGTACCATCTGCGATCAAAAGAATCATACCTGCTAAGTTTTCAGGTGTTAGTTTCGTTTCAGCTAATTCCAATTTCTCACTGTTCAAGTAAGCTGATACTTCACCCATCAACCAGTTGGATGCTTGTTTGGCATCTGCCCCGTTTTCTAATGTTGCTTCAAAGAAATCAGACATTTCTTTCGATAGCGTCAAAACTTTGGCATCATACTCTGGTAAGCCTAATTCGCTGATGTAGCGTACACGACGAGAAGCTGGCATTTCTGGTAAGCTCGCTTTCACTCGTTGGATCCATTCGTCATCGATCACGAATCTTGGGATATCAGGTTCTGGGAAGTAACGATAATCACTTGAACCTTCTTTGACACGCATCAAGATCGTCTTGTTCGTTGTTTCATCAAATCGACGAGTTTCTTGTTGGATCTCTCCACCAGATAACAATACTTTTGCTTGACGTTTTTCTTCAAACGCTAAACCTTTTTTGACAAAAGAAAGGGAGTTCAAGTTCTTCAATTCCGCTTTTGTCCCAAATTCTTCTTGTCCATACGGGCGTAAAGAAATATTGGCATCACAACGCATCGAACCTTCTTCTAGTTTCACGTCACTGACTTCAGTAAATTGGATCACAGAACGTAAAGCTTCTAAATAAGCATAGGCTTCTTCTGGTGAACGCATGTCTGCTTCTGAAACGATCTCGATCAACGGTGTTCCTTGTCTGTTTAGATCGACATATGAGTAGCCACCAATACCGTGCATGTTTTTACCTGCATCTTCTTCTAAATGTACACGTTCGATCCGGATTTTTTTCTTTTTGCCTTCTACTTCGATCTCGATCCAGCCATCATGACCGATCGGTTGATCAAATTGTGAGATTTGGTAAGCTTTAGGATTGTCGGGATAGAAATAGTTTTTGCGGTCAAAATGAGTATCTTTTGAAATTTCACAATTCAATGCTAACGCCGCACGCATCCCAAATTCTAAGGCTGCTTTATTCATTACTGGTAAAACTCCAGGGTATCCCCAATCGATCACATTGGTGTTGCTGTTTGGTTCAGCACCAAAATGCGCAGGAGCTGGAGAGAAGATTTTTGAGTTGGTTTTTAATTCCACGTGGACTTCAAGTCCAATGACTGTTTCAAAATTCATTCGGCTTTCCCTCCTAAAATAGCTGGTTGTTGATGATGGTACTCAGTCGCTTGCTCAAACGCATAAGCTGCTTGATACATCGTTTTCTCTTCGAAATAATTTCCGATGATCTGTAAGCCGACTGGTAATCCTTCAGATAAGCCCGCAGGTACAGACATGCCTGGAAGTCCTGCCAAGTTCACTGGGATCGTCAAGATATCACTCATGTACATCGTGATCGGGTCATTGATATTTTCACCGAGACCGAATGCCACTGTTGGTGAAGAAGGGCCGATGATCAAATCATAATCCGCGAAGACTTTTTCAAAGTCACGTTTGATCAATGTACGAACTTGTCCTGCTTTTTTGAAATGTGCATCGTAATAGCCGGCACTCAATGAGAAAGTCCCTAACATGATACGACGTTTTACTTCTTCTCCGAAACCTTCTGAACGTGAGTTGACATAAACATCATCCAAGTTCTTGACATCTTCTGAACGATAGCCATAACGAATGCCATCAAAACGTTGTAAGTTTGAACTTGCTTCAGAGGAAGCAATAATATAGTAGACAGCCACGCCATATTTTGAATGAGGTAAGCTGACTTCTTCTACTGTTGCACCTAATGAACGGAATGTTTCTGCTGCTTTAAGAATCGCTTCTTTCACGCCTTCATCGACACCTTCACCTAAGTATTCTTTAGGTAAAGCGATCTTCATTCCTTTGATGTCGCCAGTCAAACCTTCTGCAAAGTTAGGGACAGATACACCTGATGAAGTACCGTCTTTTTCATCATAGCCACTGATTGCTGTCAATGCTAATGCGTTATCTTTGACGGTACGCGTCATTGGACCGATTTGGTCTAGCGAAGAGGCAAATGCAATCAGACCGAAACGTGACACACGACCATAAGTAGGTTTCATCCCTACGATCCCATTGAAAGCAGCTGGTTGGCGGATACTTCCACCAGTGTCACTACCTAGAGAAACTGGCACTTGTCCTGCGGCTACTGCGGCTGCTGAACCACCTGATGATCCGCCAGGAACTTTTGTTTGATCCCAAGCGTTCTTTGTTTTCTTGAAGTAAGAAGTTTCGGTACTTCCGCCCATTGCAAATTCATCCATGTTCAATTTCCCAACAGGGATCATATCTGCTTCGTATACTTTTTCCATGACTGTCGCATCATAGATCGGTTCAAAGTTGTAAAGGATCTTTGAAGCTGCCGTCGTCAAAAGATCTTTTGTCACAATGTTGTCTTTGATACCGATCGGGATACCAGAAAGGACATTGTTTTCGTCGATGCCTTTTTCATCCAAAGCTTTGGCTTGGGCTAAAGCTTTTTCTTCATTCAATGTGATGAATGCGTCGATCGCAGGTTCTGTTTCCTTGATACGATCGAAGGTAGCTTTCATTAAGTCTTGTGCTGTGATTTCTTTTGACACTAATAAGTCGTGTAGTTCTTCTAATGAACGATTGTATAATTCTGTCATTATGCGCCAGCCTCCCCATTGTCGATGATTGCTGGTACTTTGATGAACCCATCTTCTTTTTCTGGTACGTTTTTCAATAATTCATCTCTGCTCCAACCTAGTTGTGCACGGTCTTGTCGCATAACGTTGACTGTTTCAACGACGTTTGATGTAAATGGTACGCCTTCTGTATCTACTTCTTCCAGCATTTCTACCATGTCAATGATTTTTCCTAATTGGTCAGTAAAACCTGCGCGCTCTTCGTCGGCAAATTTTAGTTTGGCTAACTTCGCTACATGTTTTACTTGTTCTTCACTAATCGCCATAGTACCCCTTCTTTCTAAATGAAAACTTTGCTTCTTATTTTAACATAAGAATTTCGCATTCTGAAATTCTTTCTTGAAATTTATCTGAAAAATTATTCTGTTCCCTCGACAGGATGACTCTCTGCTAACGCTTCAGCCATTTGGTCTTCCGTCCAAACCTCGATCCCTAACTCTTGGGCTTTCGTTAATTTACTACCCGCATCTTCGCCAGCGACAACGATATCTGTTTTTTTCGACACGCTACCAGTGACTTTTCCGCCAAGATTCTCAATCGTTTCTTTGGCTTCTTCTCTTGTGAATCGAGTTAGTTTGCCCGTCAATACGATCGTCTTATCTTTGAATGGTGATTCTACTTCTTTTAGCTGTGTCGAACGAATCCCTTTGTATTCAAGGTTGACACCTGCTTGTTTTAACTCTTCCATCAGTTCATGGACTTCTTCATTGTCAAAATAAGTGACTACACTATCCGCAATGATATCACCTATCGCATCTAATTGGATGATCGATTCAAAATCGCTGCGACTCAATGTTTCTAAATCACCAAAATGCTCCGCTAAGATTTTTGCAGCTTTGGCACCGACGTGACGGATACCTAAACCAAAAATCAAGCGTTCCACAGAATTGTCTTTACTATTGTCGATCGCAGTCAAGATATTGTTGGCAGATTTTTCTTTGATTTTATCTAGTGTCAGCAATTCTTCTTCTGTCAGTTTATAAAGATCAGCGACATCCGCGACTAATTTCTTATCATACATCTGTTCCAAGACTCTTGGCCCTAAGCCATCGATGTTCATCGCATTTCGGGAAACGAAATGGTTCAGTCCTTCTTTCATTTGCGCTGGACATTTTGGATTGATACAACGCAAGGCAACTTCTTCATCTAAATGGACTAACTCACTGTGACAAACAGGGCAATGCTCGGGCATTTTATATGGCTCGCTGTCTTTAGGACGTTTATCTAAAATGACTTGTGCGACTTCAGGAATGATATCCCCTGCCTTGTAGATTTGGACAGTGTCGTTCAAGCGGATATCTTTCATTTGGATATAATCGCCATTATGCAGACTGGCGCGACTGACCGTCGTTCCAGCGACACGAACCGGTGTCATGATCGCTGTCGGTGTCACTACACCCGTTCTGCCGACCGTCCATTCGATTTCTTCGATGACCGTTTCTACTTCTTCAGGTGGAAACTTATAGGCAGTCGCCCAACGTGGCGCTTTGACCGTAAAGCCTAATTGGTCTTGCAATGAAAAATCATTGACTTTAATAACGATTCCATCGATCTCATAAGGTAAGTCTTTTCGTTTTTCATGGTACTCTTCAATGAATGCCCAAACTTCGTCGATTGAGTGACAAAGTCGTTTTTCATGGTTCGTATGGAAGCCGATTTTATCTAATTCTTCTAACGCTTCGTATTGTGTAGTGGCTTGCATCGGTCCGAAATCTGCTACGGTATACAAGAACGTATCAAGATTTCTTTTCGCTGTGATCTTGGAATCTAATTGGCGCAATGAACCAGCCGCAGCATTCCGAGGATTGGCAAAGACTGGTTTGCCTTCTTCTTCATTTTTTTGGTTCAATTTGACAAATGAACGTTTTGGCATAAAACATTCGCCACGTACTTCAATACTCATCGGTTCTTTTAACTTGATCGGAACAGAACGCACAGTTTTTAGATTTTCTGTGATGTTTTCGCCAACAGAACCATCTCCCCGAGTAGCTCCCCGAACAAACTCACCATTCTCATAACGCAAGGATACCGATAGACCATCGATTTTCAATTCACAACAATAATCGACTGGATGGCCGATTGCTTTTTGGACTCGTTGATCAAATGCTAACAGTTCTTCTTTACTGAAGACATCGTTCAAACTATATAATGGAATATCATGTGTGACTTTTTCAAATGCTGAAAGAATCTTTCCACCTACTCGTTGTGTCGGTGAATCTGCAGTGATCAGGTCTGGATATTGTTCTTCGATCGCCACTAATTCGGCATAGGTTTTGTCATAGATGTAATCTTCTACTGTTGGTTGGTCCAACACATAATACTCACGAGACCATCGATCCAATTGCACTCTGAGTTCTTCTGCTTTTTTTGTCGCTTCATCGATCGTCATTTCGTGTTCCATTTTTTCTCCCCCTATTGAACTAAACTTTTTCGATTGGTGCAAAAGCGGCTAATACACGCTTGACTCCTTGACTTGGAAAAGCAATGTCCAGTTCAAGGTCTTTTGCGTCACCACTTACTCTAACCACTGTCCCTGGTCCCCATTTTTTATGTTTGACTTTATCTCCTGGTTTCCAACCACCTGTTTCGCCACCTGTAGCGACTTTTGCTGACACACCTGCTTTTGTCGGTTGTTGATACTTAGGTGTCGCGTTATTCGCACGAAAAGGTGACGGTTGAGAGGCATTAGAGGTTGGACGCATCCCGTGGATATCTAATAATTCTTGATCAATTTCTTCCAAGAAACGTGATGGTCGATTGTATTGCGTACGTCCATACAACGTTCGCGAAAAGGCATTTGTTAAAAATAATGCTTCTTCCGCTCTGGTGATCCCTACATAAGCTAACCGACGTTCTTCTTCCAGTTCACTTTCTTCCATCAAGGCACGAGAAAGTGGGAAAACTCCTTCTTCTAGCCCGATCAGAAATACGACCGGAAACTCTAAACCCTTAGCAGCATGCAACGTCATCAAGGTGACTTGCTTAGTTTCTTCTTCTAAACTGTCGATATCTGAAACAAGTGCAAGATCATTTAAAAAGACGACCAGCTTGTCCTCTGGTGAGTCGGCGTTCTCTAAACCTTCCTTTTCGAATTGTTTATCAAATTCTTGGGTCACCGTCAAAAACTCTTCCAAGTTTTCGATACGTGCTTGTGATTCTAAGGTATTTTGGATTTTTAGATCATCTAAATAGCCGCTACGTTCTAAGACTTCTTTAGTTAACTCTGTGACAGTCAAATAAGGGATCATTTCAGTCAATTGGTGCATCATCTCGCCAAAAGAGCCTAATTGCGTTCCGGCTTTTCCGCCGATGTTCGCTAATTCAACATTTCTTGCAGCCTCAAGCAATGGCCATTCATGCATCGTGGCAAAACTACGGAGTTTTTCCACCGAGCCTGGTCCGATCCCACGTTTTGGTGAATTGACGATCCGTTCAAAACTCAATGAATCTTGAGGATTTGCTATCACATTAAGATACGCCAAAACATCTTTGATTTCTTTTCGATCGTAGAATTTATGTCCCCCCACCATTTTGTAAGGGATATTGGCTTTCAGCAAAGTTTCTTCCATCACACGCGATTGCGCATTCGTTCGGTAAAGAATGGCAAAGTCTCCATAATTGCGGCGATTCGTCTGGATCTCTTCTTGCATTCTCTCTACAATAAAACGTGTTTCGTCACGCTCATTATCTGCTCGATAGTAGGTGATTTTATTACCATCTTGATTTTCCGTCCAAAGATTTTTGGGTTTACGATTGCTGTTGTTTTCGATGACTTGATTCGCTGCATTTAAAATCGTTTTTGTTGAGCGATAGTTTTGTTCTAACAAGATCACCGCAGCATCTGGATAATCTTTTTCAAAGTCCAAGATGTTTTGCATATCTGCTCCACGCCAACCGTAAATACTTTGATCTGCATCTCCTACTACGCAAAGATTTCTAAAACGTCCAGCGAGTAAATTGACCAGCGTATATTGTGCGTGGTTCGTATCTTGATACTCATCTACATGGATGTAATGGAATTTGTTTTGATAATACGTCAACGAATCTGGATGCTCGTCAAATAAACGGATCGTATTCATGATCAGATCATCAAAATCCATACATTGGTTGTATTGGAGTTCCTTTTGATATGCTGCATAGCATTTCGCAGCAATTTCTTCATAATAACTGCCTTGCATTTTCGCAAAAGCCTCTGGTGACAATAAGCTGTTTTTTGCTTGCGAGATCGAGCCTAAAAGACTTCTTGGATCGTACTTTTTAGGGTCGATATTCAGTTCTTTCAAAATTCGTTTCATCAACGATAATTGTTCGGAAGAATCAATGATCGTAAAGTTTCGATTATAGCCGATATAATCCACATCTCGTCTTAAAATACGGACACACATGGAGTGAAAGGTCGAGACCCAAACATCTTCGCCACCTGTTTCTAGAATGGAGTTGACCCGTTCTTTCATTTCTTTTGCCGCTTTATTGGTAAAAGTGATCGCCAAGATATTCCATGGATTCACTTCTTTTTCTTCAATCAAATAAGCGATTCGATGCGTCAAAACGCGTGTTTTCCCACTGCCAGCGCCAGCCATCAATAAAAGCGGGCCATCCGTATGTAGAACCGCTTCTTTTTGACGAGGGTTCATTCCCTTTAATAAGTTTTCTTTGGATGACATTCACAACATCCTTTCTATTATCAATCCTTCTAATTATAGCATTATCACGATAGGCAATAAAGTGAAGTTTCTTGATCTTGAAGGAAAATATCTGTGAACGGGTAAATACTTCCGAAAGTACACTTGCTGGTCCGATGATCTGCGATTTTTGATCGCGAAAGTATCAAACTAACATGACGGACTTATCATCAATCAGCTAACCTTCGACATCCATAAAAAAACTGAGACATTGAAACACGTCTCAGCTTTCACTTTATTCAGTCCACTCGTTCATTTATTCATCTTACGATCAATGATATGGTAGCTAATGACTGCAATCACTAGGAAAATCCCTACCCATGTAACAAATAAAGGCTCGGTTTGCTCATTCGTTTTTGGAAAATAATCGATCGTTTGTGTTTCTACCTTGATGGGGACTTGGTTATTACTTCGATTATCAATTCGAACGACCGCGCTGGTGTCTTTTGTTTGTTCACGTTGTTCAGAGGAAGACGTTTGATCTGTCGTTGATGTGGTCTCATCCGAAGAACTACTTTCATCAGTCGATGGTCTGCCTTCATTTGGCGACTTACTTTCTTCAGTCGGTGGTTTGCTCTCATTAGGAGGAGGCTTGCTTTCTTCAGTCGGCGGTCGACTTTCTAAAACGCCTAGCTCCCCTTTCAGTTCTATATTCGTATCCATATTATCCCTTACCTTTCTATAGTCACGAGCGTTCTGGTCGAATTAACGTGGCGTCAATTGATACGTGAATTTGTAGGTCACGTCATGGCGTCCGTCAATTGGTCCTGAATAATGTCCTTTCAAATAGAGTTTTAATGGATCATCTAAAAATGGTAGTACTTGAATCGCATTTCCTTGGTTGCTTCCCACCGTTAACGGTCCTGTATGTTGTCCATTGGTCGCGGCCAAGCGAAGTTGTAAATGTTTGAATGCGTCTGTCATCGTACTATTGACCAAGGTAACTGCGGAATCGGTGCTTTGTTCCACGACATCTGTGACCTTAAAATCGATTGGGAAATTACTATGACTTATAATTGGTAACGCATTGGCAGTTTCATCAAATTCGCCAATCTCGCGAACTCTGAAAAATTTCTCTAGTGGCACTTCAACAGACATTGGACTTTTTGGTACTTCAATCACGATTTCGTGCCAAAGGCTTTCACTTAAATATTTTTGTAACTCTGGATCGTCCTGCATCACACCAGTCACTCGAACATAGGCATAGTAGGTTCCAGCAGTCAGTTTTTCTTTTTGCCATGAAGATTCAGTCTCAGAAGATTCAATTGCTAAGACTCCATTTGTGGCTAGAGTAGCATTGCTTATCACTCGCTGAGTATTTAAAGAATTTATTGTTGGTAATAGAGTGGTAGGTCTCCATAGCCTAGTCCTACTCAGTTTCAATTGATACCTAGTGAGCGGGCGACCTACCGGTTCCACGGCATTGATCGAAGTCGTTAGACGGCTAATGCCTACGTCGACTTCGGGTACAGCCTCTAATTCATCAATCGCAAATTTCCGCTGATAAAGAAATCCTTTTCTATTCGTTCCATAAAGCATTGTATCTCCACCGAATGATCCTCCTCCTGAAACTTCACTAATAAATATTTGACCAGAAACATCTATACTAGTTACCTGATATCCACCTGTTTCTCCACTGACTCCATCTAAACGCTTCATGGTTGCATTATTAGCCAATGTAGTAGGAGTATTATCCAAAGCTTCCATTCTAAAATATTTGGGTTGGTCGACGTTTATAGTTAAATTATTTAGCCTGAAATTTGATTGATTTACAATATCTACTACTGCATTTTGATTTACATTTAAAATCGCTGTTCCCTCAGTCAAAACACCCTTGCGTATTATACTCATGTTATTCGTACTACTACCTCTTACAAATAACTCTGCTTCTTCTCCAATCGTCATTGTTGCACTATCATTAGCATAAGCAAGGATTTCTTTACCCGTTATAATCTCTACTTTTGCATTATTTTTTTGCTGAATATTTAAATTCCCGGTACCAAGTTCCGGAAAGAGAGGATTTCCTGTTACATAAAAAATGTATAATCCAGGACCACACTCGATATAAGTAGACGAATCCTCTTCAAAAATTATATTAGGACTAGAGATTATGGATGTTCTACTATTGATGAAGTCAAAGATAATCTGATTATCTCCTCTGAAATGAAAGTACGATTCGTCATTATAACCCTTCCATACTGCTCCCGCTAAGCTATAGTTCGTGTAAAAATTAATATTTTCCATTGTCATATTATAATTTAGCGAATAATCATTTACGTATCCTATTATTCCATCACTTCCCGTTCTACCATATAAGATTCCATCTTGATCTACTAACTGACTACTCCCAAAACTGATGTTTTGAAACGTGACATTTATCCCATTATTTTGCACCGCGAAGAATGTAGTATAATATTTTGAATCATTTTGAATCAATAGATGATAGCCTTGACCATCAATCACCGTATCTTTATAGAGATTAAATCGATCTACTCTGGTACCAACAGATAGCATGGGTACATTATTACGTAAAACAATATCAGCTGTTAAATGTATATGAAATGGTCCTGCACCTGATATCGTCCGGATCATCTCTGTTACCGTCTCCAACTCCGCAGCTGTCCCCGCCGTAAAAGGATCTTGTTCCGTACCTGTACCAGAAAATGCAGCAATCCCTTGGGTTTCATCGTCCGGTTTTATAGAAGGGGATCGTAATTCTTCTGAGGGAACTTCCCGTGGTGAGGCTTCAGTTGGCTCGTCATTGTTGATCAACTGATCCAATTTACCTACGCCTAACGTTGAACTTTCGGTAGTCATCTGAATTTCTTCAGCGACAGGTAGGGTCGTTGCGATTATTACTTGCTCTGCCAATGCACTAAAGATCAAAAAAAATAAAACGATAGATATGTTTACCTGCTTTTTCATATTCAGCCTCCTTATGTTTTTAGATGTACGTGCCCGTTCACCAATCGTCTATATCAGACATTCTTCTTTATCACATGAATGAATGTATCCTCACTATTGCGTGTCATCAACTATGCTTCGTTACTTATCCCATTGAAAAATTCGTTTCATCGATTGGCTATTCTCCTTCGCAAAACATTAAATTAAGATTAGTTTAAGGTTACAAAAAAATGATAATATATATTTTTGTTTTTAGTCAAAATATACTATAAGCCACTCCTTGAATAACGCTTTTTATATAAAATCGCCTTTTAGATCAATATTTAACATGTATGATAAAGGTAGCTCCGCCACTCTATAAAACGTTTACAACAATTGATAAATCAAAGGTCTACTGTTTGTAGATTGTTTATTCTCAATCAAAAAAAAACGGATAATTATTTAGTATCATCTATGATACTCCCTTTTAAAAGTACAAAATAAGCGTTCATAAAGGCGTGTGATGTTGATTATCCTATGAAGATCATTACAGCAAATAAAGATACTCTATGTTGGATTTTCCACAAAAAAATACACAAAAAAAGCAACCACCAAACAAGTTGGTTGTGGTTGCTTATCGATTACAAACGATTTACTTGTAGGAAGTGAAATTGAAGTTCACTTAGATTTTACTAGTTCAAACTTTTTCTACTGTACTGTCAGTAGATACGTGAACAGGTAGCTCGGTTGATGCCTGATAACAATCGGTCCTGAAAATTGTCCACTGATATAAAGATCATGACTCGTTTCCCAGAATGGAAGAAGTTCCATTGCATCCGTATCATTTACACCAACGAGCATAGGGCCTATGGATTGTCCATCGGTTTTTGATAGGTTTAGTAACAACTCGTTTTCGCCATTCACAGATAGCTGATCGACTAAAGAAATCGTTACTTCTTCTGATTGATCCGTTACTTCTGCAATCGTGAAATCAATGACGAAATTGCTTTGGTTAACGATTGGTTGTGCGTGTTCAGTTGCACTGAATGCACCTGTTTCTTTCGTCCCAAAGATTAATTCCAAAGGTACTTCTACACTGAGGGTGCTTTTTGGTATCACGATCTCTGCTTCGGCCCACCTGCTCTTTGTCGTGTACGCTTGTACATCTGGATCATCACTGATGACACCAGTAAGTTTCACGTACACGTAATACGTCCCTGCCATTAGATCCTCATTTACCCATACTTGTTCTTCAGACGTCTCGACTGCTAGGACTCCACTTGTCGCCAGTGTTGCGTTTTCGATCTGTGATTGCGCTTGTGCATCATTGATGTCAGATCCGGTCCATAAACTTTCGTCACTTAACTTGTACTCTACCGCAGTCACTTGGCGTGCAGGCGGATCATAACGATCGATCGTCGTCGTCAACTCGCTTTTGTTCACTGCTACATCCGGTTCATTGCTCCAATCCATCACTTCGATTCTTTTTTGGTAGATCGCTTGCTTTAGTGAAGGATTGCTGAAATAATTGTTGTTCAATGTGTTGGAGGATACCCCAGCTACTTCTTTTCCTTGCAATTGACTACTTGCATTTAAATAGCTAAAGCGATAATCACCAGTCACGCCAGCGGTGCCATCTTCGCGAACGAAGGCTATATTTCTTGTAAATAGACCTGTTCCTGTTGTACTGGCATTTTTGAAACGAATGTAATCAGGTGAGTCAACGTAGAAGGTGAGCGAACTACTGAGCAAATTTGCTGGCGCTGAATTGAATGGTCCCGTGTTGACAAAGGAAACTTGAGCATCGTTGCCAACAGTGACGTTCATCTCCACCATATTCGAAAAGTACATCGCATCCGTTCCTACGTGGGTGTAATAAAGTCTTGCACCTTCCCCAATGGTAAAATCGACACCAGAAGAAATAGCATTATACGTAAAAGAGGGTTTAGTCGAAATAATGTCCACTTCCGCATTTTCCTCAATTGTGATTCGCAAACGACTATCTGTTATACTACCCGTTCCAAAAGCATAAAATAATCCTGTATTACTGGTTGTCTGATGGTCGATCGTTGTTTTCGATCCTTCTGCAAAAATGACATTATAGCCTTCTAAAAATTCCTCGCTAGCTGCTCCAGCTCTTGCAACAAATGCATTCTCCCCTTGGAATGTAAACGTTGACTGCTGATTCCATGAGATGAAAGGCTGTGCGCCTGTTTGGGCATAGTAATTGACATTCTCCATGATCGCATGAAAGGTGGTTGAATCAGCGATAGCCCCAATGATGCCATAATAGGTGCTGTTATCATAGACCTGGTTACTGCTATCCATCAATGTATCACTACCGAAGTTGATATTTCTTAACGTTACCGTCACGCCAGACGTTTTAACCCGAAAGCCAGTATCCAACGCAACGGGACTCGAACTGTTGGAATACAGCATATAAAATCCTTGACCATCAATAACCACATCTTTATTGATACTGAATGAATGAGAGTCTTGGTAGACGATATTCGCTGTCAATTCGATATAATAGGGCCCTGGAGTTGTTGCACTTGTGATGGTTTGTAAGACGGTGATCAGTTCTGCTGCTGAACCCGCGGTAAAGGGATCGGCAGATGTTCCCGTACCACTATAAGCAGAAATCATCTCTTCATTTGTTGGTTCTTCTTCTGCTAGGACGACTGAATCAGCGTATTCCTCTAATCTGTTGACTTCTTCTACCTCTTCCTCTGCACTCTGCTCGTCCTCGTTAACATCATCATCAGTCGAACTGCCTTCTGCCATTACTTCTAACTCAGAGGCCTCGATCTGACTTTCGACATCTGCATAGACTAGAGGATATGGAAACAAACTACTCCATATAAAAATGGAAAGCAACAGGATGTTTACTATTTTTTTCATGATACCCTCCTTTTTGAGGTTAGGTAATAAGCTTGTCACGATTTTTACAGTATTGTAAAAATATAGTTGGAAACATTTGATAAAAAATCAGGATGGAAGATCAATGAAACTATGAGATAATCATTTTAGAAAAAAGAATCAACCTAAGCCTAGGCTTAAATTGATTCTTTCTTTTCTCTCTACCACAAAACGAGCGGAATGGCTCAGTTGGATTCTTTCTACTTCAACTGTTGATATGATGGGCTTTCAGGTTGCGTCTGATCGACCATGTGTAACATACAAGTAGAATGAGTATCAATCCTAATAGCGAGAGATACAATCCAGTTTGATCATTTGTTTTTGGTAAAGGATTGATCACCTTCACTTCGGAACGAATCGTTGAATTTGTTTCAGGGGAAGGTGTTTCTTCTTTTGGTGTTGGCGCTTGCTCTGTGACTCCTAACATCCCAGTCAATTCAATCGTCGTTGCACTCATGTTATCCCTTCTTACTTAAGATTAAAATTTTAAGGCATCCAGTTGAAGCGTCAATGTAAATGCTGGATTTGCTCTTGCAACTGTGTCAGACGAAACAGTCCCAGTGAAATTGAATGTAGCTGCATTAGGTCCTGTAATCCCTCCATTCGCTGCTAAGCTGCCCTCGCTATTTGCCAATGTAAATAGATTAGTTACCTCTGTGAAAGCATGTAATTCTCCATTTGTGATTAAATCTTCCGAAACAGAAAACTCAGGTGAATTGATAGTTAGACTACTGATTTCAGAAAAATCCCCACCTGTATTGGCAAAATTTTGAATTGACACTGAAACGGGTCGACCTGAGTTATTGACGATATTATAAGTTGGCGAAGCAATCTCCGCTGTATTTCTATGATTGTAGAAGATGGTTGCCGTATCTAGTGTCACATTCACCCAATTAGTATCGCCTTCTTCGATTTCTTCATCAGGATCTGTATTATCTAAACCTAAAGAGCCATTGATCGTGATATCGGCGGTTGGTTCTGCAAGCACATCCGTTGCTAGGGTCGTTGCTGGTGCGAACGCTCCTGCGGTTGTTCCTAAAACTAATAAACTAGATAATAATTTCTTTTTCATTCTAATATTCCCCTATCTATTTTTTATTTTTATTCGATGACTAATGTCACTCCAGCTGCTACTTGTCCTTTTTTCTGATTCGTATCTGGATCGTACAAGCTAAACATTGCTACAGATGGATGTTCTCCTTTCTCCAGTGACTGTTCGAGTGTCACCTCTTTTATTTCATACCCTGGCTGGATTGCGCCAGATGTATAAACAAGTTCATCGTTACTCTTTTTTCGTATTTCCACATTGATTGGATGGCCATTTTCAAGTGGATTCTTGATCATCAATTCACCTTGGAGCGTTCGGTGATCAAACGTCGCCTCTGGTGAAATCATTAGATTGAATTTACTTCTATCAGCTGCTGTTTGGGCTAACTCTGATAACTCTTCTTCTGAGATTCGTTGTGCATCTTTGCCATCTGGTAAGAATTCACCACTGACAAGGGTTACTGGTTCTGGGGTTTCCTGAGAAAAATGGCGGTAAAGGAGCCAACCTGCGATTATTAATAAGAGAAGTATGAATATGATGATGATTTGTTTTTTACGTTTTTGATCCGTTCCTTGTTCCATTAATCCTCATCTCCTTGTGCTGATAACGTATAGGTCAGTCGAAAATCAACTTCGTGCTTTCTGAAAATCGATCCTGCAAATTCGCCCTTTAAAAAAAGTTCCAGCGGATCAGTTAAGAAAGGCTGTAGTACCATCGCGTCTAGTTTGTTTTCACCTATCACCAATGGTCCTAATTTTTGTCCATCCGTTGCCCCAATATTAAGCAATAAATGATCGTCACTCACTTCATTGATCTGATCGACTAAAGTGATCGTCGGGTTTGCCGAACGGTTCGTGACATAAGTGACAGAAAAATCAATTGGGAAATTGCTATGACTAATGATCGGTTGACTGTGTTCAATTTTATAGAAAGTCCCTGATTCACGAATATCAAACAGTTTCTGCAAAGGAACTTCCACATGGATTGGACTTCGGTCAATCGTGATTTGCTTTTCTTCCCACAAACTCTCACTTGCAAAAAGCTGCATTTCTGGATCATCATTGACCGCTGCTGCGACCTGAACATAGACATAGTACGTTCCAGCGCGTAGCTGATCATTGTGCCAAGTTAAGTTCGTGGATCTTTCAGTTGCAACAACACCAGTCGTATCAATCGTCGCTTGCTCAATTGCTACTTGTGCGCCTTGTGATGTAATCGAATCGCCGCTCCACAGCCGCTCCCTGCTCAGCTTATAATTCACTTCTGTCAGGATACGTCTAGCTGGCTCATACGAATCGATAGTGGTGATTAGCTCACTTTTGCCAATACCAACCTCTGCAACATTGTCCCAACTCACTTGGATGCCTTTTTGATAAACAGCTTGTCGCAATGCAGTATGGCTAAATTGGTTATCCGCCAAAGTTTGTGAAGCTCTTCCAGGCACTTCTCTTCTTTGTAAGTTCTGTGCTTGATTTAAATAATAAAACTGATATTCGCCAACTTCTCCCGTAACTCCATCTGTTCGATTGAACGTCATATTTCGTGCAAACAGACCATTTGCATTTCCAGTATTTTGGAAACGAATAAAGTCTGGTTCGTTGGCATTAAAAGTAACGCTACCACCTGAATTGATTCGACCATGACTTAAAAATGTCGCTTGCGCATCTTTATTGATATTGATCGTAGTCGCCCGCGTATTTGAAAAATTCAACGGACGGTTGGCTGTTTGTCGATAAAAGAACTTAGCATTTTCAGCTATCGTGAATATGACATCTGCCCCAAAAGTAAAATTTTGCTTGGAAGAGATAATATGGACTTCTGCATTTTCTTCTACTGTAATGCGTAAACGACCATCGCTACCAGCCGATCCCCCAGTTCCATAGGCAAAAAAGAAACCGGTATGTAGTTCTGTTTGATGGTCAATTGTCGTTTTCGAACCTTCGGCAAAAATGACATTATATCCTTCCATAAATTCCTGACTACTCGTGCCAGCTCGACTTGTAAATGTATTTTCTCCTTTGAATATAAACCTCGATTGCTGATTCCATGTTAAAAATGGTTGAGCGCCAGTACGTGCGTGATAATTTACGTTTTCTAAAATTGCGGTAAAGATGATTCCTGTCGTTCCTGCTGAACCAATGATGCCATAATACGTGTTGTTGTCATACACTCGTCCGGAAGCATCTGTCAAGGTATTACTACCAAAATTCATATTTCGTAATGTCGCTTCTACCCCTGAAGTCCTTATGCGAAATCCTGTGTTACTAGCGATCGTACTTGCATTATTGGCATATAGCATATGAAACCCTTGTCCGTCGATCACTACATTTTTATGGATATCAAAAACATCTGAGGCATTATAAAAAATGTTGTTTGTCAAGCGGACGTGGTAGGTCCCAGTGCCTGGATCTGTTCGGATCGTATTCAAAGCATTTCTTAATTCACTCGCCGTTCCAGCGAGAAATGGATTTGCTTCTGTACCTAGATGATCCCCTCTCAAGTTGATTCCTTCCTCATTTTGTAAAAAAGCACTGCTTCCTGTTTCCTCTTTTAGTCGTTCCTCTCTTTCAAAATCCTCCTTATTCTCTACCTCATACGAATACTCTTTTTCACTATCGCTTTGTTGTATTATTTCTTCATCATTTTCTAATTCAGATTTGTAATAGCTCTCATTTTCAATTGAAACATCATTTTTAATAACTTCAAAATAAACATCATCCGCATAGTTATTTGTCAAAGGAACAAGCAAAATGCTAAAAAATCCAATAAAAAAAAGGAATTTAATCAAAAAAAATTACCTCCCTATCATTAATATATAAATATAAAATAATGTGTATAAGATTAAACTTGTATGATAAAACGATAATACTACAACGGTAAATAAAGTGTCAATAAATAACTTTTGTGTTTTTTAATAACTTCTACTCCTAAATCTAATGATTAAACTGTTCATATTTTCACAGATAAAAATACTCGTGATTCTGTTTGATCAAGGCTATCATGGCAGGTATGATAGCAAAAGTTCGGCTAACCTTATTCTCCCACTTATCTATGTACTAAAGACTACAATGCGCTATTAAAAGCATATGAGAAAACGCATGTGCTTCTCCAACGGAAAAGTCTTTTCTAGAACAAAAAAATACGGACCAGAATAGATTCTGATCCGTACTTTTACTGTTTTGAATTAAGAACTATGCTACTTTGACTGCATCTGGTGATTTTCTCAATGCACCGTAAATCACTCCAGAAACAATTGCACCGATTGCAATGAATACAAGATACATAATCGGATGACTTAGTAAGAAGACAACGAAGATACCGCCGTGTGGTGCCAATAACTTGATTCCAAATGCACCGACTAAACCACCTGTCAATGCAGAACCAATAATGAAACTTGGAATTGCTCTGATTGGATCAGCTGCGGCAAATGGAATTGATCCTTCGGTTACGAAGGAGAGACCCATGACAATGTTTGTCAACCCAGCATCTTGGTCTGTTTTACTAAATTTATTTTTGAACAAACGCGTTGCAACGAAGATAGCTAATGGTGGAACCATTCCTCCCGCCATAACGGAAGCCATCACGACACTACCACCAGTTGCGACAGTAGTTGCTAATGTTGCTGTACCAAACACATATGCTGCTTTATTGATTGGTCCACCTAGATCGGCAGCCATCATCCCAGCAAGTAATGCGCCTAATAACGCAGCATTTGAACCGCTAAGTCCAGACAAGAAACCATTCAAGCCATCATTGATTGCTTTCATCGGTACATTGACCATCAACATCAAGAAACCGGTAATCAACAATCCGAATACAGGATAGAATAAAATCGTTTTGATTCCTTCCAGTGACTTAGGTAAGTTTTTGAATAATTTACGTAAGAAGACGATCACGTAACCTGCTAAGAAACCACCGATCAAGGCACCTAAGAATCCTGCGCCACCTGTATTTGCTAAAGCTCCAGCTGCAAAACCAACGATCAATCCAGGACGATCACCAATACTTGACGCAATGAATCCAGCTAAAACTGGTAACATAAAGCCAAATGCGGCTTGTCCAATTTGATTGAACCAGCTTGCTGCTTGGTTGTAATTCCCAAGGTTGGCTAATTGATCTTGTGGTACACCCATGAATTGGTCGACCATGAATGATAAGGCAATGGCGATCCCACCACCGATAACGAATGGTAACATGTGAGAAACACCGTTCATCAAATCTTTATAGATTCGTTGGCCGATCGTTCCATCTGCATTTCCTTCGTCAGAAGAATTTTCTTTTCCATCACCATGGAAAACTGGTGCTGAGCCGCTGACAGCTAAGTTGATCAATTCTTCAGTTTTGCGGATACCGTCACTTACTGGACGATTGACTAATTCTTTTCCGTCAAAACGATTCATTTCGACTTTTTTATCAGCCGCGATGATGACGCCATCTGCACGAGCAATATCTTCAGCTGTTAAACGATTTTTGATTCCTTCTGAACCGTTTGTTTCAACTTTGATCTCTACACCCATCTCTTTGGCTTTTTTCTTCAACGCATCTTCAGCCATGTAAGTATGAGCGATCCCTGTCGGACATGCAGTAACTGCAACGACGAATTTTTTATTGGATGAAGCCGCTGTTTGTGCTGCTGCTTCTTCTTGTTCCGCTACCGCTTCTGCTTCTTTTTGTTGTTCAGCAGTTTGGAACAATTCTTGGACTTCTTCCGGTGTTCCTGCTTCTTTTAATTTTCCAACAAAATCTGGATCGATCAACAAACGTGATAAGGCAGCTAATGCTTGCAAATGCGTGTCGTTCGCTCCTTCTGGTGCGGCGATCATAAAGAATAAGAAAGTTGGTTGACCATCTAGTGCTTCATAATCGACGCCTTTCTTGCTTTTCGCAAACAAGACTGTTGCTTCTTTGACAGCAGCGTTTTTCGCGTGTGGCATCGCAATGCCATCGCCTAGACCCGTTGAGGTTTGAGCTTCACGAGCTAAAATCCCTTGTTTATAAGTTTCGATATCTGAGATACGACCTGCATCATACATTTTTTGGACCATTTCATCGATGGCACCTTTTTTATCAGTTGCCTGTAGATCCATGATCATCGCATCTTTGATCATTAAGTCTTTGATTTCCATGATTTATCCCCCACGATATTAATCAATTTTTGTTATTTCTACTTCAGGTAACAATTCATCAATGAATGAACGAACCGCTAAATCATCTGAAAAAGCAGTTGCACTTCCACATGCCACGCCCCATTTGAACGCTTCTACCGCATCTCTATGCTTGCTGTATGAACCGATAAAACCAGCAATCATCGAGTCTCCGGCGCCCACTGAATTTTTCAATGGTCGAACTAACACATTCGAACGGTAGGTTCCTTCTTTCGTAAACAATAAAGCACCGTCACCAGCCATTGAGATCAAGACATTTTTTACTCCTTCTGCCAATAATTTCTTGCCATAAGGTAGGATATCTTCAACAGATTCGAATGTCACATCATACAATTCAGCTAATTCGTGATTGTTTGGTTTGATCAATAATGGTTCTTTTTTCAATGCTTCTTTCAAATCATCGCCAGTGGTATCGATCACAAACTCAGCACCTTTTTCACGAATGATCTCGATCAACTCTTGGTAGAATCCAGCACGCAAGCTCGCTGGCGCACTTCCTGACAATACCACGATATCGTCTGCTCCAACTGTCGCTAATTCCGCTTTCAAACGTTCAATAGCTTGATCTGAGATCGTTGGTCCTTGTCCGTTGATCTCTGTTTCAGAATCTGACTTTAATTTGATGTTGATCCGTGTATCTTCTTTTACTTGTGTAAAAGCTGTTGCGATTTGTTCTTCTTTCAACCAGTCAGAAATAAAATTCCCAGTGAAACCACCAAGAAATCCTAAAGCGGTCGAATCAGAATCGATGCGCTTCAAAATACGGGAAACGTTGATCCCCTTTCCACCTGGGACTTTGAAATCTTCGGTCATTCGATTTAAATCACCGAGTTTTAATCCATCTACTCGTACGATAAAATCGATGGATGGATTAAGCGTTACTGTATAAATCATTGATTTGCCTCCTTAATTGTCGTCCGTTCACTGTAGTCATCAAGAAATTCTAGTGGACAACGCTCGGTTATGATCGTGGCATCTTGCAGTGGTGCAACAGAAACAAAGGTTTGTTTATTGAACTTCGTATGGTCAAGTAAAACATAACTATCTTGGGCATTTGTGATTGCTAAGCGTTTGACCGCTGCTTCTTCTGGATCTGGCGTAGTGAATCCACGTTCAAGGTGAACGCCATTCATTCCCATAAATGCTTTATTAAAGTGGTAATCCCGTAATTGGCTAAGTGTATTAGCTCCTAATACTGCATTCGTTGAAAGCTTCACTTGCCCCCCTAGGACGATCGTTGAGACTTGCAGATCAACTAGCGCAGCAGCATGTTTTACTGAGTTAGTCACAACAGTGATCCGTTTATCTTTTAAAAAGGGGATCATCTCTAACGTGGTTGATCCTGCATCAAGATAAATGACTTCTTCATCGTTCACTAGTTCTGCTGCTAGTCGTGCAATCACTTGTTTTTCATGAACGTTTTTGAGCGTTTTTTCACTCATGTTCTGTTCAAAACCTAAAAGCTCTTCTTTTTTGGCTCCTCCATGGATACGTTGCAATAAGCCTTCATCTTCTAACTCTTGAAGATCCCGTCTAATCGTTGATTCAGAAGCATCTAACAAGATCACTAACTCTTGGGACTTGACAATTTTATGTTGCTCCAATAGTTGCAAGATTTTTTGTTTACGTTCTTCTGTAAGCATTTCCACGATCACCTCACGATAGATTCTAGCATATTTTATTTTAATATTCAACAGGATACGTTCAAAAACATTCAAAAACGATAAAAAACCTGAATCACTGACTACCTTCAACTACAGTAAGGTGGCATCCACAAAAGTTGAAGCGTAAATTGTGGATGCCACCTTAAATTTTTTTGTTTAATACTTTCTTATTGCATATTTTCAATCATTTCAGCACGATCCATATTTTTGCCATAGATAGCCAAATCAGTTAATTTTTCTGCATCAGTAGATTTCCTGTCAATTCTGCTTGATCGAGCAAGACGACCCGAAGGCGTTTTTTTCCTTGAACTGCATCAAAGCTTAAACGTCCTCTTCTCCTGCGGATTCGTTTGAATTGAATCTCAGATAATCGCTTGCTGATTTCTTCGATAGGAAAATCAGCCAGAAACTTAGTCGGCAAGTAAATACGCAATGAAGTCAAATAGTCTTGATACGTTTCATCGGGTGCCTCGACATTCAAGTATTCACTGATGTAATAACTATAAGCGTCCACCCCATTATCTAACATGAATGTTGGATCGATCACTTTGTAACAGATCAACTGACTATGGCTTTCATCGACCCAAGGAAAAAATGCTTGACGATTAAGAACACCTCTCGCTCTTTTTTCTTTGTAATCGTAAGTAGAAAAATCATAGCTTCTTGTGACGAAAAATGTTGCTTTCTTCTTTTCTGTCGGTTGCATCAAATGATTTTGATATTGGACAGTTTGTAAGGAATCTTGGGCGTAAGCATACTCGACATACGGCTCTTTCAATAAACCAACACCGTTGTCCCACGACAAATGATCAAACCCTAATTGATCCCGATAATACTGTTGGAATTTTAAATTCGCTTCACTTTGCCAACGAAATGGATCGCGATACAACTGGATACCAATTACTTGATTTTCATATTGCGTGATCTCTTCCACCTGTTGCACTTCCAAAAAAATCTCTTTAGGAATTAATCGATAATAATATTGACTATAATACATTTCCCAACAAGAAGTAAAACAACGCCCTTCCACGATCAGATCATAACCGGGAAAATGGGTACAATCTACCTCGATCTGCCCATCACGTCCTTTGATTTTAGGTAACTGCTCGATCTTGTCGGCAGATTCAAATGACAAGCGTTCTTCAATTTCTCTAGTATTATGATACCAATATTCCTCAACACTCCTCATATATGCAAAAACGCCATTCTTTTGCATTTTTGTTTGAAGATAGTTTCGGATCACCGATTCATTTTTTTGAAAAACCTGCCATAAAAATTGATAATCAATTTGGAGATGATGATAGCCAAATTCAAAACGACAAGTGAAATCTTTTTCATAGATCTCAAACCAACCGGTCTCTTTATCAGACTGGTCTTCTACCGCTTTTTTTAATTCAGAAAAGGTAAACGGTTCTTTCATATGACGAGAGGATTGAAAAAATTCAGGGGCAAGCAAGATACGAGTAAGCATGGACCAATCATAGGCTTCTTCTTTTTCGTTCGTAGGGTCCCTTGTCAAGACGATACGAAGCATCATTTTTTCTTTTGACACCATACTTCTCACCTCTCTCAAATCTATTTATAATCAAATTATAACGAATAATAAAAAAAAACTAAAACTTTTCGTCTTATGCCACTGAATGGTGGGTAACATGTTAAAATAAAAAGAGAGGTGATAAACATGGGATTGAAATTTGAGCGTACAGACAATTTAGACAAACTATTTGAATCTTTTGGCGTTGATCCGGAAAAAACAGCTGCTTCGAAAGAAGAGATCGACCGTTTTTTAAAACCAAAGAGTGACCCAAAAAAAGACAAAAAAAAGAAATAAACAAAAAAGACTTGATGCCTTAGCTTTTGAAAGTTCGCCTTTCAATCTAAGTATCAAGTCTTATTTGTTTACTCACTGATCGCGTCTTCGATGGCTTTCCAGGCTTCTTCTTTTCCTTGTTTGGTTACAGAAGAAAATAAAATGAACGTATCATTACGATCGAAATTCAATGCTTTTTTGATTTCGCTTTCGTGTTTGTTCCATTTTCCACGTGGGATCTTATCTGCCTTTGTCGCAACCACGATCACTGGGATATCATAGTATTTCAAGAATTCATACATTTGGATATCTTCTTGTGATGGTTTATGGCGAACATCTACCAGTGATACAACTGCTTTTAATTGTTCTCTAGAGGTCAAATAAGTTTCGATCATCTGTCCCCACTTCGCACGCTCTGTTTTGGAAACTTTCGCGTAACCATATCCTGGAACATCGACAAAATGCAGGGCATTTTCAATCAGATAAAAATTCAATGTTTGCGTTTTTCCTGGTTTACCTGATGTACGAGCGAGATTCTTGCGATCGATCAGCGTATTGATAAAGGAAGATTTCCCGACATTTGAGCGACCTGCTAAGGCAATCTCTGGTAAATCTGTTTCTGGATATTGTTTCGGTGCAACGGCACTGATCACGATATCCGCATGATGGACTTTCATATGCTCTCTCTCCTTCAAAACGGTAAAGCGGATCATTCCCCGCTTTCTTCGACAGAATGAAAAGGAGTAGTCGAAAAAGCTTCTAAAACTTTCACGACTGCTCCTTTCATTTTATCCCGCTTTTTTTTCTGAGTCTTTGTAAATAACTGTTGGTTTACCGGTAAGTTCGGCTGCTTCTTTTGTAATGATCACTTTTTCGATCGTTTCATCAGAAGGAATGTCAAACATGACATCCATCATGATCTCTTCGATGATCGAACGTAAACCACGTGCACCAGTATTGCGCTCAATTGCTTTTTTCGCAATGGCTTTTAGTGCTTCTGGTTCAAATTCTAAAGCAGTGTCATCTAGTGAAAGTAATTTTTGGTATTGTTTCACTAATGCATTTTTCGGTTCCGTCAAGATACGAACTAAATCGTCGGTTGTTAGTTTTTCTAACGCAGCCATTACAGGTAAGCGTCCGATAAACTCTGGGATCAAGCCGAATTTCAATAGATCTTCAGGAATGATATGTTGCATGACACTTTCATTTTCTGAAAGTTTTTGGTTTTGTGTACCGAAACCAATCGTTTTCTCGCCCATACGATTTTTTACGATTGTTTCGATGCCATCAAACGCACCACCGACAATGAACAACACATTCGTCGTATCGATTTGGATGAATTCTTGGTGAGGATGTTTGCGTCCACCTTGTGGCGGCACACTAGCAACTGTTCCTTCCAAGATTTTCAGTAAGGCTTGTTGTACGCCTTCACCTGATACATCGCGCGTGATCGATACATTTTCGCTTTTACGTGCAATTTTGTCGATCTCATCGATGTAGATGATTCCTTTTTCCGCACGTTCAACGTTGTAATCAGCAGATTGCAAGAGTTTCAATAGGATATTTTCTACGTCTTCACCTACATAACCGGCTTCTGTCAAACTTGTTGCATCGGCAATGGCAAATGGCACATTCAATGTTTTTGCTAATGTTTGTGCCAAGAATGTTTTACCTGAACCAGTCGGACCGATCAAACAGATATTGCTTTTTTGCAATTCGACATCATCGTTGTCTTGTGCTTCTTGATTGACACGCTTATAGTGATTGTAAACAGCTACCGCCAATGAACGTTTTGCACGTTCTTGCCCAATCACATAATTATCCAATACTTCAAGAATCTCAGAAGGTTTTGGTACTTCAGTAAACTCTCGTACTGCTTCTTCGTAAAATTCTTCATCAATGATTTCTTTACATAGGTCGATACATTCGTTACAGATGTAGACCCCCGGACCTGCTACGATTTTCTTTACTTCTTCCTGTGTTTTGCCACAAAAAGAACAGCGTACAGTCTCATTACCACTTGGATTATCATACATGGTCTTCACCCCTTAACTTGCGTTGCTTCGCAAGAAACTATCAAAGACTTTACAGTCTTTCCCTATCATACCATAATTTAAAAAAAAGCAAAAGTATCAATGGAGTTTGAAACAAAATGAAAGAGTCTAGGCTTCATTTAAGCGCCTGGACTCTTTCATGTAGATGCAGGTAAACTATTTTGGTGGCTTATTCTGCTTCTTTTGCTGTACTTGTGATCAATTCGATCGCTTTTTTCATGATTACATCATGTTTTAGCATATCTTCTGTCAATACACGTTTGATTTGATCAATCGGCATGTTGTAAGTTTCTGCTAATTCTTGGATCTCTGCAGTGATTTCTTCTTCTGTGGCATCTAAGTTTTCAGCAGCTGCTACAGCTTCGATCACAAGGTTTGTTTTTGTACGCATTTCTGCTTCTTCTTCAAACTGTTTGTGCAAGTCTTCTTCTGTTGAACCAGTTAATTGGTAGTACATTTCTGGTGAGATTCCTTGACGTTGCATGTTGTTCAAGAATTCGTCCATTGAACGGTGAACTTCATCATGGACCATGACATGTGGAAGATCAACGATTTCCGCATTTTCGACTGCTAGTTTGATTGCTGCTTCATCTTTTGCATCTTCTGCAGCTTTTTCTTTTGCTTCAGTCAATTCTTTCATGTATTTTTCTTTTAATTCTGCTAATGTAGACACTTCATCATCAACATCTTTTGCGAATTCATCATCTAATTCAGGAACTTCTTTTGTTTTCACTTCGTGGATCGTTACTTTGAAGACTGCTTCTTTACCAGCAAGATCTTCTGCTTGATAATCTTCTGGGAATGTCACAGTAACGTCTAAGTTTTCGCCTGATTTGTGGCCAACTAATTGCTCTTCAAAACCAGGAATGAATGAACCTGATCCTAATTCAAGTGAATGGTTTTCGCCTTTTCCGCCTTCGAATGCTTCATCGTTGATGAAACCTTCAAAATCGATAACGACAGTGTCGCCATTTTCAGCTGCTGCATCTTCTTTGATGACTAATTCAGCTTGTGCTTCTTGTTCACGTTTGATGCGTTCTTCAACGTCTGCTTCTGTTACTTCACGGTCTTGTTTTTCAACCACTAAGTCTTTGTAGTCACCTAATTTAACTTCAGGTTTTACAGTTACTTCTGCTGTGATCGTCCAATCTTGACCTTTTTCCATACTTGCTACATCGATCTTAGGTTGTGAAACTGGATCGATCGCTGCTTCTTTAACAGCTGCTTCATATGCTTCAGGTAATACAGCGTTCAATGCATCTTCGTACAATGCTTCTTCTCCGTACATACGGTTGAATACTTGACGAGATACTTTTCCTTTACGGAATCCAGGAACGTTCAAGTTTCCTTTTACTTTATTAAAGGCAGTTGTCAATCCTTTTTGGATTTGATCTTGCCCGATCGTAAATGTTAAAACACCATCATTTGTGCCTTTTTTTTCGAATGTTGCAGTCATTTATTTCCCTCCGAGTTTAGAAATTCATTTGATACATCAAAAACGTTTCATGCATACCTTTAAATAGTACACTAACCCTTCCAAATTGTAAACATATTGAACGAGGGGAATCCACGTTTTTCATGACTTTTTTATCTTTTTCTCTGTTTTTTTACGTATTGAATAATAATAGTTCTGTCATTATTTTATTTCTTTTTTCTGTGAATTCATATTGTTCAGACGCTGAAAGATCCTCACAGGGCTGACCCGTATAGGTTGCTACTGTTTGTTTGAACCATTTGTCAAGATTCCCGATATAGCTATCATAGATCGGATAAACGATCGCTGATTGCATCGTAAACTCTTCTTTTAAGTTCTCACTCATCAAGGCATCTTCTCGCTCATAGGCTTCCGCCAATTGTTTGATCCGTTGATAGGAAGTTTGCTCTTCTGGACGGACCATTTTCTTTGGTATAACTTCGACCAATTCTTCCTCGATCGTCAAATATGCAATCGGTGCTGATTCTTTCACTTGAACGAGCGACTCAAGCAACTTAGCCCGTACAAGAACATGGACCGTTTTTAGCACGATCAACTTTTTAGCGGTCTGGATAAATTCGTGGTATGGTAGTTGCTCGATTTCTTGGATATAACTCAACTGAGTAGTTGGTTTTTCAAAAGGTAATTTTTCGACCAGTTGATAGATTTCGCGAATCTTCTGTCGTTGCATCTGTCCGACTAATTCTTCTGATTGCTGGATTTTTAGCAAGACTGCTTGTTCAAAATCTTCTGGAAAGTCTGCACTTGCAATCAATTTTCGTGCATATAAAAAATCCTTTGCTGTAATCAGCAAATCAAAGTAAAAAGCAGCCAATTCTTCATTCATTAAGTATTGTTTCTCATGCAAAAGCGCTTGATGGAGTGCTTCTTGCCACATATCCAGTTCTGATAGTGCCAACACGTACAATGTGTTCGCTTCAAATGTTGCTTCAAGTTCATATGCACGCTCAAACAGTTCTTTTGCTTGATTGTACTGATGTTCTGTTAATGCCTGTTGGCCAATACGCATCAAATTGTCGTATTTATCAGGAAAATCGATCGGTCTCACTTAGGTTCTTCCCTTCACTGTTTAATCATTTGTCTGACACGACTTATTGAACAATAACCAATATTCAGCCATTTTCTCTACGTAAAGAATCAAGCATTCATCTCTTGATTAAATGCTTTGATCATATTGATCGTTACCACACTCGTATTTGAAAAATAATCACCGATGTGTTGCTTTTTCTTGCTAAAGATGACTGGGAGATAGCCGACAAAAAGTAACGGAAATCTCAAAATGAAGCGGCAAGCCCCCTCACGGACTAGTACCGTACTCCAAGATAATTCTTCTTCATCAAAACTGATCACTCGAATACCAAAGATCATTTTTCCGATCGTCTGTCCATGATTCCATTTCGTCAATAAAATAAAATACGCTAAATAAGCGATCAATGACAAACTACCGTAGATGCTTAAATAAGAATCGGACACTTGAAGCCATCCAAGGTTCACTGCGATACCTAACGTTAAGCGGCTGATCGACCCGATACAAATCAAATCAATCAAAAACGCAGCGAAGCGGACCCAAAAACCGGCAAAGAAATAATAAGGAAAGCGATTGATACTTGGTTCATCGGTTTTCTGCTCTATATATTTTTTCCATTTTTTCTGATTTTCTTTGATCTCAGTTGCTGACAAAGGTTTTTCTTCGAAAGAACTCAGCACCTTTTGAGAAAACCCCGGATCTGGTCCTACAGCCGGTTGATCTTTTTTTGCTTGTGTTTCAGACTCAAGCTCTTCACGTGAGCTAGTGTTTGATCTAACCGGATTTTCATCTTTAGCAGCAACTGAAGCGTCTACTGTTTCTTGGTTTCTATTCGTAAGATCTGCTAATTTATTTTCTTCTACTTTAAAAACTTGTTCAGATGATGACGCCGTATTTTCTGCTACTTTCGGTTCCTCATTGGTCTTTGGTCGTTCTTCGAGTGGAGATGTGTTCGTTGATTTCTCATTCATGCTTACTCACCTCCATATAGATACATTGCTCTTGGAGAGTCTGCTGTTCCTAAACTTTCAAGTAATGACAAGATCTGACTTGTTTCAGAAGCTTGCAACCCTTGTAATTCTGCTAATTTCGCACCAAACCAAGTATTGCCAAATCCAGTTGAACTTGTTGAATATTCGACCAACTCAGCATCTTTTAGATCAAGATCTTCTCTCATCGCTGCTAAAGCATCTGTTGGATAACCGATTTCGTCCACCAAACCTGCTTCTTTCGCTTGTACACCGTCGTAAATACGACCATCTGCGACTTTTTTCACTTCATCTTCTGATTTGTTTCTACCTTCACTAACAACTTTGACAAAACGATTATAAGCATTGTCGATATAAGCTTGCAATACAGCATGATCTTGCTCAGTTTCAGGTCGAGTCGCTGAACCCATATCTTTTAGTGCACCACTTTTTACGGTTGTATCTTCGACACCGATTTTTTCAAGCAAGCCTGAATAGTTGAGTCCAGACATGATCACACCGATTGAACCAGTCACTGTTTCTTCCGTTGCAAAGATTTTATCGGCTTGTGCAGAAATATAGTAACCACCACTAGCAGCCATATTTTTCATGCTGACATACATCGGTAAGTCACGTTCTGTTCGGACCTCGTTTAGTAAGTTGGCAATTTCTGCACTTTCATAAACACCGCCACCAGGAGAATTGACTTCCAAGAAAATCCCACTGACACGTTCATCGGCTTCGATTGCTTCAATTTGTTTCAAGAAATCTTCATGATTATAACTCTCAGTAGCAAATAGACCAGAAGAGCCTCCACTTGCTATGGCGCCATCAACAGTCAATTTTGCGATTCTTCCCATGCCACTGCCTTCTTCAAGTACGACCGGTGACATTTCATCGTCTCCATATAACCAACTATTGATGTTGCCCATTTGTACTTCTTCTTGTGGTTGGGTCAAACTAGAAGATACCAACGAAACAACCAATAAGCCGGCAGCAATCAGTACTGCTATCCAACGTTTCTTATTCATTTTACACTCTCCTAATATAGATTTCTAATCACGATCACCGCTTCAGAACCAGGTGTCGCATTCATCTTTTCTGCTTTTTCTTCAAGGGTGTAACCAGTAAACTGTTCGTGGGTCAATTCATCTTCAACGACAAACTGTTGCGCATGTTCGATTTCGAACGCATCAGGGGCGATTTCTTGGATACTGTCCCATCCGGTATCCAAAAAGATTTTAGTGTCATCCGTCACGTGTTCTGTTTTTTCAAATGCTGCAATTTGTTTTTTTAACATCCCCAACGTCATGATTTCTATCTTCTCTTCCATCTTTCATCCTCCTTCTATCTATAATTATTGTACCGAACTCAAAGAAAAGATGATAGTCGAATTTGATAATTTTCTTTCGTTCATCCCAATTAGATATATACCAATTTAATTTTTTATCTTTTTTATTGACAAACCTCACACATTAACGTTATGATTTTAGATGTTTCCAAAGAAAATAATAACGGGAGGATAATTAGACCAATACGGAATAGCGCCAGGTCTGTTTTAACAGATGACGAGGAGAGGGTTGATCGAAGGATTCGGCGGATGGCCCTAGGGACTGCACCCTAAAAAGAAACACAAAAACTATCTGTGAAGGTAGAACAAAAGGTTTCTTACGCAGTTGGAAACGCTAATATCAAGTTTATAACAGAAAGTAGGATGTTTTTTTATGTGCGGAATTGTTGGAATGATTGGATTAGAGAACGTGACACCAGGGTTGATCAATGGTTTAGAAAAATTAGAATATCGCGGGTATGATTCTGCGGGTATCTTTGTCTCAAATGGAAAACAGGACCATTTAGTCAAAGCACGTGGTAGAATCCAAAACCTTAAAGATAAATTATCTCCAGAAACGACTGGTACAGCAGGTATCGGTCATACAAGATGGGCAACTCATGGGGAACCCGCAGAGAAAAATGCGCACCCCCACCACTCACAAAGCGGACGTTTTGTTTTAGTCCACAATGGGGTGATTGAAAATTTTGAAGAATTGAAACAACAATACGTAGCCGCTGATGACTTCATTGGCGAAACAGATACGGAAATCGTTGTTCATTTGATTGAAAAATTCGTGGAAGAAGCGCAAGATACACAAGAAGGATTTAGAAAAGCGCTAGAAGTCATCGAAGGCTCTTACGCGTTTGCCTTGATGGATCGCACAGCTCCTGAAACAATTTTCGTTGCCAAAAACAAAAGCCCTCTATTGATCGGTAAAGGCCAAGGATTCAATGTCATCGCAAGTGATGCGATGGCGATGCTTGCTTACACTAAAGAATTTATTGAAATCGAAGATCAAGAAATGGTGATCGTTCAAGCAGATGATATCACGATCCAAACAATGACTGGTACGATCATAGAACGTGATTCTTATGAAGCACAAGTAGATGCTTCTGACATTGAAAAAGGAACATACCCTTACTATATGTTGAAAGAAATCGACGAACAGCCGATCATCATGCGTAAAATCGCGCAAACCTATGTGAATGAAGACAATGAAATTCCTTTAGATCATAAATTGATGGAAGAACTGTTAGCAAGTGATCGTATTTATATCGTGGCATGCGGCACAAGTTATCATGCGGGATTAGCGAGCAAGCATTCTTTCGAACAGATGACGGGAATCCCAGTTGAAGTTCATTTGGCTAGTGAGTTTGGTTATACCATGCCTTTGTTATCTCAAAAACCATTCTTCATCTTTTTGAGCCAAAGTGGCGAAACCGCCGATAGCCGTCAGGTGTTAGTCAAGATCAATCAATTAGGACATCCTTCATTGACGATCACAAACGTTGCTGGTTCTACGTTATCAAGAGAAGCTGGCTTCACTTTGTTGCTACATGCAGGTCCGGAGATCGCTGTTGCTTCAACTAAAGCCTACACTGCTCAAATCGCTGTATTAGCTTTACTTGCAAAAGCAGTCGGTGATCAAAAAGGCAATGAACGGTCATTGACATTTGATGTGGCGCACGAATTGAGCTTGGTAGCGAATGCGATGGAAACAGTGATCACCCAAAAAGATGAACTCCAAGAACTAGCTGCGGAATTCCTGAATGACACGCGCAACGCTTTTTATATCGGTCGTAGTAACGACCATGATGTTGCTTTAGAAGCTGCTTTGAAATTAAAAGAAATCAGCTATATCCAAGCAGAAGGGTTTGCTGCCGGTGAATTGAAACACGGCACCATTGCACTGATCGAAGAAGGTACACCGGTGATCGGAATTATCAGCGAGGAAATCACAGGCGCTCATACACGAGGCAACTTAAAAGAAGTTGAAAGCCGTGGTGCAAAAACCTTAGTGATCGCGGCACATGGATTAGAGAAAGAAACGGATCAACTAGTGATTCCTGCTGTCCATCCATACCTTTCACCTCTTGCAATGGTCATCCCAACGCAGTTGCTTGCTTATTACGCTACACTATTACGTGGATTCGATGTAGACAAGCCAAGAAACTTGGCAAAATCTGTAACGGTTGAATAATCAACCAAGTGATCCTTTAAACAGTAAATTGCCTTTGCGATCTCTGTACGAAATGACAAATCATTTCGTACAGGGATTTTTTGATTGATCTATTTAAGCAGTTGCTCGCGCGTTCTGTATCATGTAACAACCACCGTCTTTTGAATGACCGTTATGTGTGGTGATCTTATTTCAGAAACAAGCACAAAAAGAGAGTCAATCTCTGTGATCCAAAGATTGACTCTCTTATTTGTGTCCCTATATTAATCGATCCCGATCTCAGCTTTGACAACTGCTGCGATTTTGTCGACATAATAGTTCACTTTTTCATCAGATGGTGCTTCTGCCATCACGCGTAATAATGGTTCTGTTCCAGAAGGGCGAACTAAGATACGTCCTTCACCAGCCATTTCAGCTTCTGCTTCTTCAATGACTTGTTTGATTGCAGGAACTTCCATTGCACCATTTTTGTTGCTTACGCGGATATTGACTAATTTTTGCGGATAGATCGTTACTTCTGCCGCTAATTCTGATAACTTTTTACCAGTTTGTTTCATGATATTCAACAATTGGATACCAGAAAGCATACCATCTCCTGTTGTATTAAAATCTAAGAAGATCATATGACCAGACTGTTCCCCACCGAAGTTATAGTCATTTTTGCGCATTTCTTCGACAACGTAGCGGTCGCCCACTTGTGTGACAACATCTTTCAAACCGATTTCTTCGACCGCTTTATGGAAACCAAGGTTACTCATGACCGTTGTAACGATCGTGTCTTTTTTCAGACGATTTTTAGCTGATAAATATTTTGCACAGATAAACATGATCTTATCGCCGTCCACGATTTTTCCTAATTCGTCGACTGCGATAATGCGGTCACCGTCACCGTCAAAAGCAAGACCGACGTCTGCTCCTTTTTCTACTACCATTTCTGCTAGACGCTCAGGATGCGTTGATCCGACACCGTCATTGATGTTCAAGCCATTCGGATTTGTTCCCATCGTATAGAAATCTGTTTCCAAGTCAGCAAACAAGCGATTGACAGATGTGGCTGTTGCACCATTTGCCGCATCGACACAGACAGTTAAGCCTGAAAGATCGCCATTGATCGTCTGTACTAAGAATTGTGAATATTTCAGCAATCCTTCTGGGAACTCTTCGACTGTACCTAATCCTTCAGCAGAAGGTCGTGGCAATTCATCGACTTCCGCATCTAACAATGCTTCGATTTCTAATTCTTGGTCATCATCTAATTTAAATCCATCTGCACCAAAAAACTTGATGCCGTTATCTTGAGCTGGATTGTGTGAAGCAGAAATCATGACACCCGCGCTTGCTTTTTGCAAACGTGTCAAGTAAGCCACTCCTGGTGTAGAGATCACACCTAATTGAAAAACTTCGATCCCGACAGATAACAGACCAGAAACTAACGCTTCTTCGAGCATTTGACCTGAAATTCTTGTGTCACGTCCAACCAATACACGTGGACGTTTTCCATCTTTCTCATGTTGGCTCAGTACATAACCGCCGCAACGCCCTAATTTGAAGGCCAATTCCGGTGTTAGTTCTTTATTCGCTTCTCCACGGACACCGTCCGTTCCAAAATATTTACCCATAGCTGTAAATTTGCTCCTTTAACTTAATTTTCCGATGAATCCTCTTGACTATTCGGTTGACTACTTGATTCTGTTGTCTCACTTGATGATTCATTCGACCCTTCACTCGATGTTGACTGCGTCTCTTCGGACTGACGTGTCGTCGATGACGAAGAGTTCGCTGGTGTAGATCCTGCACCAGAAGTTGTACTTCCTCCCGAATTTCCCGAATTAGAACGGCTAGTGTTTTCCGTGCTTGATTTCAGGATCGGTGTGATCTCAACATCGATCGAAGTTGGTGTGATACTAAGTCCACTCTCTATCGGAATATCGATGTTTCTTGTCGTCCGGTGGACGATTCCAGAGATATCGATCGGTATCGTGATGCTATTTCCTAGTTGAGCCAATTGACTCTCTGAACCAGTGACTTCTGCTTCGATGTCGGAGAAACTGAAATCATAATTCTCGACGTTGTTCCCAGGAGTCCCTTGTGCTGTTCCGTAAAGTCGGATCGTTTTCGTAGGTTTTGTGACCGTAGCTTTTGCAGTGACTTGTACTGGGTCTGAGACAATACTCAAAGGTTCTCCTGCACTATTCAATGCTTGTACAGTAACTCTTGTGTCGATGCCATCATCGGTGATCATCGCAGGTTCGATCCTCGCTACGATCTGTTGGATCTCTTCCAGTGTTTGGTCGCCAGTCGTGACCGTCACTTTATTTGGTGACAATTCAAGGTCATTCAATTCGAATCCAGCTGGTGTCGATTCTGTTGTGAGTAATGGCGTGACCTCAAATTCCTTCGTCACTTTTTTCTCGATAGTCACTGTGATCGTATCTGGCTCAAGTTTTGCTTTGACTGCACTGCTAAGATTTCTGATTTTCAATGGCACTTCATGTGTTCCTTCACCTAAACCAGTGAGGTCCGCCGTCACACGAAACATTCTCGTATCTTCGATTGCTTCGGCATTCAACTGGACACGGTTGGCACTGGACAACTTTGCTGTGACCGTACTCTCATATCCATGGATATAATATTGATCCGTGTCGTATAAAAGTTGTACTGAAACATCAGAAACGTTTTGTGTATAAGCTTCATTTCCTGACAGTGTGTCTTGGACAGTTTGTCCGTTTGCATTAAAATACAGCACAATACTGAATAATAACGCAACAAACGCATATAAGATACTTTTACGCCTCTCTTTTGAGATCATTTGTGATCCCCTCCCTTAGTCATCACGTCTAAGAAGGTTTGGAGCGTATTTTTATTTTTGCTTTTTTCTTCGACGATCAAATTTTTACGCAAGATCGTCAAATATTCTTCTTGAGATAAGCCAGGCATCAATTGGTTATCCAACGTAATGCTGACGTCTCCTGTTTCTTCTGAGACAACGATCGTAATCGCATCGCTCGCCTCACTGACTCCGACAGCCGCTCGGTGACGGGTTCCGAATTCTTTCGGAATCAACATACTTTCAGATAAAGGCAAGTAGGCACTGGCTACTGCAATTTTTCCATCCTTCACGATCACTGCACCGTCATGCAACGGTGTATTCGGAATAAAAATATTGATCAGTAATTCGCCAGTGATATCGGCATCTAAAGCAATCCCAGTTTCGATATATTCATCCAAACCAGTGTGACGTTCGATCGTGATCAAGGCACCGATTTTACGTTTGGACATATATTGGATCGCTTTGTCAAAAGAAAGGATCATCTGTTCATCTTCTTGCTTCTCACTTTTCGATTGTTTGAAAAGTGAGCTACGACCGAGGTGTTCTAATCCACGCCGTATCTCTGGTTGAAAAATGACGATAGCCGCAATCACACCATACGTGATCACTTGATTCATCAACCAAGATAAGGTATGTAGACCAATGATCTCGGCTAAGATTCGAATAACAACAAAAATCCCTACCCCTTTAAGCAATTGGATTGCTTTTGTTCCTCGCAATAGTTGAATGAGTTTATAAACTAAATACCATACAACCAATACATCGAGTATGTTCACCAAAAAATTCTGAGAAAACAAGTCACCGGAAAACATTTGTCGCCAATAATCTAAATTAAAAAGTTCTCCGATTTGAAATGACATAGACAGCCTCTCTTCTCTTTTGAGATTTCCTCTTTAGTATATCATATGTTTCACCAGAAGAGACTTATCTGCTTGGAATTTCCTCACAAAAACCAATTTTTTTCAAGAAATTTACATTTTTTGTTCATTGGCCCAAAAGTTCTGTTGTTCCTTGGGTTCATTTGATTTTATTGTTCTTTGTCTTTTCTTCTTTCCGCTCTAGCAGCGCGTCTGGCAGCACGTCTAGCTTCTGCTTCTGGGTCAACCGTGCGTTCTTTTTTGACTCTCGGCTTTTCGACCTCTGGATTTTCATTACCGGCTGTCGGTTCGATCTTCGCTTTGATTTTTTCCAATTGTCCGGTCATTGCTGCATAGTTATAAAAACGTTTTTTCGCATCTTGGATCGTTTTGTCGAATAATTGCTCCGCAGCCTGTGGATGGATCGTTTCCAGAGATGAAAAACGGACTTGCTTGCGCATGAAGTCAGCCATCATTGAGAAATCAGGTTTTTTATAGTCTAGCGTCATCGGCGTTTTATTCTTTTCGATCAATTCAGGATTATAGCGATACAACGACCAATAACCTGAAGCCACTGCTTCTTTTGCTTCTTTGATCGATTCTTTCATTCCACCTAGTAACCCATGAGCAATACATGGCGTATACGCAATGATCAACGATGGTCCAGGGAATTTTTCCGCTTCTTCAAATGCTTTGATCGTTTGCATTTGATTTGCACCTGAAGCAATTTGCGCTACATACACATTCCCATATGTCATCGCCATCATGCCTAAGTCTTTCTTCGACGCATATTTCCCATTTGCTGAGAATTTAGCGATTGCCGAAGCAGGTGTGGCTTTTGAGACTTGTCCACCTGTATTAGAATACACTTCATTATCCATGACTAAAATGTTGACATCTGCGCCACTTGCCAAGACGTGATCGATTCCACCAAATCCGATATCATACGCCCAACCATCGCCACCGATCATCCATTGACTATTTTTGACAAATAGATCTTTATCCTGGTAGATCGTCTGTAATTCTGGTATAAGTTCGAGTTCAGTTTCAATTGCTGCACATAATTTTGCGGCGCGCTGTTGCGTGCCTTCGCTCTCAAACATATGTGCCAACCAGTCTTCCATCAATTGACGTAATTCTGTGGAAACTTTTGGCATCATTTTTTTCATTGTTTCCGCTAATGCTTCTCTTCTTGTTTGTGCGGCTAAAAGCATTCCGTACCCAAATTCAGCATTGTCTTCTAACAATGAGTTTGACCAAGCTGGTCCCTGTCCACAGTCATTTGTGGTAAATGGTGAAGCAGGTGCTGCTCCACCCCAAATGGATGAACAGCCTGTGGCATTGGCAATCATCATGCGATCACCAAACATCTGTGTCAATAACTTCACGTAAGGCGTTTCGCCGCAGCCGGAACATGCGCCTGAAAATTCTAATAAAGGTTGATTGAATTGGGTCGATAACACTGTATTTTTACCTTTGACTGGATTTTCTTTTTGACGCAGTGTCATTGCAAATGCCCAATTGATTGCTTGTTTCTTTTGCTCTTCATAAGGCTTCATCACGAGTGCTTTGCCTTTTGCAGGACAAGCTTCGACACATAGACCACAACCGGTGCAATCTTCGACAGATACTTGGATACGATACTTCAATCCATCTGGTCCACGCATTTCTCGAACAATAAACCCTTCCGGTGCTTCTTCCAGTTCTTCCTCATCGGCTAAGAATGGTCGAATCGCTGCATGTGGACAAACGAAAGAACATTCATTACACATCGTACAGCGCTCACTGATCCATTCAGGTACTTCAAGTGCGACTCCGCGTTTTTCGAAAGCAGCTGTTCCTAAAGGCATATCGCCTCGTGTCATTCCATTTTCTGCCAAGGTTCTAACTGAGAGCTGATTTCCTTCTTGGGCGTTGATTGGTTCAAGGATGTCTCTAATATAGCGATTTGAGGTGTTCATTTCTTTTTTTGGAAGCTCCAATGTTGCCCATTCAGCCGGTACTTCGACTTTATGCAACAATTCCACCGTGCGATCGATCGCCTTGATGTTTTTTTCAACGATCGCCATTGATTTATGACCATAACTTTTCAAGGCTTCCTCTTTCAAAATCGGCAGGACTTCTTCAAATGGTATGATATTCGCCAACTTGAAAAAGGCCGTTTCCATTGCCGTATTGATCCGCCGACCTAATCCGACTTCTTGCGCCAAGCGCATCGCATTGATCGTATAAAATTGGATCTCGTTTTCTGCTAAGTATCGTTTTAGATGCGTAGGTAGATGTGTCGCTAATTGTTCATCCGACCAAAGTGTATTCAACAAGAAAGTCCCTTTTGGTTTCAACCCTTTAACTAGATCATAGCTGTGGAGATAAGCAGGCGTATGACAAGCCACAAAATCGGCATGCTCGACTAGATAGGTCGAACGGATCGTCGTATCACCAAAACGTAAATGCGAAACGGTCAAACCGCCTGATTTTTTTGAATCATAGTAAAAATAGCCTTGGGCATATTTGTTCGTATGGTCCCCAATGATTTTGATCGCTGATTTATTTGCTCCAACAGTCCCATCAGATCCAAATCCCCAGAATTTCGCTTGGTACGTATTCGCTTCGGTCAAATCAAGCGACGGTCCTACGTCAAGAGAATGATAAGTCAGATCATCAACGATCCCGATCGTAAAGCGTTTCTTCATATCCGTTTTTTCTTTTTTCAATTCGTCATAAACCGCGACGATTTGATCAGGGGTCACATCTTTTGAACCAATGCCATAACGTCCACCGATCACTTTCAGATGACGTTCTGCATCATATAACGCACTTTGAACGTCTAGTAACAAAGGTTCTCCCCCTGCTCCAGGCTCTTTGCTGCGATCTAATACAGCGACTGCTTTTACGGAATTCGGTAGTTTTTCGATCAATGTCTCAATTGGAAACGGACGATATAAATGGATATTCAAGAACCCGACTTTCCGACCGTTTTTGTTCAAGTAATCAACTGTCTGTTGGATCGTTTGCGCAACTGAGCCTATTGAAATAATGACTTCTTCTGCGTCGGCTGCTCCATAATAAGTAACCAGATCATAAGAAGTTCCTCGCAGTTCATTGATTCTATCCATATACTTTTTCACGATTTGAGGTAAACGATCATAGTATTGATTGATCGTTTCTCGTTGTTGGAAATGGATATCAGGGTTTTGATTCGTTCCACTGGTCGTCGGCCGATTAGGGTTCATCCCACGTTCACGAAATGCCTGCAATTTTTCTTGCGGGATCAAAGGTGCTAATTCATCATATTCCAACACTTCGATTTTTTGGATCTCATGACTTGTTCGAAAACCATCAAAAAAGTTGACGAAGGGGATCTCCCCTTCTAAGGAAGCTAGATGCGCCACTGGTGCTAGATCCATTACTTCTTGGACACTGCTTTCTGCAAGCATCGCAAATCCTGTTTGACGAGCGGCCATCACATCGCCATGATCCCCAAAAATATTCAGCGCATTCGTCGTCACCGCTCGACTGGCTACATGGAAAACACTAGGTAAAAGTTCACCGGCAATCTTATACATATTCGGGATCATCAGTAATAATCCTTGTGAAGCAGTATACGTTGTTGTCAATGCTCCAGTTTTTAGTGACCCATGTACGACTCCAGCAGCACCAGCTTCTGATTGCATCTCTACAACTTTCACTGGTTGTCCGAAAATATTTTTTTTGCCTGAAGCTGCCCACTGATCGACAAGTTCAGCCATTGTCGAACTAGGCGTAATTGGATAGATCGCTGCTAATTCTGTAAACGCATATGAAATATATGCAGCAGCTGTATTGCCATCCATGGTCTTCATTTTTCGCATGTTTCATCACCTTTGCTCAATTTATCTAAATAATCTTTACTATTATACCGTAAACGAACAAAGAAAACCTCCTAATTTTGAAAGAAAAATCACATGCTTCGGTTGTGTTAAGAACGCTTTGAACAGAACCGGCAGATAAAAAGCATAAATATTTTTTTCTATCTTAGAACGTTAACTTCACATTCAATTTTTTTTATCATCCTTTATGCAGTTTATAGGAAATCAAAACTGATTACACACACACACTTATTTTTTTGAACAAATCATTGTCTTTTTTGATACAAAATTATTACAATAGAAGAAAGAGGTGTTTAAAAAATGGATATTTCAATTATCGATGCAACAAAAACAAACAAAACTACTGGAATCATGTACGGAAACGAAGATGCACCAAAACAAATGATCGAATTTGTCAATCTTGCTTGTCCTTATTGTCGCCAATGGTTTATCGAATCTTACGACGTTTTAGAAGAGGCGGTTCGATCTGGAAGACTTTTACGAATCATCAAATTGTTCGACAAAGAAAAACCTAGTTTGCAAAAAGGAAATGTGATGCATCATCATATCACTACGACCGATGGAGACGTAGCATTGGAACAAATCAAAGCGATTTTCGATGCGCAGGATGAATGGAAACAACTTGATTTAGACGGGATTGCCGAATATGCTACTGAAACACTTGGCTTGACTGAACAAGAAGACCAAACAACTACTCAAGCGATCATCGATGAAGCAAACGCAGCCCACATCCAATTCGTTCCTACTGTGATCATTGATGAACATATCTTTGATGAATCGATCACACCGGAAGAATTGAGTGAATTGGTGAAATAAACCATCATTTATCCATTCTTTGATGTTCAAAATCAAAAATAGACCGAAAAGCGATTGGCTTTTCCGGTCTATTTTTTAGCGTTGTAGTAAGGAAGTATGTTTGCTTGAACGAAACTGTTGCGGTTTTTCTTGGAGGACTCGCTTGATATTCTCTACTTTTGCTTGTCGCTTAATTTCTTGTTCTATTTGTTTGAAATTTTTTAGTTTCTCCATATCCTTTTTTCGTTCACTGATTTTTTTTATTCTCATTTTATCATTGCGCTTTGAGAGGACTCGGACTGCCTCTATACTTACCCCATGTTTCATGGCATTAGTGACCTTATCAAGATACACACTATCTGCAAGGATCGCTGATTTTTGTTCATCTGTAATTCTGCGTTTCTTGTTAGATAGTCTTGTCATTTTTTTCATTGATTTTCTCTTACTAATGACTAATGATTTTTTTACCGAAAGTAGCTTCGCAATTTGACTGTTTGTTTTTCCTTCCCGAATCATCCGCTTAACATCCTGCGTTTGCTCCTCCGTCAAATAACTATTCGTCCGTCTTTTGATATTGGGATAGTTTACTAAATCCGCTTGAAACATGATTTGATAAATATTTGTCGCATTTGTGTTGAATTGCTTTGCGACATCTTTTGTTTTCTCCCCATTATTAAGCTTCGTTAAAAGCAGGTGATTTCTAATTGCATAAGTTTTATTGTGATCCAAGTTAAGAGAGACGCCAATATCGGCCATTGATTTCCCATTTTTTAATCCTTCCATAAATTTAGCATATGTTTCAGCTGAAAAAGCCGGCAGTGGTTCAGTTTTATTCCCTTGCTTATCTTTTTTCATAGGCTGTTGCACTGCCTTATTTTGGTAAACAATTTTCTGAAGTGCAGTAGTTTTCATATTGAACTTTCTAGCTAAGACGCTCGCTTTGATTCCATCTTCGCGATAATACAAAATTCGCTGATTCCTAAGTTTTCTCAGTTCATCAGCAGGCGTATAAAATCGCTCGCTGATTTCTGCTAATGGTTGCTTTTTCTCGAATGCTTGTTCAATATGACGAGTACGTGTCCGAATAACAAATTTTTGGTTGATATTCAATTGCTGGGCAACCACTCTTGTTGGCTTTCCTTGTTCTAAGCTCGCGACAATTGCTTGTTCTTGTTGATTGATATTTTTTAGCCATTTCTTACTTTCTTTTGTGACATGACTTTGCAAAGCAAGTGGTTGGCTGATTTTCTGTCGAATACGTAAAACATCTTCAACTGATAAATGAAAAGTATTGGCAACATCTTCTGGATGGGTCATTTGTAATCGTCTTAAAATGGCTTGCTCGCGTATTTTTTCTACACCACTCTCTGTCAATCTCCACCTATGTGCGACTTCTTTGATACTCACTTTTTGGACTAACTTTTTCTCGATCGTATGATTTCGAATAGCAAGTATCTGTTGACGCTCCATATGTAGATTTTTAGCAAGATCAGTCTTCGAAGCACCATTTATTAAATGATTATTGATATAGGTATTGCGCACCTCACGAATTTGGTCTAACGACATATTCAATTGGTGAGCGATTACTTCCATACGAGTCCCTTTTTTAATTTGTCGTATAACCTCTCTCTTTATAACGAATCTGACTTGCCAAAGAGTTAGGTGGTGTTTTTTTATGATATATGTGTTCGTTTTACAATGTCTTAATTCTGCTAATACGTCTTGTTTTTTTTTAATTGCTTGCGTACGTAATTGAAATCTTCTTTTGGATGTTACTACCTGCTTTTCATGATCACTCATTTATAGTTTCCTCCTAGCTAATTTGTTTGACTCTCTCGTTCTAGGAATATTTCTTTGATCTATTTTTTTAATATATAATAAAAAGAAATGAAGACAATGAGTCTAACTCATCTTGATCAAAAAGAGTGAGTGTGCTCTTTAGAATCCTTTCCACTCTTCGCTTCTATTCATTCACGTTGTGTAATCAATTTCGTTTTTACCATTTTTTCTCTTTGAATGATTTGCTGGATATTGCGGATCTTCGCTTCTTTCTTCACCTTAGCCATTAGCGCGTCAACCTTTTGTAGGTCTTTCATTTTTGCTGTTTTTTGTCTTTCTTGGATTTCTTTCCCCTTGATTTCTTCAAACCTAGTAGTCAAGACGCGGATAGTCGACTCACTAACTCCTGATTTCGAAGAATTCACAAATGGGTTCATGTAGTTTAGGTCTTGCATGATCTGTTTTTTCTGTTCCTTTGTGACTCGATGCTTCATCTTGATTGTTCCTTTTTGCGATTTCATTTTGGTATTCACCGATCTGACCAACGAGTCTTTGATACCTAGCACTTCAGAAATTTCTTTGATCGTCATTTTGCGATTGATGCAATTTATTACTGTTTTCACTTGTTCAGGTGTCAAATAATCTAAAGTACGACGCTTGATATTTGGAAATTCTGCCAAATTTGCTCGGAAAATAACTTCACGAATATTTTTGACATCCATTTTGAATTCATCCGCAATCGCTTGAGTGGATTCCCCACGGTTCAATTTTGTTAATATCTCATGATTTCTCACTTTATAGATCAGCGGAACGATTACCCCTAATTCTTTTCCCAGAGCCTTCGTTATTTTAGTTTCTTTGATTCGTTTCAGAATTTCTCGTCTTGTTTCATCAGATACTATTGAAATATCAAATGTTTTTCGAGAGCTTGCTGTAGTATGGTCAAGTTTACTAGAAGAATTATTTCGACATACAATCGATCCAACTCTGGATAACGACACATTAAATCTTTTTGAAAGAAGACTACTTGTCTTCCCTTGATCGCTTTGTATCAATAGACGAACATCTCTCAGTCGATAGAGTTCCTCGATTTCAATGTGGAAACGCTGACTGATTTCTTGACCAGTATGTCCAGCTTCGAATGATTTTTCGATTTCACGATTACGGATATCGATGACCGTTCGTTGACTGATCGTTAATTCTCGGGCAACAGTTTTTGTCGGTTTTCCTTCTTCAAGTAACCTTAGCACCTTCGCTTTGCGTTCTTCTAATTGATCCAAGAGATTTTTAATCGCTACGGACGACTCTTTTGTCTTACTATTTGATTCTAGCGAACGTTGCTTGATCAAAAATATTTGTTCCATTGATAAATTAAAATCTCTGGAAATTTCTTCAGGATGTTGTTCTTTCAATCGTTCGATAATCTGTTCATTTCTGATCGAACGGACTTTATTGACTGTTAACTGTGAATCTTTTGCTACTTCTTTTAAACTCGATCCTTTTATCAATTCAATGGCGATCCTTTTATTACGAATCTGTAGGATTTGCTTTTCACTCATCTGTAATTCAGCTGCTAATGCTGCAATCTCTCCATTTCTTGATAATGTGGTATAAATATAATCATCTCGATACCTACGAACTTGCGGAACTGTCAATTTCAACCTATAGGCAATTATTTTTTGCCTTTGTTGCCGGATGACTTCTTGAATAGCAAGCTTTTTCTTGGTTGTATAAAGACGTTCTCTACTGATTTGGTACTTGTTCATGATGTCTTTCTCCAACTGACCTGATACCAAATCACGATAAATGGCTTGATCACGTTTTTCTTTTAGTAGTCTCGTGGGATATAGCTCATCTATTTTTCGTTTCTTATTTTTATGTACTTCTTCCATAATGGCTCCTCCTCCTCACTATCACTGATTTACATTCATTATAAGCACCTAAAATCTAGGTTCATGCCCATTTTTGAGGAAAAGAAAAAAAAGTGGTCTGACATTTGTTTTCTGCTTCGATGAAATGTTTAGCCATCGAAACCGATACAAATAAGTCAAACCACATAGACTGCTTTTTTATAAATCATCCAAATTAAAATAAATGTCATTACTCCTTAGGATGCTTGTTCCTTTAATTTTTCAGCAAATTCGTTGATTTTACGAATCCGATGGTTGATCCCTGATTTTGAGATCGCCCCAGACGGGATCATCTCTCCCAGTTCTTTTAAACTGACCTCAGGATGTTGCAAGCGTAATTCAGCAATTTCTTGTAGCTTTTCCGGAAGTGCTTGTAATCCCACTCGTGCTTCGATCAATTCAATATTTTCAATTTGCTTTGATGCTGCATCAATGGTTTTGTTCAGGTTAGCCGTCTCACAGTTGACTAAACGGTTCACTGAATTTCTCATATCACGCACGATCCGTACATCTTCAAAGCGCAACATCGAATTTGTTGCCCCGATCAGAGTCAAGAAATCAGCAATCTTTTCGGCTCCTTTTAAATAAGAGATATAGCCATTACGTCTTTCTAATGTACGGGCGTGTAAACCATAGTAATTCAACATATTACAAATATCTTGGTTATGTTGTTCGTAGATCGAATAAATCTCTAAATGATAACGACTTGTTTCCGGATTATTGACTGAACCCGACGCCATAAATGCGCCACGTAAATACGAACGCATCTTTTGCGCATTTCCCATGATCTCATCGGAAACATGCCCATTGAACATCATGCCATCCATGATATCTAGATCCATCAATACATTTTTCGTTCCTTGTTTCAAGCGAACGATGTAAACATTATTCTTTTTTAATTTCATTTTCTTACGTACAAGCAGTTCACTTCGTACTTGATAATGATCTTTTAAAAGTGAGTAGATCCGTCGAGCAATTGCGGCGTTTTCTGTCTGTACATTCAAGATGAATTGTTGGTTGACGATCCCCAGTGAGCCATTCATTCGTAATAATGCGGCTAATTCCGCTTTTGCATGCTCTCGATGGACTTCTAAACCAGTCAATTCCTTCTTGACTTCAGCTGCAAATGACACGTTATCCGCCTCCTTTTCACAAAATTTTTCCTTTTATTGCTTTGAACCAAAGACGATGCGGAATAGTTCTTCGACTACCTTTTCGCCATCATGGAAGACCCCGCCATTTTTCAACTCTAAAAAGTCTGTCGAGATGACACGACAGTTTTCTTCTCTTAAGCCATTAAAATCATGAGCTACTTGGACGAGATACTCATCATAGATTTCCGGGTCCATGTAATCTTTTGGTACTTTTTCTGTATTGACTAAGACAGTATCGATAAAGGGTTGGTCTAAATGCTGATGCAGCACACGAATATGGTCAGCATCTGAAAAATGTTCTGTTTCCCCTTTTTGTGTCATGATATTACAAATGTACACGACCTCTGCTTTCGTTTGAAGCATGGCTTCCCCAACTTCTGGTATAACTAAGTTAGGAAGAATACTCGTGAACAAGCTTCCCGGACCTAAGACGACCATATCTGCTTCCATGATCGCAGAAACGACTTTGCGCCCTGCTTTGGCTTCACTTTCGTCTTCTGTATTACGCACGAATACCCGATCGATCGTTTTGCGGTCAAGAGCGATTTTAGATTCTCCGATCGCTGTCGTTCCATCTTTGAAGACCGCATGTAAAGTCAATGGCGTTTCAGAAGAGGGATAGATATGTCCATCCACGTGCATCATTCGAGACAATAGTTGCACTGCTTCATAAGTACTCCCTCTCATTTCAGCGACTGCCGCAATGATCAAATTACCAATGGTATGATTGGCTAAAAATTGATCTTCTTTTTTGAAACGGTACTGAAAGATATCTTCGTAAAATTGCGGCATATCAGATAGCGAGACTAAGACATTTCTTAAATCTCCTGGTGGTGCCATCGCAATCGATTGACGGATCTCACCACTACTGCCACCATCATCTGCGACGGTCACGATTGCTGTGATATCAGCGCCTTGATTACGTAGACTCTTCAAAATAACAGGTAAGCCTGTACCGCCTCCGACTACAACGATTTTGGGTTTTCGAATTCGGTAAGTTTTCATCTTCATGAGCGATTCACCGTCTCTTTACGCTTATCTTTGTCACGATGAGTCACGTTGACTTTATAGCTTTCACTAAGCGCCTGAGATAATCTTTCTGTCAAAGCAACCGAACGGTGTTGCCCACCTGTACAGCCGATTGCTACGGTCAAACTGCTTTTTCCTTCTTTGATATATCCTGGCATGACTGTTTTTAATAGATCAAGAAATTTCAAATAAAACAATTCTGTTTCGTCAAAGGACATCACGTAATCATATACTGGCTTGTCTTTCCCAGTCAATGGTCTTAGATCTGCGATATAATGAGGATTCGGTAAAAAACGAACATCCATCACAATATCTGAGTCGATCGGTAACCCATATTTGAAACCAAACGAAACAAACTCGATCCGAAACCCTTGATCATCTTTTGTTTTAAAGGTTTGATTGATCTTTTCACGTAGTTGTCGTGGGGTTAAAGTCGTCGTATCAACAATGACAGAAGCTTGTGCTTTGATGTCATTTAAAATTGCTCGTTCTTTACGAATGCCCTCTGTTACTAGACCATCCATCGCCATCGGATGGGTTCTTCTAGTTTCCTTGTACCGAGCAACCAGTTCTTCGTCAGAGGCATCTAAAAATAAGACAGAGGTATCGATGAAATTTGTATTTTCGATCTCGATCAACATACTTTGGATCTCATCAAAGAAAGCTCGTGAACGTAGATCCACACCAAGTGCCATCTTTGTGACTTTCCCAGACTCCTTGATCAGTTCCCAAAATTTAGGGATCAGTGTTGGGGGCATATTATCGATACAAAAGTACCCCATATCTTCAAAACTTTGAATTGCCACAGTTTTACCTGCACCGCTCATTCCTGTAATGATTACTAGTTCTAAATTATCAGCCATCCGTGTGGCCTCCTCTCTCGTTCTCCTATAAAATTATATCATCCCGGGCGTATCATTGCTAGTTCGAATTCGATTTCTTTGGTTTTTATTCAAAGACTGTGAATCAAAAATAAAGGACTTCAAAATAAGCGCGAAAAGTGAGGGGGACATTAGTCCTCTCGCATATTCTAAAACCGAATAAACGAGAGAAACAGAAAGCATCTCTTCGGAAATAAGGCGCCATCCACAAAAATTTGATGAACAAATTTCGTGGATGGCGTCTTATTTCTCGAGGCTAAACACTTCTGTCCCGACCTCTGATTGACCATTGATACGAACGAGTCAACTCGTCAGAACATTAGTCTTTGTTTAAATTACGCAATAATTCATCGATGTGGTTACCATA
>NZ_PUAP01000017.1 GCF_002947535.1 Enterococcus mundtii
CTCGTGCTTGGTTCTGTACTACTCTCGCTTGTACTTGACTCTGTACTGCTACTTGTTGTATCCGTCGTGTCATCATGCGTATTTGGTACAGTAAAAATTTCATTTGGGTCCCAACGATTTGTTGTGGCATTCAAGATCACATTTTTTCCTATGATCGTTCCATCTTGACTTTGGTTGACTGTAATATCCGCACAAGGTGCAATAATCGTTCCTTGGAAAGGCGCATTGATTTCTAGTTTTTCTGTTAAATTACCGAAATTCCAAGAAATATTGGCATCAGAAAAATCTTCTGTTTGATGATTGGAACGATTGTTATACTGAATTTGGGACTGTACAGAAAAACTAGTTGGTGCATCTACAACATTCATTATAAGTACTTTTCCCTCAGGATTGTTGATCCGTAAGGGGGTGTTCTTTGCCAGAACAGAAGCAGCAACATTGATGACATAGGGCTGATCCCCAACCAGATTTGTACAGTCAATCACACGATTATTCATATCGGGGAAATCATCTGGTGTATAAGTTTTTAATGGATCTAAAGACATCAACATATTTGATGTCAGCATTAAATTTTCAAACTCTTTGTTGAAATCAATGTATTGAGCATCTTCTCGATCTTGATAGAACTCATCTACTGATAAGTGATCTAACCTTGTTCCGTTGACAACTATTTTATCATTTTCCGTCGTGATCACATTGTTTGATCCCACAATAAATTTATTCGATCGTTTATCAAAAGCCGCAGTTTCTGCGGAGCTAATGATCGTCTCAACGGATTGTGCATAATTGATCTCTTTATTTAAATCACCTGTACTGATTGATGTGCCGAAATTATTCGTGGCGGATAACACACCCGTTGCTACATTTCCCTCTGTATGCGCATTGATCGTGGTCTTCTCTTTTGCGAATACATGGAACTGAGAAGCAATCCCCAATATACCATAATCACCTGTTAAATCATCATAAACACTTCCTGGATCTTGCGGAAGAAATGTTTCGGCAATTACTTGGATCGGGAAAAATAAATGGAGTAACAAAACAGAAATTAGGGAAAGATTCACAAACTTACTCTTAAACATTATTTCATCTCTTTTCATCAATATATGAAATTTAATAACATAAAAACATTTGCTATTATAGTCCAAAAAAATAATAAAATAAATAGTTTTCTGAAATTTTTCTAGAAACAAACAAATTATTAAGTTTTCTTTATTGTATATTTTCAATTCATTATCAATTTTCATCTATTATTTATTTTACATGAAGGGCTTGATTTCAATATTTTTAATTAAAATTATACTGTCATGTATACTCTTTTGTAGGGAAATAGTGTAAAGAATTTATATTTATTCCACATTTAAAAAAATGAAAAAAAGAGTCCAATTTTGACATGATCGTCAAAACCAAACTCGTTTTTTATTTACTATTGAACTAGGAGACTCTGATGTTTTAAATTTCAAATATACTAATTTTTGGCATTTTTTGCGAATATCCCAATAGATTTTCAAGAGATATAAAGTTTTTTGTCTTGTAACATATATACTTCATCGCAAATATTCGCTACGGAAACATCGTGTGTTACCATAATAAAACTAGTTCTAGTTAATTCAATTTTTTGAAAAATATTCAAAACCATAGCTTGGGTTTCCGCATCTAAAGAACCTGTAGGCTCATCTGCTAAGATAAGCTTAGGTTCAGTAATAAGCGCTCGAGCAATGCCAACTCTTTGCTTTTCTCCTCCAGATAGATAAATCGGATTCTCTAATAATAAATCATCAACAGCTAGGCTTTTAGAAATATCACGGACTTTTTGATCGATGATTTTCTTTTCGATTCCTAAATATTTTAAGGGTAAAGCAATATTATCAAATACATTTTTACTCTCAATCATAGGATTATTCTGAAAAATAAAGCCAATATTATTTAAGCGATTGGCACTCATTTCGTTAGCGCTCATTTCTCTCAGGTTCTTATCTTCAAAGAATATATTACCTGTATCCGGTTTGATGAGTCCAGCAATCAATTTTAGTAACGTCGTTTTACCACTGCCACTTTTACCCATGATCGCTATTTTTTGTCCCTCGTTTATATTCAAATTCAGATGTTGAAATAATTCTTTCTTATTCCGACCATCTCTTATTTTAAGGGAAATATCCTGTATACTAATCATTTGTAATTCTCCATTTCCTAAGAATGATAGTTGATAAAAAAAAGAATAGAAAAATTAAGACTAAAGACAAGTAAAGTAAACGAATAAAGAGAACAAATGTAATTCCCCCTAAATAGTTGGTTAAAGTCAAACTCACACATAGAACAAAGGATAAAAGCAATGTTTTTTCTACCATGATATAATTACGAATTTCTTTTTTTGTCGCCCCAAACAGCAAATGTAATTGATATATTTTTTTATCACGATACATTTCTAAACAACAAAAAACTATTGTCATCAATACTAAAATAATCATTGAAAAAGAGACAACTAATTTTAGCAATTCATTGTTTTTAGTAATCATAAATAATAGTGCTGATAAATGAAATCCTGATTCACCTATTAAATCGACTGTTCCCAATTCATATGTCGAAGAAATTTCATTTACTAACTTGTAAACTTTTTCTTGTGAAAAAGATTCTGGAACTTGAAAGTAGCCATTGACCCCATTTAGAAAATGTTTTTGAAAAAAAGAAAATTCTTCTTCACTGATTTTTTGAGGAGCATTTTCTATAAATGGCAAAATAATATAATGATCTAGTACATAGTCTTCGTATTCGTTAAAAGTGACCCTTTCACCTTTTTCAACAAAACCAATGACTTCTGCATCAAACTGTTTGAAAAGATAAGATAGCTGTATTTTATCTCCTATGGTGTAATAGTCTGAGTAACTATTCCCTAAGATAACTGGAATTTTATCTCTATTATATTGATAATCACTATGAGAAAAGGATTGTCCACTTGCTATTCTAAGATCGAAGCGTTCCAATGCATGATCGTTCATTTGTAGTGATTTAAAAGGAATCTCTTCTTTACTCCAGTTACTAACAGAACCTGCAATCTGCTCATAATGTTCGATAAACTCAGTTGGTAAATCCTTTTCTTGTAAATAGTTGATGCTTTGACTATTTACTACCTGGTATTTCCCTTTTTGGCTATCTGATAATTCTTTGTACATGGCATTGAGGTAACTGACACTTTGAAGATTCCTCAAAAAAACTTCCTCTTTTTCCCCAATGAGCGTGTCTACAAGTTTATATGTTTTTGTATTACCAACTGACACCCTATGTTCTTCATTACTATTCTCTTGCAACATGACATCTGAAACCGAAAGTGTCAAAAATGAAAACAACAAGAACAGTGTATAAAAGATTAGTAAATATTTTTTCCTTTTTATAGATTCGAAAATCTCTACTGTTAGATTACTTATTTTCATCAATGTTCCTCCAATTTCTAAAAAAAAGAGAACTAAACAGAGCAACAGAACACCCAAGGATAAAACTTTGACTGGTAATATAACTAACAGTAAAATCAGTCACCGATTCAAAAATGGAATGTTTGAAGGGGAGATATACTACACCGAGAACAAGAATACTCTCAAATAACCAAAAAAAGAATAAGTGTTTCACTTCTTCTAGAAGAACCGTATTTCTCGATATTCCTATCGTTTTTTTTAAATACCTTGTCGATTGAGTTAAGGCTAGATAGAACAAGATACACATGCCAATAGCTAACAAACATAGTGCTTGAAATGAATACCTTAACAATTGGTTATTGTTTTCTAAATTTTGTGCATTATATGCTTTTGTATCATCGGAATAAGTAATAGCTGTTATATCATTAATCAACTCACTTTTTAATTTTTCCATCGTTGCCTTGTTTGAATTTACTTGGTAGACACCATTGGTTTGATTTTCTTCTAATGAGTTTATGTTTATCAAAGCCATTTTTGATAAATTTTTTGCATAACGGCTATCTAATATACCAATTATTTTGTAGTTTTTTTCTTCAATACGTATAGTATCTGTATGTGTTTTCGCTAATTCTTCACCAATAATTGCTCTATTTTCCCCATCATAAAAATCGTCACGTGCAAAGTTTCTTCCTTCAACAAGCGGAAGATACCAATCATAATTTGTGTATATAGCTTTAAAATAAAAGTTACTTTCGAGATTTTTCACAACCAAAATATTCTTTTGATCTCCTAATAATTCTCCCCAATTTTCAGAATCTATATTATGATTTGCGATAAGGCGTACTGTGTCTTTGGAAGAAAAATTGTTCGATACAAAATCTAGATTACTTTGATTATAAATATAAAAAAGAGAGAAAGCATTTGTCAAAGTAGCAATCAAAAATATTAGATTTATCATAAAAAAAAGTATTTTTTTTCAATAATTTTCCTCTTCTCACAATTTAAGCATTTATTAAATGCTTAACAATAAGTCGTGGGATCTGTAATCCCATAAAGTTAAAGAAATGTTTTTCAGAATAACTCCTTTGCAAATAAGCGACAAAATCCGAAAAATATGGGGAATTATCTTCGGATTTTGTCGCTTATATCTTGGAAGGATACACTTCTGTCCTTCTTCAATTAAAGAATATTCAGAAATATTTTAGTAAGTATTAGCTACCCCAATAAGTATAAGTAACTAAATCTCTTACACCCGTCGCTTCTGCATACGAATACGAACTGCCATACTTTCTTCCTGAATCTACTCTAACATCTTTGATTATAGCCGTTTTCATTTGAACACGTGAGTAATGATAAACATTACGCCAATAGGTTTCAGCCCAGCCAGTTTTTTGGCGAGTGGTAATATTTTTATTACCAGCATTATGATAAAAATCTTTAGAGGCTCTTGACATGCTCATAACGTTTGCATCACCTAGTGCGTTACCAAATTCACCTTCTCCTTCAATTCCAACCACCAGAAAATTCAGAAACTGATTCAGTCGCTGTTACAACTTCTGTTTGATAAGAAAATATACCTAAAGATATAACATCTAATAAAAATAACGTTTTAAATACACTTTTTATCATATAAAACCCTTCTAGTAAAAACATATTTATTACAAGAATTAAATTAACACATAAACGAAATAATTGATTAGATCAATCACTAAATGTTGTTTTGAGATCATAATCGTTCACCCTATCTATTGAAAATAGTCTTTCAAATCAAAGAGTAGCTAGTCTAAAAAAGAACGCTATCCAATAAAAAAAGCTGTTTACGGATTCCGTATCAGCTTTTCTTTTCTAAATATTCATTTATCTCAAAACAAAATTCACTAGACGATTTTCTTTTGCATATGATCATAAAGATGTCCACTGATCGTTCGTTGCCCTACTACTTTGAATCCATGGCGTTCATACAGTTTTCGAGCTTTCGGGTTTCCTTTATCTACACTTAAGCCGATCACTTGGCGTTTATATTTCTTTACGATTTCTGGTAACGCTTCGAGCAAGGACGAACCGATGCCTTGACCTCTGAACTCTTCTGCAACACAAATCGACTCTAGGTACCATTCGTTAGGAAACGTTTCTTTGTCCGTAAACATTTGAACAGGTTCATGGATACCGTGCTTTTGTAAATATTTTTCAAACGGCTGATCGATGATTGGCTCTTCTTCGTCTGTATAACCGTAAACGATCCCTGCTACTTTGCCTTCTCGCTCATCAACGATCCCTCTTGTATAACTGTAGCGATAGTCTGGGTCTGTAATGGCTTCTTCCAAGATCTCCAATGTTTTTTCTTCACCGTACTTTAAAAGAAACGGTAGTTCCATATCTTTCAATATAACTAAAATAAGCGGAGCGATAGCTACCGCATCTTCTTTTTTTGCATTACGAATCATTTCTGACACTCCTTTTTTTCATTTTAACACAATGAAATCTCAGAGCAAAACAGCTAATTCAAATAATCTTCAATTTTTTGTGTCACGAAATAACCATTCGAAACGATTGTTTTTGCTTCAAAACGACAATAAGGGCAAACGATCGGCATCTCTTTTTTTACGTGTTCGACGATATGGTTAACTTCTTCATAGGTGAATTTTTTTCCACAGTTTGGACAAATCATTTTTTGCATGATTCCCTCAATCCCTTCTTTATTTTACACTTTTAGATTACTCTTAACTAGAAAAAAAGAGAAGTGAAACCACTTCTCTTTCAAGCACTGATCAATACGTCTTCTAAATGATTGGTTCCATCTACGGCTACACAATAATACAACTGACCACTTTTTGTCGTGATTTCCCAACTTTTTGCTTTTCCGTGATGTTTCCCGAATTTATGGACTGCTTCTTTCATTGCTGTCTGTGGATGTTTCACTTGATGGATTGCTTTCAAGTGAAACAATTGCCCTAGTTCTTGTCGGCTTTCCTCAACAACCATCGTCTTTCCTGAGATTGGGTTCACCGTGATCACTCGATTGGGCGTATGAAAAATATATTCATACATCTTTTTATTACTTTGTTCTTCATTTACTTGGTTGAACTGGATACGGCTGACTTTCTCTTCATGGTACTCATCTCGCAAAATAGCTACTGCCTTTTGCAATGAGATTTGATATTCTTGGTCACTGATGTCATCAAAAGAAAAGTTTGCATCCAATAGTCCTAACGAAGCCGCTAAGCTAACAATGATAGCAATCGATGCTGCAATGATTATTTTTTTCATTCCACTCTCTCCTCGTTTTTTTCTAGAATAACAAGAAATAGAAAAGAAAAAAATCGAATGAACGGAAGAAAAAGTGACAAAGTTGTTACTTTTATTCGTGTAATTCTAACGGCAACCCGTCTGGATCAAAAAAGAAAGTCATTTTTTCACCTGTAAAGGTATCAATACGGATCGGTTCAGTTTCAATACCCAATTCTTGTAATTCCGCGACTGTTTCTTCGATTTGTTCCACTTTGAACGCTAAGTGCCTCAAACCACAAGCTTCTGGATAACTCGGTCTTTTAGGTGCATCTTTGATACCGAAAATCTCAAGCTCCATATCCCCTAGTTTTAAATCTAACTTATAATCGTCACGGTCTTCACGATAATTTTCACGGATAACTTCAAAACCTAATAAATCAACATAAAAAGCACGTGACTTTTGATAATCTGACACAATGATCGCAACATGATGAACCGTTGTTAAATTCATTCTCACACTTCCAATCTTTTTGTTTCCTTTATCTTATCAATAGTTTTAGACATAGCAAAGATTTTTCTCCCGCTACACAAAAAAACAGGGACCACATCAAGTGGCCGCCTGCTTTTCGTCGTTTGGAAAGTAAATGTTTTTCAGAAAACAATCAAATCGAATAATAACACATATTTTTTTAAAATGAAAGACTAGAAATATTTTTTTAAAGGAATACAATAATTTGTGTCTCTAAAAATAATCGAACACTATATATTGTGTTTAAAGGAGTTTTTATTTATGCGTAATTATTTCAGATTTTTGTTCCATCAATTAAAAGGCTGGCCTCAACAAAATTATTATCTATTCTATTTTAGTTTAGGCTGCCAAGTCATGACTCTTGTGAATCAGCCGATCACTTGGTTGTCGATCATTACCTTTATCGGGACAAATCTGGGGGTGTTGTGCATTTTATCAATCAATGCCGCCAAATCAGTCAACGGTATTCTAGGAATTCTCTCTGCGATTTGTTTTATCATCGTCGGTTTTTCTGCCAAAAACTACTTGAGTATCGGCGAGCAAATTGCCTATATGGTCACATTGGATATCCCAGTTTTATTAAGTAAAGAATGGAATCATAATATGGCTTCTAAAATTCGAGAATTTAGTGGAAAAAGTTGGTTGATTGCATTGACCGGGACTGTTTTCGTTTACTTGGTCTCAGGTTACTTGATTGGTACGTACACAGATGATCCTCGTCCTTGGATCGATGCCATTGCTTTTTCAATCAGTCTTTCTGCTGGTATCATTAGCTTCCTTCGCTACAACAATCAATATTATTGGTGGCTTGCTTCTGGTCTTGCACAAATGGTCTTATGGTATGTTTCCTATACCCATGGATCTGCTAGTTTAGCTATGTTTATCAATAGCTCTGTTTACTTGATCAATGACTTATTAGCCTTTACTGTCTCCCCTTGGTACAACAAAAAAGAAAGAGCGCGAATGCAACGAATGGAGACAGAATATTTTTCGCACCATGTTTCTTGATGGAAAACAATAAATAAACTTGTACTAGAAATTGGTTTATTTTTCAAACCTCTTACTAAAGCGAGAAAGTCACCCAAAATAGGATGGGACTTTTCTCGCTTATTTCTAGGTATCGTCATACCAAGATTCTCTCAGCGGTTCGAGTCAACTAAATCAAATCCTTGAGCAACATTCTAATGTCTTCATCCATCGTTTGTATCACTGATTCCAATTCTTGGAACTTTTTTAATGCAAGCTGTTGTTCTGAAGTAAATACATAGTCTGCTTGTTCATATTCTTGGATCAAAGAGGCGACTGATTGTTTTTTGATTTTCTTTGCAAGTTCTTGCCATTCAGTTTCTGTCACAGTTTTTGTTGTAGCTTGCTGTTTTTCTTCGCGTTCTTTGCGTAAAATCTTTTTAAAACCATTTCTCATCACACGAGGAATACTATCGAAAAAACCGGTCGTAAATCCATATCGTTGATAGTGTTGCCAGACTAAGTGATAAATTTGCGGTTGGATAAAACGCTGTTCTTTTGCTAGTTGGTCGACGTCTACAGCTTCTTTCTTCGATCCTTCTCGTAGATTAGCGATAAACTCTTCAAAAAAAGCGACAGATGGTTGGCTTGTCTCTGCCAATGAAACAGACGACCAATCTTTTTGGAGAAATAGTTGATAGTTAGTTAAGAACGCTTCAACATCTTTAGTCAACTCTTCTGAAAAATCCTCAAATAATGATTTTTTCTCAAGGATTTTTTTCGGCTTTTCTTTTGCCTGATAGCTAACTTGTTGGATGTACTTTTCCATTGCTTGATAGTCTGCCAGATAAATCGGTAACTGGGCATGACGAAATTCGGCGATTCGTGTAGTTCGCTTTTTATCTGGTAAAATCGGTTGTTTCAGCCGGCGATTATGATACAACATTAGACAATATTCTTGCCAGAGTCGTTCAGGAAAGGCAATATTTTGTTGTTTCAGCCAAAGGATCTCATCCAGCGCTAGATCCACTTTAGTCATTCCCTGATTGATCGACGCGGCAACTGTTGGACTAACGTGCAAGTGTTCTGCAAAATGATTGATTCCTAGTTTTAATTCCTTACCCGTTTTAGGTGAACGAACGATATATTGGACTTTCAGTTCACGGCCACATTCACAATAAAGTTTTTGTTGTCTGCGTGATGTGCGATAAAATGGATTGATCTTAAAGTCAGAAAAAATCCAATCCGTTGCTGCTAAATAGTTTTCTTCCAAAAAACGCGAGTGGATCAAATAACGACGATGTTGATCAATGACGATTCGTTGTTGTTTCGTCAATCGCTCATAGATTTCCCATCGTTGGCTACTTGTATATTGTTTGGAGATTTTTATTGGGTAGTGTTGCTTGATTTCTTTTGGGAACCATTCGTCAAAAATTGCTTGCCAACTTTCATTCATACCTTTCACCTGCCTTTCTAAATAAAGAGAGTAAAAATAAATACGTTCAAAGAGCAACAAAAAAGCCGAAAATAATGTGAGCTATTTTCGGCTTTTCGCTTTTTTCATACGTGAAGCTGCGGCTGTGACAGCAGTGTCTTGATCTTACTGTTGGAGGTTAGCTTCTGGAACACCATTTATCTGTTTGTATGGGCACAAGATGCCTAACGTCCTAGACCTCATCTACCATTTGCTTCGATTCGGCTAACTATCAGTGAGTTGTTCCTGCGTTACCTGAAATATCTTCTTTGTTGTTGACTGCCGCTTCTACCGCATAAGTCAATGAAGCCGCAATATCATCAAGTGACATTGCCGGTGTCCCTACAGGGCGGTCGATGACTTGATCTGGTGAGAATGGCACATGGATAAAGCCTCCACGAATCGTTGGGAACTCTGTTTCGATCAAGTGTAACAATCGATACATGATGTCGTTGCAAACAAACGTACCAGCTGTATAAGAAATATATGCTGGTAAACCATGTTCGTGGACATTTTTTGTCATTGCTTTGATTGGTAATGAAGTAAAGTAAGCAGCTGGGCCGTCTGCTTCTAACGGCGTATCAAATGGTTGGTTACCTTCATTATCTGCAATACGCGCTTCAGCTAGATTGATTGCTACGCGTTCAAAAGAAATTGCTGAACGTCCACCCGCTTGCCCCACACAAATCACGATCTCTGGCTGATGTTCTTGGATCGCTTTTTTTACGACTTGACCACTTTTACCAAAAACAGTGGGAACTTCTAATTTGATGATTTCTGCACCGGCAATTTCAGACGGCATTTTTTTGACTGCTTCATAGGCAGGATTTACTTTATCTCCACCAAATGGATCAAAACCAGTTACGAGTACTTTCATTTTTCATTCCTCCATTATTCTATAAAATGATCGTTCATTTCATCATTCAAAGATTTATTTAAACAACAAAAATTGATTGTTCATCACTATTATATTTAACACGTTAAGTCATTCAAAATAGAGTGACTCAGTGTCTGTCTATTTTAACAAAAAACAGTCAATAATGAAACGCTTAGCTGTTCAGAAAAAGAATCAATCTTCCCCATATCTTATGGAAATCGTTGATTCTTTTTCGATCAATAAACTTATTTAAATAAAATCATATACACGATTTGGAAAACCAGCATGAATATAGCAACGAATAGTTGATTCTTGATCACGCCGTATTTATCTTTCATTTCTAACATCGCCACTGGTACCACGTTGAAGTTAGCAGCCATCGGTGTCAACAACGTTCCACAGAAACCGCATGTCAACGCGACCATACCGATCAATGCTGGGTTAGCCCCTTGACTAAAGACAAAAGGAGCACCGATTCCGACTGTCATGACGGTGATTGCCGCAAAAGCATTCCCCATGATCACTGTAAATAGAACCATTCCTAGCGCATAGATGATGATACCAATATTGACATTTCCTTCTGGAACGATCGTACCGACTGCACTAGAAATCACGGTACCAACGCCTGCACTCGTGAAGACCGCACCCAATGAAGCTAAGAGCATCGGTAACATACTTAAAGGACCGACTGTACCTAACATGTCTGAAGCATCATCCAAGAAAGTCGTTGGTCGATTATCTCTTGAAAAGAACATCAAGATCAACATCGCTACAAATACCCCAACACCTACACCGACTAAAGCACCTAAATCAGTGAATAGTGCGAATAAAATGGCAAAGATCCCAATACTCAATGCCGGTATAAAGATTTTCATCCCTAACTTATCTGACATCTTTTCCATGTATTCTTTTGATGGCAAACGACTTGCACCTTTACTCACTCTTTTGGTGATTGCTGGGATCGTCATCGCGAAAATCAAGATTCCATTGTAAGTTGGAGATATCCAACGTCCAGCAGCAATCACGACTCCTAAAACTGTCCAGAAAAAGGCAGAACCAAATCGATGCGGGTTACTTTTATCAAAGGCATTACGAAGACCCGTATAGATCAAGACTAGTCCCATCAGGATATATAAGATTTCTAATAATTTTTCACTTAGTAATACTTCAGAATTTGTAAAAAAGGTCAAAAAATCCATCTTATTTCTCCTTTCCTGAATAGTATTTCTTCGCTAATTTCTTTTCTTTTAAATAGAAATAGACACTCGCCACGACTAGAGCTGTGATTGCGACTGGTATTTGCACTAATGCCAATTGACCAAGCGTTACCTCGTAGCCCAAGTCTTTTAATGTGGATTGTACTAATAGAGCACCTGCCCCACCGATAAATAGTACTTGACCAAAGAACCAACAAATATTTTCCATCGCTGAAGACATTCCTTTTAATTCCTCTTCATGTTCCGGATTGACGGTTAATCCTTTTGATTCAACGGTACCTAACGCCATTGGCATGATGATTGGACGTACAAAGCCGGCCACCCCACCAAAGCTGACATTGAAAGCTGCAAAGATCATTCGGAAAACACCATAAATATCGATGATCATTCCAGCTGACACTTTCTTGAAACGTTTGATCAACGTTGCAGCAGACTCCTTCAGACCATTGCGTTCTAACGTACCAGTTGCTAACATAATGATAATAAAAATTGCCATTCCTCGGTTATTCACAAAACTTGTACCTAATGTTTCTAGCATACCTTCAAGACCTAATCCACCAGTAAATGCGGTCACGACTAACGCAACCATGACGATCAAGATCGAATCTAACTTGAAAGCAAAACCAAGAATAACAATCAGTACGCCTAAAAGGCTAAGATAATTTTCCATCCGTTTTCCTCCTAAAAATTACATGATATTTTTTCATTATAAAATAAAATTGATTGAAAATATAGAGAATTCTTACAAAAAAAATTATATATTTTAAAAATTCTGTCAATTCCATAACAACAAATGACTTGAAGTCTTATTTATACTGCCAATTTTCTTGAACTACATAACATTTCTTTACATCTAACTAAGGAATCAAAACTGTAATGTTTGAAACAACTCATAAAAATAAATGAGACGTTTCTGGGACATTAGTCCTCTCTCCCCTAAAACCGAATAAACGACAGGAACAGAAGTAACCTCTTCGAAAAAACAAGGCACCATCCACAAGAATTTGAAGAACAATTTTTGTGGATGGCGCCTTATTTCTTGAGGCTGAACATTTCTGTTCCGACCTCGTCTCATTTGTTTAAACAAGCTAGTCATTTGTTTCTTAATGAACAAAAGAAAAAACCAAGTAGATGATCCATAGATGTAGCGGATAAAACAAGTAGAAAAAGTACTTGTCGAATGCGCGTCCTGTCCCACCTAGTCTTCCGTTATAAAGAATGATAAACGGGATCACTGTGACCATCATAAATTCGTTATCAAACGTTAAAAATTGATACAATGATTGATATTCAGGCATTTGTGTGTAGGAAAAAATTGCTAGACAAAATAAAAGCAGCGAATAAACAAAAATACCTAGAACCAATTTCCCTCGTTCTTTTTTCTCGCGGAAGAAATACATTAGTAACAACATTGGAACTAAATACATGCCACCTTCTGAAAAAGCCACTGTAATCATGATCAATAAAAATGCTACTACTAAGAGCATCACTTTTCTCCAAAGCGTTTTTCCTTTTATCGTAGAAAGAAGCCACATCAAGCAAAACAGCAAAAATAATGTCAAAAAAATATTATGTGGACCTAAAAATAAAAAATAGTTCGGCTGATGATTATATTCACTGATGTAACTTCCTGTTAATAACTGATAGACGATATTTCCGATAGCAACGACGAAAGCCGCCAGTCCTAATCGTTTCGCATACTGATATTTACTATGGGTATATTTGAAACCTTCAACTAATAAAAATACAAATAATGGCGCAACAAAACGTCCCAACCATGAGACCCAACTTGGTAATCCTAATTGCATCCCAAAATAACTATTGATATGATCAACAACCATAAAAACAATCGCTATCCATTTCAATTGATAGCTCGTCAACCCTTTTACTCTCATATATTCCCTCCATTTTTATGCCTCAAGAATCAAGTATAGCCAATCACCGCCTACCTCGACCATCTTTCTCTCACCATTTTCTCTTACAAAATTGTTTGTTTGAACAATCATCCAAATCGTAACTACCTCAATGTGTGAGATGTGACAACATAATCATTCTGATTCACTGAAATTGAGTATACGATCGTGTAAAATCATTTTGAGAAAGTCACGTTTTTTTCAATCGAAGGAACAGATAACAGATAGCAAAAAACACCTGAGCAATGACCAGATTTGGTCGATCGCTCAGATGTTTTCGAGTAATATAAATAAATGGTATTAAACTTTCGTAGGTTTTATAGATGTAATACTCCAGTGGCAAATAATGCCAATGCCACTACCCCTAAAATCGCTACTAACGAAAGCAATAGATAATCTAGTTTTGTCTGTGGAACAGCTTGCTGTTTCTCTTTTCTTGCTTTGAGATAAAATAAGATACCTGGTAAAAATAATACAAGAACGAGCATCACTTCATTGAAAGCGACAAACAGCATTGCCCAAATTTGAAAAGCACTTGCTAATGAGCCAACCAAAAATTGGACCCACTCTTTTCTTTGATAAGAAAGTTTCATTTGATAAAGTCCTAAGAACAACCACGTAAAGAAAATCGCTGCAGTTCCTAAAGTATAAGCAAAGTTATAGGCACTATCTGTAAATAGTAACGAAAGCAAAAAGACGTTTGTACATACAGTCGTTAATACGATGGCATATGTCGGTGCGCCCTTTTTATTGACTTTCCCCCAACGCGCTGGCAATAAGCCGTCATCAGCCATATTACGCATCGTTTCAATCGGTAGAATCGTCCAAGACAACCATACACCCACTAAGGAAATGATTAGTCCACCATTGATCACGATAGCTCCCCATTTACCAACCATCATTTCAAACACATAGCCCATTGCTGGTTGTGTTTGGATCGTTTGGAGTTCCTCCATCGTCATCGTACCGTAAGGCAACATCGAAACTAAAACATAGATCACGATCAATCCAAAAATCCCTAAGATCGTAGCTTTTCCGACATCTGATTTTTTCTTTGCTCGTGAACCAACAACAGATGCACCTTCGATCCCAACAAATACCCAGAGCATCACCATGATACAACTTAGGATTTGACTTGAGAAAGGAATCGGTTGTCCATTAACATTCAAGATGATGTCACTTGAAAAATTATCGATGAATTGTTGTAGTGAAAATGTGCTGATAGCAACAATAATAAATAAAAATAGCGGAACTAATTTACAAATTGTCACGATTGCATTGACATAACTGGCATTTTCAACTCCGCGATTGACGAGCCAAGCATACCCCCATAAAAAAATGGTGCTGACAATGATCGAGGCGATATTTTGTCCACCGTCAAAAATCGGAAAGAAATAGCCCAACGCACTCATCAATAACGTAGCAAACGCCACATTTCCTAACCAACAGGTCAGCCAATAGCCCCACCCACTGATGAATCCCGAAAATCGACCAAAGCCCGCTTCGGCATAACTAAAAATACCGCCTTCTAATTCTGGACGTTTCTTATTGATATTATTGATTGACAAAGAGAGCATCATCATGGACGTCCCAACTAATACCCAGCTGAACAATGCCGGGCCACCAGCCGATCCTGAGATGTCGGTCATAATACCGAAAACGCCACCTCCAATCGCTGACCCAATCACTAAGGCCGCTAGTGGGATTAATCCAATACCTTTTTTCTGTCGCTCTGTGTCCATGTACGCATCCTCCAAAATAAACCGCTTTTATGCAAAGTATAGCAAAACTTCGTTTCATTTATTTTTTTCTAAAAAATTCTAATTGAAATTTAATTGTAACTATTTTTTTCTAATTATACAAGGAAAGCGACCGCTTCTCTTCCTCTTCTTCTCTACCCAAAAAACAAAAAAATGCTATACTGGATAAGAATGATTGGAGGACGATATCATGAATATCTTATATATCTCAATTTCTGGTAATACCCGAGGATTCGTCAAAAAATTAGCAGCATTTGCTGCGGAACAACATGAAAAAGATGCTTCACTTCCCTTAGTCCACCTGAAAGAGATCCATGAAAATAGCGACTTTGAAAAAGAAACCAAACCTTTCTTTGTATTTGTGCCAACCTATTTAGAAGGAGGCAATGGCATTGACAGTGGTGACCAAGAGATTTTGACAGAAACCATGCGAGAATACTTGGAGTATCAAGAAAATCAAACGCTTTGTCTTGGTGTTGTCGGTAGCGGAAATAAAAACTTTAACTATCAGTATTGTTTGACAGCGAAACAATATGCTGAACAATTCGGCTTCCCTATGGTAGAAGATTATGAATTACGTGGTACGCCAACAGATGTTGAAAGAATCTACCATGCTTTAGTTCAACGATATAGAGCTTAATAAAAAGCGCAAAATCAAAGGATTTTGCGCTTTTTATTATTTCACACTTTCAACATCCATCACTGGTATTTTTGCTGTTACTTCACCTGTATGTGTCAATACAAACGAATGGACATGTTCCATATTTGTCAGGAGAACCATCATAGCGGTTTCTTTTCCTGCCTCTTTGATCGCAGCTAGATCCACGTCCGCTATCATCGTATCTTTTGTGACAGCTTGTCCTTCACTCACTTTTATATCAAATGGCGTTCCACCTAGTTCCACCGTATTGATACCCATGTGGATCAATAGCTCTAACCCATCAGCTGTTGTCAATCCGATAGCATGTTTCGTTGGAAAAATAGAGCTGATGATCCCTGAAGTTGGCGCATAGATATGACCGTTTGTTGGTTCAACGAAATATCCTTCTCCCATCATCTTTTGAGCAAATACTGGATCATTCGCTTGTTCGATTGATTGTACTGTGCCATCTGCTACTGCATATAATTGAACAGCTTGTGTTTGATTTGTTGAACCGGTACTTGGTGCTGTCTGAATAGGTGCCTCTTCTGCTAATTCTTCTTTCGCTAATTGTTCTTTAGGAATCCCGAAAAAGAAAGTAGCTAAGAATCCGCCCGCATAAGCAGCTAACAATCCAAGGACGTAGCCAAACCATTTGCCATCTGAAATCAAAGGAATCAACGCTGCGCCAGAAGGTCCAATAGCAATGGCACCAATATTCCCAATCAAACCGATCACCGCACCACCGATACCGCCTCCAATACAAGCAGTGATGAATGGACGGCCTAAAGGCAATGTTACACCGTAGATCAATGGTTCACCGATTCCTAAAATCCCTACAGGTAACGCACCTTTGATCATTTCAGTCAATTCTTTGTCTTTCTTACAACGTACCCATAAAGCAAGAGCAGCACCAACTTGTCCAGCTCCTGCCATTGCTAAAATAGGCAATAATAATGTACGTCCTGTTTCATCGATCATTTGCACATGGATCGGGGTCAATATTTGATGCAGACCAAACATGACCATTGGTAAGAACAATGTACCTAATACAAATCCTGAGAAGGCGCCACCCACACTAAGTACCCAATTGATCCCACCTACCATACCATCTGAGATAAAACCAGCTAATGGCATGATCAAGAAAATCTCGATCAGCCCGATGACAATCAATGAAAGTGTTGGTGTCACAATGATGTCTACTGCATCAGGAACGATTTTGTGTAATTTCTTTTCAACGATCGAAAGCAACCAGACCGCAAAAATCACACCGATGATCCCACCTTGTCCGGCAGCAAGTGGCGTTCCAGTAAACAGGTTCGTCAAAGGAGCTTCTGGATTCATCCCCGTCAACATGACAACCGCACCGATAACTCCACCAAGTGTTGGCGTTGCGCCAAATACTTGCGCAGCATTGATCCCAGTATAAATGACAAGATAACTAAACATCCCATTTTTAAGAATGTTCATGATATCAATGTACTGTTGCCATGATGCACCATCAATGGTTCCAGCTGTCACAAGGTTTGTCAATACTGCGGCGATCCCTGCAACGATCCCTGTACCAACAAAAGCTGGAATCATTGGGACAAATATATTCGAGATATCTTTTAAAATAGATTTGATTTTTGACGGTTTCTGCTTTGATTTTTGTGCGTTTTTCATCTCTTGTGCACGTTCATTGACCTTGTCTTTCCCTGATAAACCAGTTGTACCATCAGGGGTTCCAGGAATTTTTTCACCTAGTTTGACACCCGCTTGATCAACCATTTCTTGTGCGACTTTATTTACTTTCCCAGGTCCGATGATGACTTGTAACTGTTCATCCTCTACTACCCCTAATACGCCCGGTATCGCTTTCAATTTCGCTACGTCGACCAACGATTCATCAATGACTTTCATCCGAACCCGTGTCATGCAATGGACAACGCTGTCTACGTTGCCCATGCCACCAGCCCCAGCATAAATTTGTTTTGCCAGTTCTGTCAAAGTCAATTCATTTTTTGCCATTTCCTTTTCCCCCTTACAACGTTCGTTTTACAAAGCCGTCTGCCTCAGCTAGTTTTCTTTTTGCTGTTTCTTTGTCACTATTCGTCAATAACATAACGATGGCTAGTTTAACATTTTGTTCCGCTTCATAAAAGTATTTTTCTGCTGTTTCATAATCCACTTCGGTTGCTTCCATGATGATCCGCTTTGAACGTTCGACTAATTTGTCATTTGTTGGTTTGACATCGACCATTAGATTATTGAATACTTTTCCGATACCGATCATACTGATTGTAGAAATCATATTTAAAATCAATTTCTGTGCAGTTCCTGATTTCAAACGTGTCGAACCTGTTAAAAATTCTGGTCCGGCATCTACCTCAATAGGAAAATCAGCATGTTGACTGATCTCAGCTTCTTTGTTACAAGAAATCGTTGCCGTCTTTGCGCCGATTGAACGAGCATAGTCTAAGCCCCCAATCACATAAGGCGTGCGACCGCTAGCTGCGATACCTACGACCAAATCATTTTCCGTCAAGTTCAACTGGATCAAATCTTCTTTCCCTAACTCAAGGGAATCTTCTGCACCTTCAACTGCGACAGTCATAGCCGCTTCACCACCTGCAATCAAACCAACGACCATTTCAGGCTCTACACCAAATGTAGGGACACATTCGGCTGCATCCAGTACACCCAATCGTCCACTTGTGCCAGCCCCCATGTAGATCAAGCGTCCATTTTTTTTGAAAGAAACAATCGCTGCTTCAATCACTGGTTCAATACTTGACAATTCTTTTGCGACAGCTGCCGCCACTTCATGATCTTCTTGATTCATCAAGCGGGCGGCTTCAGAAACACTCATCTCATCCAAACCAAATGTTTTTTGATTTCTACGTTCCGTTGTTAATTTATCTAAATCGATCGTCATTTCTCAATTCCTTCTTTACATTTAAATTTATAGATCATTCCTGCATGGATTTGTTGGATCAATGGCAAATCAGCCGAGATCACTCGTGCCACACAATTGACTTTTTCATCTGCTGGTAAATCTTCTTTCATTAGTTGGATTTCACCCATATAGCGAAGATACGCTTCATTATCTAACGTGACCGTACCTATTTCCCGTTCATCTGTTAGTCGAGCAGGAATAGGAGGGATTTCTCTAAATCGTGCATCTGCACTACGTACCACAGCTTTAGCTTCATCTTGTCGATTCGTATGTGTGCCTAAAATGATTGGACCAAATGTTGGGTCCAACAATGTCACATGCAATAAGATACCGCCTGTTTCTTTATAATACGAAAATTGTTCCTGCGTGGTCAGCGATAGCCCACCGTCACCAATATAGATCAGATCGGTTCCACATGAAGCTAAGTCTAGCGCTGCTGCCAAAGGATGTTGATAGCGATGTTCTTCCAATGTTGGAAGTCCTTTGTATAAAGGGCCTCTCAACACTTCATCTCCTGGTACAAATCCTTGAATCGTAAATCCTTGTTCTGCTAACCAATGATTTTTTCTTCGGTACCACGATTTGTCTAACCCTGTTTCTGGGCGCGGATAATAATTGTGCCAAGCTTCCATCTGAGTAAAATCAGCACCTGCTTCTTTTAATTCTTGCACATCTTGTTCAGTGATCGTGCTTGCATTCAAACTGATTTTCAATTGATGAGACCACTTCGCAATCTGTTGGTTCGACAGGTGATAATCCATCCTCAGACCTGTCACACCAATCTCTTTTAATGGCTCAAGATTTTCTAAGGAGAACCCTGCCAACTCTAATGCCTTACCCGATATATCTACCATCAACTCTAATCCAGTTGCTTTTGCTTCTTGGCCAAGTTCCGTCAAACGCCTTTTATAAGCTGAAGGATCATCTTCTGGAATATGCATGGATGTAAAGATGCCAATAAATCCCTTCTCTGCCATTTCATGGATATACATTTTCGTTTCTTCGGACAACTCTTGATTCATAAATACAGAAAAACCAAACATGTACTCTCCCCCTTGTCATGTATCCGCATTCATTTATAAATTGATTATACTTCGTATGAAATAATTTTTCAACATAAATATAAAATATATTAAATTTCATTTCTTGGCAGTGTAAAAAAACCTAATCAATGAATTCATCTAAGCAACCAATCCAAAAAAGCCGAAAATAGCCCAACCTATTTTCGGCTTTTATAGATTATTCAGTTGATCAGTTCTGACAGAATCCTTTAATCAATTTATGTAAGAATAAATATTTTGTGTTTCTTTGACTAACCTTTGTCTAAGGCTTTTTCTTGTTCGTCTAAAGCTAGCGACACTTTGTTGCCGAATTGCCCTTTAAGCGTCTCCTTCAATCCTGTACCTGCTGAAGAAATCGTGCGTTTTGCTCTATTTGTCTCATTCTTCCCAGATTGATTTGTCGTTCTTATCTTCAATCCCTTCTCACTTTTCAGCGCGATTCCAAGTGAACGAGTTAAGTATTTCTCCATATCTTTCTGATATTTCTCCCACCATTGATCAATCGTTTCAATCGTTTCAATCATTTCAAACATCTCAAAACCTCCATTCTTTTTAATCCAATTGTGCGAGTTTCTTACGATAGACCTGCTCGTTATCTTCTAGGTCAAGCTGGATTTTCTTTCGTTGATGGCGCAATTCCGTCGACAGATCCTCTTCTAAACGAGAAATCATGATACGTCCATAGTCAAAAGCCTCTTGTGGTTCAGAAAAAGAGCGTAAAATCAATCGGAGATCTTTGTAAGTTGCTTCCGCTAGCTCATGGACTTTTCTTTCTGTTGCAATCAATGCTTCTTCTTGCTCTGATAACCCTCGTTTCGTTGCTTGATATGTTTCATAAAGCTGTATTTCCTGACTCAATTTTCCTCTCCTCCTTTTATACGCCAAACAATTGATTCGCTAATTCTTTGTCACGTGCCACCATTTCATTGATTTTTTGGGTAATTTCATCGGCGAGCGTTTGAAACTGTTCCGACATCTGATCGATCTGCCGGATTTTATCTCTAAATTCCTGTGTCGGTTCATCAACGATCTCCCACTTTGTACAATCCACTTCGGCTAATGTTTCAATCACCTCGTTATAGGTCAAATGTGGCGTATAATTACGTATTCTTCCTAACCAGTCATTCCATAACTCTTCCAACTCCGTGATCCCGTTTTGGTAAATCACCCGAACATTGCCCATCGCCTCATCAAATTTACTGGCTGCGGTCCGTACGACAGCTAATGCTTGGCTATCCTCTAAATAAATTTTTTCTGATTGAGAAAGTCCGCCGCCACTTGCAGTCAGCTTCTTCCCTAACTCTTTTAATGTCAAGAATTCTTTGATTTGAACCTTGAGCCACTCATTTTCTTCTTTCAAACGCTTGATTTCATCTAGCGTATGCTCGCCATTGACTGCTAGTAGTTTGATCATTGCTTCGTTTTCCAAAAGTGTTTGTTGCCACAAAGTTGGGGCTAACAAGATCCCTCCATTGCCATCGACGTATACAATGATCTGACCATGCTTATCGATATAATTTCCCTCTTCATCTGTTCTGAATTGATCCAGCGAATGGCCAAATGTTTCCCAGCCCGAATTATCGATTCCAAAACTATTGATTGGAAGCATCCCTTTCCCACCAGTGAAAAGCCCACTCGTGACGACATCTGAAGTGTCGTAGATATTGATCAGGGTACCGTTGTGATTATCGAATAAGGCTTGCGCAAGTCCTGGGCCTGCCGCAGCGTACGTCACACTGTCATAACCATTGATCGCTGCGACAAAAAGAGCTTTAGCGCCACCTAATGAGTGCCCTGTCGTTGAGATCGTATAGCCATCTGATTTGGGATACTGCTTTTCAATTTCACGGGCATAGTTCAAAGCGGAGACAAATGCGCCATCTGGATGTTTATTACTTCGACCAATTTCCTCAAGGTTCGTATGCCAATCTTTGAGCGAAGTCGTACCAGCATAAGCAATCGTAAGGTTTTTGGTGATGACGGAATCGGGGAAGCCAGGTACTTTTCTTAATTCATTATCACTAAGTTTTTTGAATTCATCTTTAATTTCTGCTACTACCATTGCCTGCGTACTATTTTTCTTTGGCTTAGATTCATTGCCGATTTTGTTTTTATTGGTATCTATGGTATTTATAACTAAATAATCTTGTTTTTCTCCAATTTTAGTGTTCAGTTTAATTTCTCCATGCTCAACTTTATAAACCTCATTGGAAAAATCTCTATTTTGATCCATAATTATACACCTCCGTAATAATATTCAATTATTTCAGTCGGTATATCTATTCCATTAGGAAACTCTCTTACTTCTATAAAATACTTGTTTTCTGTTTTTTTTCTACCTATATCGACATTATAGCGCCATTTATTTGTTTCTGCGGATTTTACTCCCAAAGTTGCGATATGCTTGTTAGAATTATTCAGGTTAAAATGTACTTCTAAAAAATTCATCGGACTAATCGAATATCCAGTAAATTCTATTTTGTTTATATCTATATATTTCCTAACACTTACAACTTTTTCTACATATTCTTCTGTTGTCAAATCCCCATTACTATATTCTTGTGTAAACCTATCAGTTTCCTCATCATTGGTTGTATATAATCGATAGTTATTGTACACATAATTCGCCAAATCTTTCTGTATTTCCAGCAATTCTTGAAGATCTTCTTCTCTTTTATCTATATATATCTTCCCTCCGATTCCTCCTAAGATGATTACTACTAACACACCTAACCAAAGTCGTTTCTTCATATACCCTCCTTTATCAATGAATATCTGTTCCCCCATATTATTTTTTATCATAGGTTTACTCTCTTTTTTGTTATATACGTTTTTTCACTCAATTGTTTTTATGTAAAACTTCTCACTATGCCTATGGGCGTATCGCTAAGGATTGATATCGGATGTTTTTTAATGAAAAAAGACATCTAAAACAGAAGGATTTCTGCTTTAGATGTCTTTATGACTATAAGATTATTCGCTAACTGTTACGTCGCCTGTTACTGATGCGTCGTTTTCGTCAAGTTTTGCTGAATCTTGGTATTCTTGTTTTTCAAATGTTACGTTACCCTCTACTTTTGCTCCGTCTAATACAAAGCCATTCGCTTTTACAAGTACGTCACCTTTGATTCTTCCGTGAACGATATTTGTGTTTTCTGATTCAACGATCAATGTTGGAACAGTGATTGTGTATTCAGCAGTCACGTTACGATCGTCGTCTTGTGAGTATAAAGCGATCTTGCGGTAGATGTCTGCACTTGCATCGTCTTTGTCATGGAATTCGCCTGCGATAGTTACATCATTTGAGAATGTCACATCACCTGTTGCTGCAACGATCCAGTTACCGTCAGCTGACATTGCTTTTTCTAAAACAGCTGGATCATCACTGATTGAAGCTGTTGATACAACATCTGCTGAACTTTCTGTTGTACTTACTTCTGTTGTTGATGAAGCTGAACTAGAATTAGATGAATCATTGTTGTCAGCACCACAAGCTCCTAAAGCCAAAAGTGCTGTTGCTGTTAAACCTAATAAAGATAATTTTTTTGATAACATTAAATTTCTTCCTCTCTTTTTGTATTCCTATGAAATTATACCATGAAAGCGTACTTATGTGAAATAATCTTCATGAAAAGAAAAAATATTTTATATACTAGAAAATTTACGATAACATCCGCTAGTTATTTTTGTTACACCACGAATGAAAACAGCTACTCAAAGGTAACTAATTCCGTATTATCAACAAAAAAGTCAAAGAATGTGTCATTTGGCATCGGATGAAAATACGCATTGATGATTCGGATCAGTGCATTATGACAAACAAGCAAGTAAACATTTCCCTCATCTTCTAAGCACTCTTTCAACAATGGAGTGATCCGTGCATATACATCTAAAACCGATTCCCCATTTGGAAAACGGACCGCAAAGTTTTGGCGTGCTTGTTGAAACCCCTCGTCTTCGCTAGGACGACCATCGTAATCCCCAAAGTCCATCTCGATCAGGCGTTCATCCATTGTCATAGGTAAGTTTTGTTGCTACCGCTTGCGCCGTATCTCTTGCTCGTTGCAAAGGGGAATGAATGATCTTAGTGATCGGTACTTCCAAGTCTGCGACTTTCTCAGCGAGTTTTTCTGCTTGTTGTTTGCCTTTTTCTGTTAATTCGATGTCTGCATGGCCACAAACTAAACCTTGAGCATTCCAAGTCGTTTCGCCATGTCTAGTAATATATAACATTAAGTAACTCTCCTTTATTTCATGCTCTTTCAATTCTATCATACAATCTCATTCAAAACGGAACATCCGCTTGGAATCGACTACAGTTCGATTAGTCTTAGGGATTCAAATTTGTTTTCATCTTATCCTTTTTAAGTCGATTCTTTCCGTTGCGACTTTTTCTAAGAATCGCTGGTCATGGTCGACGATCAACATCGCTGGTTTGACTTGTAATAAAAGCTGCTCGATTTGTTCTTGATTGAATACGTCCAGATAATTCAATGGCTCATCCCAGATATAAAGATCTGCGGATTGTGCAAATGATTTGGCTAATTCCACTTTTTTTCTTTGCCCCATACTCATGTTTTCAATGGCGGTATAAAACACGTCTCTTTCCATTCCTAATTTACGAAGATTATTTAAAAAGAGTTCCAAGTCTAGCTGATTCTTTTGCGCAAAATCTGTTAATGTTCCGGTGTTATCTTCATAGTTTTGGCGAACATAACTGATGCTGATTGTTGCCGGACGTGTGACATCCCCCTTGGATTGACCAGTAAATTCCCCAAGTAAATACTGGATGATCGATGATTTCCCACTACCATTAGGTCCAGTTATTGCCACACACTGATGTTGCTCGATGCTAAAGCTGATAGGATCGAATAGCATCTCATCATAGCCTAATTGTAGGTTTTCTACTGTCAACAAGCGTTTATGATGCGACTGATTGGGGCACATCTTTAATGGATCGATCGACTCCAGATCTTTCAATAATTTCTCTTTTTCACTAATTTGAGTTTCCATCCGATTGACGATTGCTTTTGAACGTTTCATTGTACGAGCGGCATCCGCTCCGATCGCTCCACGATTGACACGCCGTGCTTCGGTATCAATAAAACCAACACGTTTTTTTGTTTTGTCTCCTTCTCGAGAATTAGCCCACTCCGCTTTTTCAGCTGCGGTTTTTTTCAAACGTCCGACTTCTTTTTTGATTTTTTGGTTTTGCGCTAACTCAAATTCATCTTTTCTACGCTTTTGTTCTTCGTAGATGGAATAATTTCCTTGATAGATCACTAATTGACTTTTTTCGATGACCATAAGGTGGTCAACGACTTCATCAATAAACTGACGATCATGACTGACAACGATAAATCCTTGTTTTTTCTTATGCAAGTATTCTGCCACTTGTTGACGACCTATCACATCTAAGTGATTCGTTGGTTCGTCAATCAGTGGAAAATGTTGTTCATCGGTAAATAAGAGAGCAAGCAATACTTTTGTTTTTTCTCCGCCGGAAAGGGAATCGTAAGGGCGCCAGAGAATTTCCGGATCTGCCTGCATCAACATCAGCTCACGCTCGATCTCCCATAACTCACAATCTGAAACTTCTAACAGCACATCATAGGTTAGTCGATTCGTTTCCCTGACCTGTTGTGGAAAATAGACAAATTCTTGTTGATGGGTCACTTGTCCTTGATAAGGTAGTTTGTTTTGCAAAATAGTTAATAACGTCGTTTTGCCACGACCATTTCGACCAATCAGTCCTAATTTCCATGTGGAATCAATATTTAAATTGGCTTGATCGAATAGCAGATTGTCTTGGCTGTCATAGCCAAACGTCAATTGTTTGATTTCGATTTTAGACATTTATCTTCACCTCGTTATAAAAAAGACCAGTCCTATTTTCAGAACTGGTCAAAGAAGATGAGTACAAAAAGAGACCCACTCATTGAAAGCAGCCAATTCTGAAAATCTGCATACTATCCCCTTGAACGAACAAGGTATAGTTAAAATGCAGCTTCAACAAATTGACTTACTTTTTCAATGCGCGGATCCCTCACTTTGTCTTTATTTGCCACTAGGTTACCATAGGTGTTTTAAGACTGTCAACCAATAAATTATCGCAACAAGCCACTGATTGCCTGTGAAAGCAGTCTGACGTTCTCTAGTGTTTCTTGATGATCCAATGCCTTATCAAGAGAAGTTGGGCCAGTTTGGATACTAAATACACTGGGAAGAATCGTCGTTAAATCACCTAAATCTTTTTCCCGACTCCCGCAGATTGCTACAACTTTTTTGTGGTGTTTTTTTGCCAATGATGCGACACCGTAAGGCACCTTTCCGTGGATCGTCTGTTGATCGATCCGTCCTTCTCCTGTGATCACGATATCGGCTGATTTGATTTTATTCTCTAAGTCTACTAACTCAGCCACAGTCATAAATCCTGCTTTCATCGTTGCCCCGACAATGGCTAGAGCGCCTCCGATTCCACCAGCTGCGCCACTGCCAGGGAGTTTATTCAAATCGATTGCTGTGCTTTCTTTGATTTGTTGAGCGACCTTTTCCGCTTGGGCTTCCAAAAATGCTAGTGTTTCTGGTGAACCACCTTTTTGTTTCCCGAATAGCTGAGTCGCACCTTGTTTGCCAGTGTAAGGACTCGTAACATCCGCTGCAATCGTCAATCGTTGCTCGATTCGCTCTAATTGAGAGATGTCGAGTGCCTCAATGGATAACAAAGGATTGCCTTCTGTAACACCATTTAATTTCGCCCCTAAGGACTGCAATAAACCCAAGCCGCCATCAGAACAACCGCTACCACCTAATGTTACGATAACTTCGTCTACCTGCTGATTCAAAGCATCTTTGATCAACTCTCCTAAACCAAAACTTGAAGCTAACCGGATCGTTTGATCTGTCGGTTCGGTCAATAAGTCCAAGCCAATGACTTCCGTCGATTCAATGATGGCTAACTTACGGTTCTTTTTTTGTGTCAGCAAGTAACGACATTCTTTTTTACGAAAGAGCAGATCCGGACAAAAAAGTGTCCGCCATTCACCACCTAAAGTATCGTAAATCACTTCAGCGGTTCCTTCGCCACCATCAGCGATTGGTTGATTGATTTTTTGTTCCGCCTCCCCCCAGCCTTGCAAGGCAGCTTGGTTGAGTTCAATGGAAGATGCGCTACCTTTAAATGAATCGATTGCTGCGAGTAATTTCATTCTCAAACTCCTTTAACTGTGATGATTGAACGAAGTGTTTACTTTTACTCTATCATATCTAATATGCTTCAATACCGCTATATTCATAGATAGAAAATACTTCAGGATCATAATCGATAAACCGTTGTGACCAATTTTCTGCATCAAAAAATTCGATGATCTCACGATCGACGGTTTGATAAGGGCTATTTAAGAATGCAGGAAGTTCATCCAAATTCCTTTCTTCCAACAAGAAAATATTTTGTGGATTGTAGAAACGATACCCGGAAATCGCTTTGTTATCAGTGACTAATTTTTTTTGGAAGAAAATAGATTCAAATGTTCGTAAAGTCACACCACTTTGACCTTCTCGCAACAATTCTAAAATACCGGTCGAACCATTCGTCTTTTGCAAATATTCTGTATAGGTCAGATACCCTTCTTGATCATTTCCACGACTTGGTAAAATAAAAAAATTGGTTGAGATACCTAACTGTTCAAATGCGGCTTGATAATCATCTGCTCGTTGTTTTCTGCCGTTATCAGTTGCTCCAAAGAAGAGATCAGTCGTGACTTCAGCTTTTGGTAATTCCATCTCTTTTGAATAAAAAGAACTGTTGTGTTTGATCCCTAATTCTTTAGCTTCTAAAATATCAAAATGGTAAATGTCATCAATGGCTGTTTCTGCTTCTGCTTTCTTCAATAACTGAAGGTGCTCTTCTTTGAAATGGTTCCAAAAGAAAAGAATGATCTTCGCATTCGTGTACGGTCGAATACGTGAAGCATATGCAACATCAAAACCATAATCTAAAAAGATGATGAGTTTATATTGATCGAGTTGCTGTTGGAACGATGACATAAAGGAATCATCCATCAAATCTTTTGCTGAGATGACGTCCATTGTTTGTACGTATGGGAAAAAATATAACGCCTTATTTTTCGCTATAAGCAATCGTTCGTGTTGGCTCATAGTTATCAACTCCTTATTTTTACTTACTCAAAACAAACCTATTAAGTATGGGTTTCCTCTTATAATAGCCCTGCATGAAAGGAAAAAGCGAATGAAACGCTTTCGTTTCAAGTTATTTTTTATAGAAATATAACAATAATTATCAAAACAGATAAGAGTTCTATGATTGTTTCATTAAAAATTACAAAAAAGTTTTCAGAATAGTTGTAATTGTCAGACAATTTGTTATTATAGAGAATATTATTTTATAACCTATTTGTTTTTTCATTCATGTTTTTAGAAAAGAGGGTTTTTGTTGGAAAGTACAGAACAAACAAAATTAAAAAAACAGCTAAGCTCCAGACACATCACGATGCTTGCTTTGGGTGGTGCAATTGGTGCTGGTTTATTCAAAGGAAGTGGTGAAGCCATTGGAATCGCTGGTCCTGCGGTCTTGCTTGCTTTTTTGATCGGTGGTGGTATTTTATTTATTGTGATGAGTGGTCTAGGTAAGTTAGTTTTAGACGGTGGGGATACACAACATGGATTATCTGGCTTGATTCGCCCTTATTTAGGTAATCATTCTGCGGACTTCGTCGACTGGGTCTATTACTCCATGTGGATGATCAATATCATCGCTGAGGCTGTAGCAGCAGCTTCCTTCTTACAATTATGGTTTCCGCATGTCCCTGCATGGTGTTTCATCTTACTTTTAGCTATTTTAACGACTCTGATCAATCTTTATTCTGTCCGTTTGTTTGCTGAAACCGAATATTGGTTGGCTTTTGCGAAGATCAGTGTCATTATCTTGATGATTCTTTTCGGGTTATATCTCGTCGGACAACAAATGTTAGGAACTGGAATTTTTCCTACATTAAGTCAATTGACTGATCACGGTGGCTTTACTCCCCATGGATTAAAAGGGGTCGTTAGTTCATTACTTGTCGTTATCTATTCATATGGCGGGTCAGAATTGATTGCAATCACTGTCAGTGAAGCGGACGATCCTAAAAAAGCCATACCAAAAGCGATAAAAGGGGTCATGGGCCGAATTGTTTCCTTCTATATTATTCCGCTTTTCTTATTGCTGATTCTTTTCCCTTGGAACACTTTAGCTGGTTCTGCGGTTAGCCCATTCGTCTTGGTGTTTGAACAGATGAATATCCCTTTTGCTAGTGATATCGTGAACTTCGTCATTGTCTTGGCACTCTTTTCATCGATCAATTCTGGCGTTTATGCTTCTTCTCGTCTATTGTTTTTCCGTTTGAAAGACAAAAAAGGCACCGCCAAGAAACTGGCAAAGTTGAACAAACATTATGTGCCACAACGTGCTGTATTATTTTGTACCAGCGTGCTATATCTGGGTGTCATTCTTTCCTATTTCGTAGGTGACAAACTTTTCGGTTACTTAGCCGGTTCCCTTTCTTATACGGTACTCGTGATTTGGCTAATGATCAGTGCTGCCGCTTTTCGTTTAGCATTGAAGAAAGGCACTTGGCAAGCCAAAAGCTTTAATTTATTTGCTTTGATCGCGTTAAGCTTGATCTTGATTGGGATACTCATGACAAATTCAATTGGTGTAACGGTCTTGACAGCTTTGTTATATGCGGTGATTTTCTTTAGCTATCAAAAGAAAAAAGATGTCTTTGCGATAAAAAATGAGCCTTTTTCTTCGATTTGATTGATGATAAAGCTAGATAACTAAAACTTCCCCATGAACCAGCTAGAACATACGAGATCACTTGATGGATCTTTGAGCTTTCTAGCTGGTTTTTATTAGTCTTTTAAGAGATCTTTGAGCCTGAATGAACAATTCGTCCAAAAAGATCACCCTCGTTTTTTTGCAACGACACTTGAACAGATGTTGTTTCACTTCATCGATACGTTCAATTGATGAGGCAATCCATTGATTATCCAAAAAAAATAGCCTCCCGCTGATTGGGTGACTATTTTTTTGAGTTTATATCGTTTCCTTCACAACGTTCAATTGTTCCTGCTTTTCTTTATTTTTTGCAATACCTAAACCAGTAATGGCACTGACCATCGAAAAGACGGGAGAAAGCAAACTGAAAAATACAAATGGTAAGTAGGTCATCGTTGGTATCCCAAACGTGCTGGCAACAAAACTACCGGCAATCCCCCAAGGAATAAGGTAATTGATGACTGTCCCTCCATCTTCTAAGGTACGACTCAAAACAGTTGGATCAAGTCCGGCTTTTTTGTATGTTTCTTTGAACGCATTTCCGGGTAAGATCACAGATAAGAACTGTTCACCGATAAACAGATTGACACCAATACTCGTCATTAGTGTCGTAAAAATCAGTTTAGGTGTCGTCGTCATTTTCTTCGATACCACTTCCATCACTGTAGAGATCAACTCAAATTCGATCAATAAACCGCCTAATGAAAGCGTCAGAATAATCAAGGAAACTGTAGGCATCATACTTTCAATCCCACCGCGGCTAAGTAACGCATCGATTTGCGCGTTTCCTGTTTCAGATAGAAAACCAGATTCGAGGACTGTCGCTAGTCCTGAGAACGAAGTGCTTGGATCTTGGATAAAAATCATTCCAACTGCTACGGCAACATTCAACAGGATCGTTAAGATCGCTGGAACTTTTTTCCAAGCACAAACCAGCATCAAGAATAAAGGGATTAGAGACCAGATCGAAATCGTAAAGTTATTTTCTAAGATGGTTATTACATTTTGGATTTCTGTCAAGCTAGCACCTTTATCTGTATGTCCTAAAAATGCAAACAAAATCAAAGAAACAATAAATGCCGGAAGTGTTGACCACATCATATGTTTGATATGTTTAAATAGATCCGCATCAACAATTGCTGCTGCCAGATTTGTCGATTCAGATAATGGCGACATCTTATCTCCAAAAACTGCCCCAGAAACAATGGCACCGACGACTAATGCGGGGTTCAATCCCAACGTTGTGCCGATACCGAAAAAGGCGATACCGATGGTTGACATGACAGTAAAGGCACTACCGACTGCACTGCCGACAATGGCACATACAACAAAAACGGAAGGCACAAACCAGGGGACACTAATGATTTTAAAGCCATAGACCATCAACGTTGGAATGATGCCAGCTTGGATCCAGACCGCAATCAATGCGCCGACTAAAATAAAGATAAAGATCGGGATGATCCCCGGTTTAAGTCCATTGATGATTCCTTCATGTAATCGATCGGTTGGCTGTTTCTTCACTACTGCGTAGACCATGACCATACCAATAGCAATCAAAATCGCGATATTCGGTGAAATCTTAAAGCCAACTACTCCGGCTGCTATCGTTGCAACGATAATTATTAATACACTCACTGCTTCTATAAAACTAGGTTTTTTTATTTTTTCCATATCCATTCTCCTTTTTTAAGTTTGTTACGTCTTAAAAAAGCTTCGATATCGAATGACTCCGCCACAATTCATCTGCGTTTCCTCCCTAAAAAAAGACAAAAAGATCTGTTTTCAACTAAGGACGAATTTCTCCGCGGTACCACCTTAATTAAAAACAGATCTGTTTTTCACTTTGATTTGAATGATTTAATTGTTAAAACTTTTCCTGTAATTCATAGAAATGGCTTGGTCGGTTCGCAGCAACCACCGACTTTCTGAACAAAACACCAAAACTACTACTGGGTGAAAAGTGAACTTTCATGAAGTTTACCTGCATCTTGACAATTTGTCAATCTAAATGTGTTTTTTCTGAAAACAAATGTTATGATTCACAATCAGCAAGTCCTTTCTTCTATCCATCATTTCCCGTTATTTTTTTGCAAGGATTGCTTGATGCTCCTGCTTTATTTTATCTAGTAGTTCTGGTTTTTCAAATAGATCTAATGCAGTATTTGCCAATAGTTCAGCAGCAATGGCAATCGAAGCTAGTCCTTTTTCACTACGAGCAGCTGCTTTAAATTCTTCCGAATGACCGGCGATATATTCATCCGCAATCGAGACAGTTGGTTGGATCGTCGGAATCACATGACTCACGTTACCAACATCAGAAGAACCTAGACTTGTTTGTTCTTTTGTTTCGATTTCTTCATCAGGTACACCTGCTGCATTCACATGGCTGAAGAACAGCGCATCAAACGAAGGCGTCACGATCACATCATCAACGGAATTTTGGAACAATCCAAATTCATAACTTGTTCCCGTACTCAAAGCCGCACCTTTCACAATATTCTCGACTTTTTGATACACCTCATTCAATGTCTGACGATTTTTTGCTCGTAAGTAAAATCGACCCGCTGCATATTCAGGAATCACATTCGCAGCGACTCCCCCATCCGTGATGATGCCATGGATATTGACGTCTTTTGGCAGTTGCAGGCGCAACGCGTTGATTCCATTAAACACTTGAATCAACGCTTCTAAGGCATTCACTCCTTTTTCTGGTGCGGCTGCCGCATGGGAAGCAACGCCATGAAATTTGATATCTACTGGATCATTGGCTAATGATTCTGTCATTTTACCGTAGCGGTATGCGGGATGGACACAAAGGGCTGCATCCACATCTTCAAAAAAGCCTTCCCGTACAAAACTTCCTTTAGCTGATCCGTTTTCGCCACCTTCTTCTCCAGGTGTGCCATATACGCGGATTTCTCCACCAATCTCAGCAATTCGTTCACGTAAAACACTTGCGGCTAAGACAGAATACGTACCAAACAAGTTGTGTCCACAAGCATGACCGATTCCTGGTAAAGCGTCAAATTCTGCTAAAAAAGCAATCGTTGGTCCTGGTTTTCCTGAAGCGTAACGAGCATCAAATCCTGTTCGATGACCAGCAACATCTTTTGTCACAGAAAATCCTTCTTTTTCTAATTGTTTGATCAAGGCATCTGAAGAATAAAACTCATAGTTACTGACCTCTGGATGGTCATGGATATCGAGTGCTAATGCTTGGTATTCAGTTAATCGTTGCTGGATTGCTTCCTTAAAAGAATGTGTTGTTAAAGTAGATGTTGTCATATCGATTTCCTCCAGTTTGCTTTTTTTATTTTTTACCAAATGTTTCCCAAGCAGGTACGCTTGATCCTTTTGATGTTTCTTCAATCACTTTTGCTGTTTCTGCGGTTTGATACGTATCGACGATTTTTTGGTACGTTTCATTATTTTCATCTTCTTTTCTTGCCACAATAATATTGACATATGGTCTGGCGCTGTCATCGACAGGTTCTAAAAAGATCGCATCACTCGTTGGGTTCAATCCTGCATCGACTGCCACACCACTGTTGATTACTGAAAGATCCACGTCATTCAATGCACGAGCTGTTTGTGAGGCATCCAGTTCAGAAATGTCTAGGTTCTTTGTATTTTCAGTGATATCTGAAGTAGTCGGCGTTTGGCCTTTCGCTGGATCAACTTTGATCAAACCAGCTGTTTGTAGCAATAGCAACGCACGTCCGCCATTTGTGACATCGTTAGGAATAGCTACTTTTGCACCATCCTCGATATCATCAGTGGATTGGATCGTATTGGAATAGATTCCTAACGGTGCATTTACTGTGTTGCCGATCGAGACTAGATCCGTTCCGTGCTCTGTATTGTAGTTATCTAAAAAGAATTGATGTTGAAAAGCGTTGAGGTCGATCGAGCCATCCGCTAATGCGGCATTCGGTTGGTTATAGTCGGTAAATTTCACGTATTCTAATTCAATGTCTTCTTTTGCTAGACGTTCTTTGACATCATCCCAGACATCAGTGTCCTCTCCAATGATCCCAAGTTTTACTGTCGTTTGTTTGCTTGCATCTGTTTCAGCATTTCCTTGGCTACAGCCAGCCAACCAAATAAGTGCAACAAAAGCGAGTACTGTATAACGAATGATTTTTTTCATGATGATTCCTCCAGTTTAATGTGATATTTTTTTGATCAATAAGTTGCTGATCCATTGACTTAAGAAAACAAGGATCAAGATCAACAAAGTGGCGACGATAGTCACGTCTGTTTGAAAACGATTATACCCACGAGAAATAGCTAGGTTTCCTAATCCTCCTGCCCCAACTGCTCCTGCCATGGCAGTCAAGCCAATGACATTGATGATCGTCAATGCAGAAACACGAATGATCCCTGGCAATCCTTCGATCAAATAGACTCTAAAAACGATCCCTAATGGACTGGTTCCCATTGATTCGGCCGCTTCAATCACTCCAGGATCTACTTCTAACAACGCATTTTCTACTTGTCGAGCAAAAAATGGCACAACCCCAAAGATCAAAGGAACCAAAGCGGCTTTCGCGCCAATCGTAGTACCGACTAAAAATCGAGTCGTCAATGCCAGTAAAGAAAGTAAAATGATAAAGGGAATCGAGCGGACAACATTGATGACTTTGTCTAGTACCTCATAAAGCAAGCGATTTTCAAGCAGACCTTTCGGACGAGTCACAACGAGTACGATCCCAAAACCGAGACCGATCACACCTCCGATCAAAGCGGTCCAAAAAGACATATACAACGTTTGTTTCGTCGCTTCAATAAATTCATCGGGTATCAAATAGACATTGGGTAAATAGGTTTCTAAGAAATGTGTCATATCAGCGTCCTCCTTGAATCACTTTCATTTCCTTACTTGCTCCGTTTTTTTGTAAAATCGTTGCTTGTACACCAGATTCAATAAGATAAGCCAAGGCTTTTTCTCTTTGATGGATCTCTCCTGATAAAGTAACGATCAATCGTCCTAATGGGGTTTCTTGTAATAGTTCTACATTGCCGTATAAAATATTCGCACTGACTTGGTATTTGCTATAAAGTTGTGCGATCAACGGTTCATTCGTTTGTGTGCCCACATAACTCAATTCCACTAACCATTTATTCGTCAACTGATCTGCAAAAGCATGGTGCGAGCGAATCGTTTCTAATGCTTGGTCAACGTGGGTGGCTGTTCGGATAAACTCTTGCGTCAAAACTTCTTTTGGTGCACTGAAAATCTGAACGCTACTTCCTTGTTCAATCACTTCTCCGTTTTCCATCACAGCTACTTTGTTACAAATTTCTTTAACGACTTGCATCTCATGTGTGATCAAGACGATCGTCAATCCTAATTGTTGGTTCAATTTTTTCAACAAAGCTAAAATCTGATGCGTCGTTTTTGGATCTAAGGCACTCGTTGCCTCATCACAAAGTAATACTTGTGGATCACTGGCTAATGCACGAGCGATAGCAACTCTTTGCTTTTGTCCTCCTGAAAGTTGTTTTGGATAAGCAGTAGCTTTTTCTTCTAACCCGACTAATGTTAGAAGCTCATTGACTTTTTGACGACGCTCCTGTTTCGATTTTTTCGTATATTTCAACGAGAAATCGACGTTGTCAAAAATCGTGCGACTTTCCATTAGGTGAAAATGTTGAAAAATCATCCCGATCGATTTTCGTTCTTTTCGTAATTCTTTCGGGGATAGTTGCCCTAGCTCTGTTCCATTGATGATTACTTTGCCACTTGTTGGTTTTTGTAACAGGTTCATGACACGTACCAACGTACTTTTCCCAGCACCTGAATAACCAACGATACCGTAAACATCTCCTTTAGCAATCGAAAGATCCACCTGTTTCACTGCCTGGATCGTCTTTTCTTTTTGTTGGAAAGAAACATTTATTGCTTGTAATTCAATCATTTTTACTCCTCCTTCGATTTGACGATAAAAAAGGCATCCTCAAGAAAATGACTCATCACTTTCTTGAGGACGCCTTTTTGCGTGTTACCACCTCATGTTCAAGTTACACTTACATGTAACTCCTCTTCGAGTACAAACATACTCTAGCAAGTTAACGGTTGCGACCGTCACCGTCTCACAATTTTGCTCGGGGTGAATTGCTCAATAGCCATTTTCCAAACATGCCGCCTTGCTTCTTCTCAGCTACCGAAGCTCTCTGTTAAAGGTTTTTGTATTTGTACTTACTATTTCAACGCAAAAAATATATAAAAAAAATCCTTTTATCAGCATAAATCTACTGATAAAAGGACGACGTATCGTGGTACCACCTTTATTCGGAAGTTTCCTTCCCTCGATCCAACATCTCTTGACGAGAGATTGGTTGTCCGTTTTAACGGTCAGACATTTCCGAACTTGCCTACTTATCGACAAGTTATTCTCCAAGGCCATTTTTCAACTTTTCTTACTTGACTCTTTCCACCAACCAGAGCCTCTCTTTGAAGTTTCCAAGTTTACTTTCCTTATCAACGAATCCATATTTGGTTGTTGAGAACACTTTATCTAAGTGAAAACAAAAAGTCAAGCAAGAAATTTAAAAAAATAAGCACTCAGTCGATTGATAAATAAAAAAATCGTTGGTGGCACTGGATTTCCAGCCGCTTATTTTTTTCCTTTTTGTTTTTCTAACATCTCCAACACGATCAAAAGATCGGTACCTTCTGCTAAGATCGATAAATCTGCTTTTTCTCTTTCGGTATAAGCCCGATCAAAGCTTGAATCTGGAATCAAAACAACACCCATTCCTGCTCGTGATGCGGAGGTCGCACCAACCAAAGAATCTTCCACTGCAAAGGCTTCTGACGCTGTCAATCCCGACCGCTCTAGCGCAGTTAGATAAGGAATTGGTGAAGGTTTATTTTCAGACACTTCATCCCCAAAGGTATATGTATGAAAATAAGGCTTCAAAGAAAATTGATCCAAAATATTGGTTGCTCGTTTTGTTACCGTCGTCGTTGCGAGACCAAGAATGAGTTTTTGGTCATGCAATTCTTTCAATACTTCTTTTGCATGAGGTTTTAATTGGATAGCGCCACTATGCAGTTGTTGATAAAAATATTCTTCGCGTTTTTCGCGAACCTTTTGTACCATCTCCGGTGTTCCCGCCATTTCGATCAACAAATCATAGCTTTGTTTCCAATTTTTCCCACCCCATGTATCAACGATTTCTTGAGGTATTTCGATATCGAATTGCTTGAATCCCCATAACCATCCATCACGATAAGTTTTTTCTGTATCAACTAATAGTCCATCTAAATCAAATATTGCACCCTTCATATCCACTGATCCTTTCAAAAAACAATACATCTAGTGTATCATGTTTTCCCCTGCAAACCAATGAAATTTCTAGCATTTTTGTTATGAGTGGTAATTACACTCACCCTCCGTACTTAATTATTCGGATTCATTTTAGTTATTTTATTTCTACGAATCTTTAATAATTGATTCGTAAAATTAGCCCAATCGACTGCCCTTGGAGGAACTAACCAAATGATTTGGAACAAATCTCCAGAAGAACAGATTTCTTTATCTGTTAAGAGTAGATCTGTTTCATCATCTGCCTTCGTTTGGTAGATGATATTCAAGTCTGAGATTTTCTGGATATTATTTTTGATCAGTGCATTGAATTGTGGCCCAAAGGAAAAATCAATACAAATACGAAGCGGTTTCAATTGCTGATCGATGGGTAATACATCCATCATCACTAACACATAATGAAAGAACAAAAATTCTTTTGCGCGCCAAATTTGCTTGTTCTTTTTTTGTTTTTTGATGTAATCTCTGCAAAACAAAAAATATTCTGGATACATTTCATAAAAATAAGTGACATCCAGGTTGTTATTGTCATCAATATTTTCTTCTTTGAAATATTTGATCTTCAAATGCAAGACCGTCAACTGTCTTCTGATTTCCTTTAGCTGATTCTCCGAGAGAATAAATGATCGCTCTAGTTCTTCCAGAAACAAGTCATTCAACGCAAGTATTTCCTTTAGTGTCACTCCCTCAATCAGTTCTGGCTCATTGATTGCTCCTTCGACAACAAGATAAGCAAAGATCTGTTGCGCTTCGCTATATAGCTCTTTTTCCGTATCGATCTTTGCCTCTTTTTCAAGCCAAGAAAAGATGATTCGAAAGAAATCATTTGTTTCTAACATTTTTTTATTGAATGTCAATTGACTTTTTTTATTCTCGGACATTCGCCAACCTTGCTTTATTCGAATCAAGCTGACTGAAAGAAAATGTTGGAGTTTTGTTTCACTAAAACCTGTAAAAGCAGCAGCGAATTTCGGTTCAAGCAACCGGATCAATTCTTCCACTGGTTTCGTGATCTCCGATGGATAAACCGAATAAGCCCGTCCGTATAATTTGGTGAAATAAAACGTCACCAATCCACGTACAGAGCCTTCTTCCCCACTTAGTAAGAATTTTTTTGTGACTGTAAGTTCTTTATCTGCTAATCTCGTACGCATGTCTTTCAGCTTTTGGTAGACGAGGGGATGACTGATATAATTCTTGATCGCATAGTCATTGACAGATTCGAACGTTTCAAAAAATATTTCTTGTAACATCAAAAAACCAAAGGAATGGCGGACATACATTTCTCCTAAAATCGTCGAATTTCCTCGACCACTCTCAATCAGTCGGACGTTATTTCCTTCGAAAAACAGTTGAAATTCATCCGTTAGCCCATAGTCCACAAAATCATGTGACAATTCTTCCATTGACTTATTCAGCAAAAAATAAGAGATATCCAATTCTTCCAGCACTTTTTCATGATTTTCAATTAAAAGTGGCTTTGTTTCCAAATAACGTAGCAACTCTAACTTTCGTTGTGCTGGCTTATCTAAAAATAGTTTGAACATTTTGATTTCCTCTACCTTCTGGTTTTTCTCCATAGAGTATCGTACCTGAAAATAAGTAGCTCATTGCTGCCATTTGACTATTATCTGAACTAGCAGAACCTGAACCACTCGACTGTGGCAACATCACTTGGTTATGAGAGTGATCATCAGAAAAAAATTGATCATCTAAGGTTATTTTACGCGATGTACTAGCAATCTGGCTAATAATATCACCATGGTTATCCAATGATTTGGGTTTGCTTGGTTGCTTTTTTTTAGGAATCGAAGAATCTTGATTAGGCAATTCGACTTGCGCTTGTTCTTCAACTTCTGACTTTTCGTTATTTATAATTGCAGTATCTTGTGATTGTTCAGTGTGTTCAACCTCTGCTTCTTGCTCATCCGCCACAGGCGGTTGGGGAGTAACTGGTTGAATTTGAATTTGCTCTGTTGGATTCAACGGATCATAAATGATCGTCTCTGCATCTATATAAACGGAAGATTCAAAATAGACAACAGCGAACAACAGTGTTCCTAATATGGCGATTTTTTGTTTTTTCATTTCTCTCCCCCTTTTTTGATTAAACATTTTAAATTAGTGAAACCATACGTTTTCAAGCAAAAATTGTCTGACTGATCTTATCTAATTGATCAGTCAGACGTTTTTTTATCAGGGATTGATATTATTTATTTTCAGATTCGTCTTCTTCTTTTTGTTTTTTTCTTTTCCAAAAAATAATTAGAAGTAGAAGAATCAATAATAATAGGATACCGAATAATAGATACATCCAAGTATTGTCTTGTTCGATCGTCACATCTTTTTCGTTTAATTCTCTAGCAACTTCGCCTTTGATTTCAAAGTCTTTTTCAAATTCCCATTTATATTTGTAGGTTTCTTCAGAGCCACTAGAAGTTTTAACTTTGTATTCCCCGTCTTCCGCTTTTTCACCGTAAGCAGTCATCTTCATCGTATATTTGCCGGCTTCCAACTTTTCACCATTTAAAGAAATTGGGTAATCAAAGTGAGAATTAGGCGCCATTTGCATACTTTCCGTTTGACTCTCATAGAGTGTTTCATCTGATCCTTGTTTCGTGATCGTTGTTGCTACATTCAATTGATTCAAGTAAGCCGCTTGAGGATTTTGCAAATGCACATTGATCACATTTCTCGCATTGACCTGGGCTGGTTCCACATTAGTGGCTTTGAGATCAGGCTTGATAGCTGTCCTATTTTGACGGATCAATAATGCAACTACGTAAGAGTACTCATTTTTGATGGCTAATCCTTTATCCTCTGAAGAAGACCCTTGAGTTTCATCCGTTTTTTCTTTAAAAGTGATCCCGCCTGCCATGACACCATCAAATGTTTCTGCTGGCATAGTGACTGTGATTGGTACGGTCACTTCCGCATGTTTAGGTAACGTCACTTCTGGCTCTGCTTTTGCATAATCTTTTAAATTATAAACTAAACTATCATCGGGTTCAATTTTATTTTCACCGTACTCCACCACACCATTCAAATTCGTTGTGGCACTGTTGATCGTGGTTTCGATCGTGATATCGTTGTCTGTGTCATTGCGTAGTTGGACTTCGATTGTTTGTTGCTTGTCAGGTTCCATCATTAGATCGAAATATGTTTTTTCATTATCGATTTGATTTTCGGGAATCACTGGGGTAACCGCAAAATTAAATTCTGAGGCAAACGTTGTTGGAACTGGAAACATACTTAGCATGGCAACAATGAGACTGACAATAAGGATAAATCTTTTTTTCATAATTTTTTAACTCCCTGATAAATTAGATGTTGGGCGTGGATCTGACAGAAATGCACTATCCTAGTAAAGCAACAAATTTTACTGATCCATTCCGAATTTTTAGAGGTCAAGACAAAATTTCTTTCGTTTTTGTCTTGACCACAATTGTTTTTTATTAGTTTCCTGGTGCGTCTGTTAACACCCAAGTGAACGTTGTTTGATAAGCTTTTGCGTATTTTGTCGTTGAACCTGGCACTTCTAATGCAATACTCTTTTTCGCAGTATCCACTGAATTTCCCCAGTCCATCAAATAGGTTCCGGCACCTTCACCATTTTTCGCACTCATCACTAATGATTCACTACCACTTGGATCTAAGCTGAAACTCGCAACCCCTGTTGGTTTGGCTGATTGTGAACCAGTCACGACATTACCATTTGATAATGTGATTTTCGCACCTGTCAATTCTTGATCTTCCGCTGTTTTGAATTGTGCATTTTGTTTTACTTTCAATGTCCAACCTGTTTCAGTTCCGCGGTTGTCAGATACTTGAACAAAGTTTGGTCCTTCTTTTTCAACATCACTTGCATCTTTATATTTTTGTGCTGCCGCATAGTATGTTTGTGTTTTCGACGTGATTTTTTGTTCACCGAAGACTAGGCTTGAAGCAAAGTCGATCGATAACGGGCCATTTGTACCTGGGTTTGGTTTACCATCAGGATTTGTTGGATCAACTGGCGTCACTGGTTGTTCTGGATCAAGTGGATCAACTGGATCAGTCGTCTCTGTATTTGGTACATAATTGATGACACCGTTTGAAGTATACTCTCCACCATCAGCTGCTGCTACGCTAACTGTGCTGAATACTCCACCTAATAACATTGTTGATAATAAGATCATTTGTGATTTTTTCATTTTATTTTCTCCATTCTTAATTTCCTGGGGTATCGGATAGATTCCAAGTTAATATTGTTGAATACGTCACTGCATCTTTCGGTGTTTTACCTGGGATGGTCAATGAAACACTTTTCGAAACCACTGAGGATACGTCTTTATTTTTTTGGTCTTTCATTGTGATTGTCTCCACTTTGTCACCCCATGCTTCGATCCATGTGCCAGAACCTGCATCTTGTTCTGCCCGTAGAACAATCGATTCTGCACCATTTGGATCTAAGGCGATCTCTGTGGTAGCAATCGGTGCAGCCACACCTTCTGCATTTGATTTAACTACTGGATCTTGTAATTCTATTACCGCGCCTGTCAACGTTTTGTTTAATGTATCATTGTTCTGAAATTGACCGTTTTGACATACTTTTAATGTCCAACCAGCGTTGTTGCCTCGGTGATCAGATACTTGGACATAATCTGGAGTGACTAGATCAGAAAGTGTCCCATCATCGTTTACATAAGTTTGCGCTTTGGCATAATAGGTTTCTGTTTTATTCGATATCTTATTCATGCCGAAATCAAAACTTGAAGCAAAGTCGATGGATAGTGGGCCTTTTGTTCCTGGTTCTGGGTCCGTTCCATCTGGATTAGTTGGATGAACCGGTTTGTCTGGATCAGGGTCGATTGGATTGACTGGATCGGTTGGTTCCGTATCAGGTATAAAATTGACCGTACCATTACTTGTATACTTCGCTTGATCGACCGCTTGGACGGTAACCGTTACTCCTGTCAAAAGACTAATGATCATTAAACCACTTACTGTTTTTTTCATACAATCCCCCAAAGTGATTCATTTTCTGCCTTTTTCTTTTATGGTGCTGGAGTGGATTTAAGGCTCCATGTCAATGTGGTACTATATTCTTTCGCTAATTTGACCGTTTTACCTGGCACGTTAAGTTTTACAGCAGTTGCGCCTTCTGTTGCATCTGTACCAAATTTGTAGATCCAAGTTCCCATACCTTTACCCGCATCAGCAGTCATCAAGACTGATTCGCTTCCAGGAGTCAATGTGTTTTGTGTCACTAGATCTGGTTTGTATTGATCATCCATGATCGATGCACTTGCACCGTTACTTAAGGATAGTACTGCACCCGATAACTCTTCCGCTGCGGCAGTTTTGAATTGCGTATCTTGCTTGACAGATAAGCTCCAACCTTCTTGTGTTCCACGTTTGTCTGTTACTTGTACGTAGTTCGGTCCATCTGTACCATTTTCGAATGTTTGGACCTGCGCATAGTAATCTTTTGTGACAGTAGTGATTTTTTGTTTTCCAAATTGGAAGCTTGAAGCAAAATCAATTGATAATGGTCCGTTCGTCCCTGGGTTTGGTCCATTTGGATCAGTTGGATCAACTGGTTTTACCGGACTTGTGGGATCAGTTGGATCAACCGGATTTGTCGGATCGGTATCTGCTTCAAAAGCAATCACACCGTTTGTTTCATAGCTTGCAGTTTCATCTGCAGCAAATACTGTGCTTGTTCCTAGTAATGTACTAAATAAAATAATTCCAGCTGTTAACAACGTTGTCTTTTTCATTTTTCTCTTCTTCTCCTTTTTATAACAATAATTATCAACACGATCAAAAGAAGGAAACTTCCAATAATCGTAAATTGTTTACTCCTGTATTCTCCAGTTTTTGGTAACTGTTTGCTATCTCCTTGTATCGCCTCTTGCTCCACAGTTGTTCCATTTTTTCTAGAGGCCGTTTGATCGTCTTGAGTAGAGCTGGGTGAAGTTGGCTCACCCACTCCTTCTTCAGAACTGCTAGTTTCATCTTCAGGATATTCATAGGTGCCATAAAACCCTGTGACACCTTCACTTTTGATTGATTGCTCTTCTGCTAAACCAATTGGTGCTTGACTAAAAAGAAGACTTAACAAGACAAGGATCTTCCACCTTTTATTCTTCATCTTTCCCACCTATTCTCTATCGTCGTGTTTTCTATGGGTTACCAGGGGCGGCAACCAATGACCATGATAACGTTCCTTGATAACTTCCGACTTTTTGTTTTTCGGGAGGAACAGTTAACTTGATTCCTTTGTTGTTCGCTTGTCCCCACTCTTGATTGACAAGATATTCACCATTTGTCGTTAGTGTCTTTTCTTCCACGATCACTGCATTTGGTCCGAGTACGGTATTCTTTGTACCGTCTGTAAATGAAAGTGCATTAGAAAGTTGGGTTGTCCCAGAAGTCAAAGGTTGTTTTTCAGTGACTGTCAATTGCCAGCTGTCCCGTTCAGAACCTCTTGTATCTTTCACGATCAAATTCCCTTCGATCAATGGCCAATACGTTTGAGTCGTTGTCTTAACTTTTTGTGTCTCGAAATTCATCGCGTTTGGTACTTCTTTTAGCTCTAATGTACCTGTAATTGCTACATTGATTATCTTTTCAGTTGTTATTCCATTTAGTTGATAGCTGTACGTCGTTGAAACATTTTTTAAAACTTCCGCTTCTGTCGTATCCTTGATTGCTGAAAACGTCGCGTCTGTCAACGTTGGTACTTGATTTCCACTGCCATCTGCTAGGATCACTTGTGCCAGTGTTCGTTGATTCAACTCTTGTTGAGACGTCAACGCATTAGCATCAGACAAACTCATCCGAATATCTTTTGCATAGACTGCAAAACTGCGATCTGTCGAAATCGTTGCTTCATTTTTTACAACAATCAAGTTTGCTTGTTGCTCCTTTTCATTCCCCGTCGTACCGACTTTGTAATCAATGACATGTTTTCTGGAAACTTCATCTGCTGCTAGTGGTTGCTTGATTTCATCCATCACATCAGCCGTGATCGAATCCGTAAAGAATGGACGTCCCTCTGCTTCCATCAATGATAAAATCGATTGTTTATCGACTAAATCTTGTGCTTCTTTTTCTGAAATGATCACATTTCTAGCAGAAAGCTCAGCTGCATTCGAGTACTTCACTTTGACTTCATAACTGTATTCGCTATCTGGCGATTGCCAATCGATCGTTGAAGAATCCTTTTGTTCAGCAATCGTTGTAGGCGTGTCTCCATTTTTTGTACTGATGATTTCTGCATGGTACAACCATGAACCAGTTGTTTGTGTTTCTGGTTCAAAGCTCAATTTTGGTGTGATACCTTTTCCTGATGGAATCACCAAGCGTCCTTTTTGAACTTTTGTACCTGCGGTTTCTGTTCCCCACGCATCCAAGACTAACGGCGCGTTCCCTTCTTTCACTTCACTGACATTATGAAAAATACTTCCTTCGCCTTGCGCGATACCAGGATCTTCTACTTCATAATCGATTACTGAACCAGGTATCGCGATACCATAACCACTACCGGATTTTGAGACATCGTTATCCCCGATGAAACTTTTCCCAGTTGCTTTTTCAGTTCCTCTGAAATTCAAAGGCGTTAGCTTTGTAGCATTGGCAATCGTTGGATTGATCGTCAAAACTTGATAGGCTTTATTTGCACCGAACCAGGTACCCGTACTGTCTACTTGCATGGCTGAATCTCCAGTAGTTGACTTGATCCAGACTAGTTCATCTTTTGTAGGATCAGGAAATTCGACATCTGAAATATTGACTTTTCCTGTTCCAGGAATCGTTTCTAAAGTGGCTTCATCTTCTATAGTCAATTTAGCTGCTGAAATTAAGTTACTAGAAGTTGAAACGCCGATCCCAGCATTTTTTGACAGATGGATGTTCCCAAATGAATGATAGGTCGTTGCATGATTGGCAGCAGTCGCAGATAAACCATTTTTGATATTTCCGCCATTTGCCATTAATTTCAATCCATTCGTTACATTTAATTCAGTGAAATTGACGATTCCTAAACCAGTTAGATTGACTGGATCTGTTTGATAGTTGTTTGTACCATCGACATTTTCACCAAAATTGAACACGACTTTGTTTGTACTGGCACTAGCGATCGTATTCGTAAAGTTATCACTGGCTGCACCACCGGATAAACCATTGATGCTGACCGCTCCTTGAACATTAGCAGTAACATTACGCAAAATTTTCCCACTGCTGATATTGGAATACTGTGTAGCATACAGATTACCGATACTAGAACCCTCCGCTTGGATATTCATCTGGATCGAACCATTTTTGGTGTACGCAGCATTGCTACCACCATCCCCATAAATGCTCGCACCATTTAAGGAATCCACACCTGGTTTGGTAAAGATATTCAACGTAATCGTATTGTCCGTATTTGTCCCCAAATTCGTATTTTGTCCATACGGTCGTCCACCTGTGATATACGTGTTACCTGGCAACTTGAATTCACCATCATAGTTTCGTAAATCAATGAGTAAACTAGCATTTCCAAGTAGTGACCCATAGTTTGTGATACCTCCGGAAAAGCCATTAGAACCAGTTCGCGGAGTACCAGAGAAGTTCCCCCCATAAATGCGATTATCTGAATTCCCAGTGACAGTATGTCCAGCACTTGCGCCATAGGATGCACCCATTGAAGCATTAATGACTCCTTCATAAACGGTCACTCCTACGTTTCCGACAATTTTTTTGTCATCCCATCCGCCACCGGACAAGAACCAGTCTACTTGACCATCATTGACGATGGTTTGTCCGTTACCATACACACGTGTACCTGCATAGCCCGTACCTTCTAACGTATCAGCGATTCCACCATTCAATATGTTTGAGCTATTTCCTTCAATAACCCCTGAATAAGAACCACCATAAGTCCATCGTGCTACGGTATTGTTTAATATTGTTTGTGTATCTCCTTTGATATAGATGTCCCATGTATCATTTGAAGCAGGATAGCCACCTCCACCTACAATGTCCCAAACCGAAGCTTCTCCACGATTTTTCTTCGTGGTCGAATAGGCTAAATCGGTTGGCATTGATCCGGAATAGGCAAAGCCAGCTCCGCCGATTGAACCATCTGCATTAGCCGTTCCAACTTCAATCGTTGTGTTGCCTTCGATGTAGCCACCGCGACCTGCTGCTGTTGTCCAAATTGCGCCATTATTGAATGAACCACTGACTAATTTTGAGGTGATGTTACCGAAGACTTTGAACTCTGCCGCAGCTTTGGCTAAATCAGCTCTTTGTTGTGGTGTATACGCATCATAGGTTGTTTCATTTGATGCCCCAATCCCACTTTTATTGAATTTAACAACGTTATTGCCAGCTCCCCCATTGAAGTCATTGATTCCACCGGCAGAGGGGGTTCCTGCTTTGATCGTATTTGTGATATTCCCAGTGACCGTACCGGTATAACGATTGCCGCCTTCAAATTCTGCCCGTCCAGCACTGTATAAACTACTATCCAAATTTGTTTCGATTCCGTCAGTTGAACGATTGGTTCCGATATTTCCTCGAGAGGACCTACCGATGAATCGTTCCCCTGCGCCGTACCAACGACCATAACCGGAAATGTTATTGGTTACTTTTCCACCAATGTTCCCGTAGATGACACCACCATAATAGGTACTTAATTGAAACCCTGTTGCACTATTTGTAATCCCGATAGTTGTAGATACAGTTCCCGTAACATTTGCTGTATTTGTCGCACTGGTTCCATTGCCACCACCGTATAAATTCGTGATTCGTCCGCCAGCATTATTGATGATCGTAGAGACGTTTCCATCAATGGTACCAATATTAGCTCCCCCTGCCAGTGTATTGATCCCACCGTTCGTATTGTTGATGACGATACTCGTGTTCCCTTTCAGTGTGCCACCATTTTGATTACCACCATAGATATTCCATGTATAAGAACCTGTCGTATTGATAGTGATCACCGGATTACCTACGACATCTCCTGAATTTGTTCCACCATAAATCGAAATACCATTACCATTTGCGCCCCCATTTAAATTCAAGCTGTGGCCATTCATATAGAAGTAAGAGCCGGTATAGCTAATATTTCGTAAAGTAATCGTTGAACCAAAGTAAGCATTCGCTGTAAAAGCAAGTGTTTTTGCACCAGATGGTACCGTTAAATCTTGTGTGATTGGATCATCTGAATGGCCAGTGATCACTAGTTTATTTACTTTATCTTTTAATGAAGCAAACGTAGCGTTAGTTGCATCGACCGTACTTGGAATATTGTTAGCTACTGTAGCAGCTGTTAATGTGACGTTTGATCCAATATACAGGACATAATCTTGCATATTGCCAGCATGATACAAATCATTTAATGCCGCTTTTACTCCGGCATCTGATGCAGCATATGTCTGGTAAGCTTGCGTGCTATCTGTGGGATTTGGTACAACAAGTACTTTCGTCTTATCCGCTGTAGCAATCGTATCTTTGATCGACGCATCTGTACTTTTCAAAGCACGTAATACTTGTTGTTTGAATACTGCTTTTAGTTGTAGATCCTTCGTCACTGTTAATTGGCTGAGTTCTTCATTCGTATAAAGTTTGCCTTCAACTTCCCAACCGCTCAATGATTGCTCAACCGCAAAACTCGGGATATCACTGCTTGCTAATTTTTCATTTTCCTTAACTATTGCTTCTTTAACTTCCGCTCCTGATTCGAATAAATGAGTGCTATCTGTCATAAAAGTCAAAGTAAAGCTTTTTTCTTCAGCCGTCGATTCTTGAGTCTCTGACTGTTTCACCTCCTCTTTTACTGCTTCTGTTGTCTGTGTGACTGTCTCTTCACTTTGCACGGCTTGATCAGTCGACTCTTCTGTTTGAGTTGTGGGTGATAGAGTGACTAGGTCATTTTCAGCGTCCACTGCCTGTACGACGGTTGACAATGGAGAAGTTATCCCTGAAAAAAGAAGCATTGCGGCAACACACATAACAATATTTTTTTTCATCTTATCTTCCCTTCTGCTTCATACAACAAAATTAACTGATTGATAATTATTATTGCTTGCTTGATTCTTTTTGTATTGTATAATGTTAAATCCAGTTATTTTTAAAAAAAATTTCTCATTTACTGAAAAAGGATTAATTTTTTTCAGAGCATATCATTTGACTTTTAAAAATAACAAGTGATTTTATAAATTCAATTAAAAGTAAAAAAAGCTGTTATATCAACGTTAATCATGAGGCGCTAATTCGCTTTATCTCCCATTTTCTTCTTATTTAATTTTATAGCATGAAAAACGAATAAAATTTTCATGAATTATAATGTAGTAAAGAACCAGCTATTTTTTTAACAGCTATTTTTTTCAAGTACTTTTTGTTGTTTTTTATTTCGAGATTGACATGATAATCTTACTTCTTTTGGTTTATTCTCATAAAATCACCATACTCGCTTTACTAAGAAGCTAGTGATTTTCTTCAATACGCATAATGATCACAGTCAAATTTCTTTCGTCAACTTTCTTTAATTGATTTTTTTCGCCAATGATCATGCGTAATCTCTTCAAAAATGAATACATACTATTTCCGAACACCATTTTCATAAATAAGCCACCATTCATAAAAATTTGCAAAATACAATTTTTCATGAATGATGGCTTATTTCGTTTGGACACTTCAGCTCCGACCTTATAAGATCAATTTTAGATTCCACTATTTTCTACTCAAACCTCTGTAACAAAAATTTTATCTACATGTCTCAACAAGATTAGCTACCATTCTAAACAAACGTCTATCATTGATAGACGGCAGCGCAACTATGCGTGACCGTAACCCCAACTACACTCACTAATAATCATTTCTTCGATTAAATCTATTTAGAGTAACTGTGACAATCCATCATTCCCGCTTTTATTGAATCAACGATTTCCTGAATACTCTTAAGATCATATCCTCTAAGAGCATCTCCCCCCTGGATTGCTTCAATTTATCCATCCTTCGCCTCCCTATCCCGTTGCAAGTAAAGACATGAGACAAATAATAAAGTTGATTCAATGTTTGATCGTATTTGCTATATCAATGGTTTATGGTTATTTAGCGTTTTTAAATCAAGCATTTTGATCCTTCATTGAATCATAGATTTTCTTCATCCAACATAACAATAGCTGGCAACGGGTAATAATAGATTGCTTTTACACAATCGCTCAAACATATTGTATAACGCTTGTTTCTGTTATATTTAAATATAATTTATCTTTTTTTGAAAAATCATTTAAATATAACTTATGAAAACGCTTGACTTTTGTAGTAGCGCAAATAAAAAAATAGATTAGGCATTTAAAATACCTAATCTATCAGCTTTTGAGTATTGAGGTTACTATGCAATGCTTCGCAAAAATTTTATAGAATAAGCGAGTCAATCAAATGAATAGCGATTTTTTATTGCCCCTACCTAAAAACTTCGCAAACTTTCTGTACAAAATCCATAAAAGACTTTCTTCTATAGTAATTCTCCAAATTTATTGATATAGATTTTTTTCATGAATGTAACTAATCCTAAATAAGCGGTAACTGTCACGATCAACCAAATCCAATAGTTACCTGGTAATGGTAACAAACCTAATTCTTTACCAAAATTAGTAAACGGAAGAACAGAACCTACTAGAATACCTAATGACGTAATTGAAAACATAATAAAAGTGGCATTGCTTTGCAAGAAAGGCACTTTAGGTGTCCGTAACGCATGTAACACTAAGGTTTGCGTCCATAAAGATTCAACAAACCAACCAGCATGGAACAATGCAATAAATAGAACTTGTTGCGAGCCAGTCAACGTATGGTAACTTCCACCAACTACTGCCGGGCAAATCACAAAGTACATCAATAGATAGGTCGTGATGTCAAAAACGGAACTCGTCGGTCCGAAGTACACCATAAATTTGCCAATACTTGATGCTTCCCATTTTTTTGGTTCATGCAAATATTCTTTATCCATTCTATCCCATGGTAATGAAATACAAGACACATCATAAATCAAATTCAAAAATAGGATCTGTAACGGTAGCATAGGTAAAAATGGAAGGAATGTACTAGCTACCAAGACAGAAAACATATTTCCGAAATTTGAACTAGCTGTCGCTTTGATGTATTTCATAATATTCCCGAAAGTCTCTCTACCTGACAGTAATCCTTTTTCTAAAATCATCAAATCTTTTTCTAACAAGATAACATCCGCTGATTCTTTCGCAATATCTACTGCTGTATCTACTGAAATACCGATATCTGCCACTTTCATTGCTGGTGCATCATTGATACCATCGCCTAAGAATCCTACTGTATGGCCATTATTACGTAAAGCTGTGGTTAAACGTGCTTTTTGTTGCGGATTCAATTTGACAAAGACATCATGTGCCTCAGCAACTTTTCCTAATTCCTTATCAGACATCTCAGCGATTTTCTCGCCAGTAATTAGTTCATTGATTTGTAACCCCACTTGTCGACAAACAGAGCGTGTAACTAATTCATTGTCACCGGTCAATACTTTTATGGCAACACCGTGATCTTTCAAAGCTTTCAAGGCTTGTTTCGTTGTTTCTTTTGGTGGATCAAGGAAAGCAAGGTAGCCAATCAAGACCATTTCTGACTCGTCTTTCACTGAAAATTCCCCAACGACACTTGGGTTCGTTTTTTGTGCGACACCAATCACACGCAAGCCATCTTCATTTAATTCTTTCACTTTTGCCAAAACGGTTTCTCTTTGTTCAGCAGTCAATGGTTTGACTTCACCACCAAGGTCGATATAAGAAGAGATACTTAACATTTCTTCGATTGCACCTTTTGTGATCATTTGCGTTTTTCCAGCTGGATCAGCCACCACGACACTCATTCTTCTGCGTTCAAAGTCAAAGGGGATCTCATCTACCTTTTGATAACGGATTTGCTCTGTATCCAATGTCTCAACTGCTTCGTCGATAATGGCAACATCCAAAAGATTTTTTAAGCCAGTTTGGTAGTAACTATTCAAGTAGGCGTGGCGCAGTACTCGGTCATTTTCATTTCCTTCACAATCCATGTGGTATTCTAAAATAATCTTATCTTGAGTCAATGTACCTGTTTTATCTGTACAAAGAACATCGATCGCACCAAAATTTTGAATGGCATTCAGATTTTTGATGACTGTTCCTTTTTTCGCCATGGCACTGGCACCTTTGACAAGATTTGTCGTAACGATCATAGGTAACATTTCTGGTGTCAATCCAACCGCGACTGATAAGCCAAACAAGAATGCTTCTAACCAGTCTCCTTTTGTAAATCCATTGATCACGATGACAGTTGGTGCCATCAATGCCATAAATTTGATCAATAACATTGATGTTTTTTGGATACCTAATTCAAAGCTTGTTTTTATCGGTTTTTGTGACAAGTTTTGTGCCACATGTCCAAACATCGTGTCGTTGCCAACAGAGATGATGATACCTTCTGCACTACCACTGATCACATTACTTCCCATGAATGCAATATTTTCATAACTCGTTTCACTTTGTGTTTTTCCGGAGCACACAGTCGCATGTTTTTCAACGGGATAACTTTCACCAGTCAAAGCTGCTTGTGAGATAAATAAATCTTTAGCAGAAAGCAATCGCATGTCTGCTGGGATCATATCTCCGGCTGACAAACGAACTTGATCGCCACAAACGATCTCTTCCATAGGAATTTCTTTGTATCCACCATCACGTTTAACAGCAGCTGTTACTTTTACCAATGATTTTAACTTTTCAGCAGCTTGGTTCGAACGTACGGATTGGATCAAGGTCATCGTGCCACTGACTAACACCATAGCAAAAATGATGATTACACCAAACAGATCTTTATCTGCTGGAGCGGCTAATAAATACTCGGTGATAAAAGAAATAATTCCTAAAGCAATCAATACTAATGTAAAAGGGGTGATAAACGCCTTGATCACTTCTACAATAAACGGCGTTTTCTTTCCATATGAAATACTGTTATTTCCATAAGCTTCTCTTAAATTTTCAACTTGTTCTGAAGACAAGCCTTTTTGTGTTGTTTGAAATAAGTCAAATAACTGTTGCTTGTTTTTACTAGCAAAACCAGCATAGACTTTTTTTGTTTCTTTCTTTTTTTCCATCTCGTGTTCCTCCTTTGATCTTATCAAGCACACACTATATCTGCTGTGCGCTTGATCGTTTATCTAATCAACGGAGACAGAGTGTTTTAAAGGCGCTGAGAACAGATAGATAATAGTCTCAACAGACCAACGCTTTGTCTCCTTGTACACCGGACTTTCATCCATTTGTTCTCATCTCCTTTCGTTTACTTACATTACTTTCTTGCCCTATTACTGGATACTTCAACTTCCCAACTTGATCACCCTCCAACACTTTTTATTTTGAAAAACAGATCGGTGACAAACAAAAAACCTTTCGCCAAAACTCAGCGAAAGGTCAAAAAAGTGCACAAAAAAAAGCATGGATGATCTACTCGTTGAGTTTTGGCACTATACAACGTAAAAAGCAAAAGAGCTTTTAGCTACCTTATGAAAAGCCTTATCTCGACAATTCCTGTTCTACCCATTGGCGTCTCTCGACATTTTTGGGCAGTAGCCTATGTTTGTATAGGAGCCTCACCTAACAAATCTTATTCAGTTTTTCCTCACCTAATGTAACAACTATTTGCTGGAATGTCAAACATATTTTCAAAAAAAATTGAAAGCACATGAGATTCGTTTGTCATGCCTTCTTTCTCTAGGTATAATAAATATATCACAACAGATCGGAGTGAAAGATATGGAACGTACACTTGTTATTATCAAACCTGATGGGGTAAGACGTCATCTGATTGGCCGAATCATCCAGCGATTTGAAGAAAAAGGATTCGCAATAGCTGAAATGAAATTCGCGACGATGACTGAAAAATTAGCAAAAGAACACTACCAACATTTATCTGGTCGAAGCTTTTTCGATGACTTGATCGACTATATGACTTCTGGTCCAGTCGTCTATCTGGTACTAACAGGTGAAGATGTGATCGATCTCGTACGCAAAATGGTCGGTGCAACAAAAGCAGCAGATGCCGTTCCTGGAACGATCCGAGGCGACTTTGCCTTACCTGGTACAGAAAATATCATCCATGCTTCAGATTCACGAGATGCAGCCAATACTGAGATCAACCGTTTCTTTCCACCATTCGATACGAAAAAAGTAGAAGATGCGAAGAAATGATTTTTTGTCAGTAACTGCTTGATTCCATAAAATCTTAATCATTTTCATTCATTTTCCAGTCCTTCTGATAGAGGTCATACTCCACACGTTTAGTGAGAGTATTGACTTAATACTAGAGGTACTGGTTTTCCTTTTGTATTAAGTCAAATACCCACTAAATAGCCACTCTAACCAAATCTCTAGCGTTGTGCTTGGATAGACAATAGTTTTTCTTCTAACTCATCTCGCTCTTCTTTGCCTAAGGTATACTCGATCACTGCAAATAATGACTCAAACTCCTCTTTTTGGATTGGTTCTCCTAATGCTGTGGCGATCAACCGACGATAATAATCGGACATCAAACTCTCATAAATGACTGCCGTCTTCGACTTCAAACCTAGACAACGATACATATCTTCATTGATACTTCGTGCTTTTTTATATCTTTTTTTGTCAATATAATAGACAGTTAAATTTTTCAAAAAAAGAAATAAACATTGATCATAACCAGATTTCATTGCTTTACGCATTCTTTTTTTGATTTTCAAGTAATTGTTTTCGATAAAGGAATCACTGAAAATAAACGGAAATTCTGCCAACAAGTCTAGTTCATATCGACCAAATTCTTTCATTTTCATAAAGTAATCTTCGATCATTCGTATCTCATATCCTAGAAATTCCAATTGGATATCTGGCTTCACACTTGATTTCCAATACATATGTATATTCAGTACGAGATAATAAAGATCGGACGTTCGCTTGAATTGCTTACGATTGTCGGCGATTTCTTTGTAGGGATCAAAATCCTCCTCCTGTACTTTATTCAAAAGATTTCGTGTTTTTCTCGTTTTTCGTGGTTCTTCCACTTGATTTCGTAGCGATTCGTATTCAGTAAGTGTGATATTCAATCGATCAAGAAATGCCATCAGTGTTAAAAAAGAAATTTTTTTGATCGTACGATTCTCGATCCCCACAAGCGAAGTTTTTGAACAGATCCCCTCTGCCAATTGTGACTGTGTCAACTTGCGACTTACCCTTAATTTTTTGATCAATTCTCCATCGTGCATAATATGCCTCCTTTAGTGTGTGCATTTTCCAATAAGATCCTCTTCGTCAGAGCAACAACCGAAAAAGAGAAATAACTATCGAAATATTTATTGCATTCACTAATTAAGTACGCATAAATAAAAAAAATATTTGAAGAACAATAAAAAAACTTCTAAAAAGTGAAATTACAACTTTTTAGAAGTTTAGTAAGGTTGTGAAAGAAGCGTTCAGCTAGCTTGATCCTTCACCGACATCTAGCCATGTCTATGGTTTGTCCGCCAATCCATCCTCCGCAGGGTATAGATTGGTTGTCGTTTGATCATGATTTTTAGAATAGACGCTTGTTGAGGCTGCACCTTTTTCTTTTTCAATTTGTTGGTTCCGTTGCACTTGGTTCTTATAGTCATATTTTGCAGGATCGATCGTCGTAAATCCGTTTGGCACATAGAACCGTAAGAGATTTTCTTGATTGAGTTTATCAGAAAGACTCAAGGCTGTTTTTACCTGATTTTGTTCTTGTGCGACTTTTTGTTCAGCTGCTTGGTTTTCTTCAAGTAATGCCCCTGTTTTCGTATCATAGATTTTACCGCCTAGTACGGTGTAATCCGGTGCGACAAAATTCCCATTTCTAAAGGCCACGACTTGGTCATGTTGAGGTGAGAGTAAATCTGTACCAAAATGGATATAATTATTGTCTTCAATTCCTAGTAAATGGAGTAAAGTTGGCAAAACATCGATTTCACCACCATACTCATGATTGACGGTTCCTTTTGTATATCCTGGAATATGGAACATCAGCGGTACTCTTTGCATCTGCGCATTATCAAAATCGCCCCACGTTTCCGGATCTTTCCCTAATGCTGAAGCAAGGTCTTTATTGTCCGTATTCGAGATACCGAAATGATCACCGTAAATCACGAACATCGAGTGGTCATAAATCCCAGAAGCTTTTAAATACGTAAAGAACTGTTTGAGGGACTGATCCAAATAATGAGCCGTTCGCACATAATTATCAACGGTGCTATTTCCTGTATTCAACGAAGGAAAGTCAAAGTTTTTGTCATCGGTATAATAAGGTGTGTGATTCGTGACAGAAAGAAACTTCGCATAAAATGGTTGTTGCAAATGTTCGAGATAGTTTGCGGATTCTCGGAATAGGTTTTTATCTAAAATACCATAGCCAAGCATCTCATCCGAATCGTCGAAATACGAACGATCAAAGAAATTATCATACCCAAGATTTTTGTATACATGGTCACGATTCCAGAAACTACCGACATTCCCATGAAAAACCGCACTGGTATAGCCTTGTGTCTGATTCAAGATTGCTGGAGCAGCTTGGAACACATTATCTGAACCTAATTCTGTAAACAACGAACCTTGAGGCAACCCAAACGTTCCAGTTTCCAACATGTTCTCCGCATCACTGGTTTTCCCTTGTCCAACTTCATGGAAAAAGTTGTCAAAACTGATTGTTCCCTGATCGGTAAAGAGACTATTTAAAAAAGGAGTGACTTCTTGTCCATCTACTTTCATATTGATCAAAAATTGTTGAAAACTTTCCAAATGCAATACGATCACATTTCTTCCTTTTGCAAGTCCAAACATCTCTGGATCAGGAGCAGCGTAGTGAGATTTTGTGTAATCGAGGACTTCATCTAAGCCATTGCTACTTGCATGCGCTCTGACACTACTAGTGATCCCTGTTTTTATCCCATCATAGATCGTGTACGCATCCAGACCAAGATACTTCACAATATAGGAACGGTCAAACGTCCGTTGCAATAATTGAGGGCGATTTGCTTCACTCATTGCAAGATTTCCAGAGAAGATCAAAGCAGATAAACAAGTCACCGCAACCGCCACTGGCTTACGTACAGGTGGTGCTTTCAGTGGTACTTTTTTTATAAATACGCGAATCAGCAGAAAAGCAAAGATCGCGATATCGACCCAATAAAGGATATCATGGGGCTTCATCAAGGAAAAAGAGCTACCAGATAATCCTTGGGAAACCTTGGAGAAACCTAGTGCTGATTTAACGGTAATGAAATCTGTGAACTCACGATAGAAAATAATATTCAAATATAGCAATAACGTGTTTAAAAAATCGATGATAAATAAAACGATCAAACTTGTTCTGACTTTCTTAAAATACAAAGAAATCCCGAAAAACAATAGCGTTGTCGCTATTGGATTGATCCATAAAATAAACGTTTGGATGCTTCCTTCTACGCCTAAAGAAAAATCAGTATAGTAGGCAAAAATCGTTTTCATCCAAAAGAAAAAGCCAGCAATCAAAACGATGAGTACTTGATGTTGGCCAATTTTTTTTAGTTGTGTCAAAGTCACCACTTCTCTCTAAATTATTGTTCCTGTCTATTTTGCTCCTAAAAATTTATTTTTTGCTAAAAAAGTCTGATTTTTTACTCTTTTTTATAAAATTAATAACTAGTGTTCTACAGTAGATTTTCTGTTATTCAAAAGTAAATGCTTCGAAAACAAGGCGGAATCTAGGAAATTAAAGCAATTTCCCTAGATTCCGCCTTGTGGATCAGAGCTGAACTTTTCTTCCGCCAACTCTTCGACTAGCTGATCTCAATATTTTTATGATAAGGACTTTGAACTTTTTTCACTTAGTTACGCTCTTATTGCTGCTGCGGTTCAGCTACTATACTAGAATTAGTCGTACTGGACGTCTCTTCAGATGAAGAGGTGGTGGTTTCAGTTATTTCTTGGATTTCTTCTGTCGTCTTCCGCCATTCAGTCAAGCGTTGATTGACCATCTCTGGGTCTACTTTATCAGAATAACTAGAAGAGACCTTTCCATTTTTCAACCGCGCGACTTTCTGTTTATCTTCGGTCAAAAGCAGCACGCTCAAGTGCTTGTCTCCGTGTTGGACTTGCCTGATTGAAATGGCACTTAATACATCATTCACATTGATGAATTGATTTTTTTCCTTGTCTTTTGGCAGATAAATCTCTAATTCTCCCTTTTCGTAGTTCGCTACAACTTCGTAGTCTGCCCACCAATAGGTTGAAAATTCTTTTTTGAATTCATCTACTGAAGCTTTATTTGCAATGGTTGTTTCTGGTTCTTTTTGCGCAAGATCAGCGGTCATTTTACCAGAAAATACTGCGGATAACATAAGTATTATAAAAAAGCCAATTAACCAAAAGAGAAGAAAAGGCCTTTTTTTTCGCATACCTTCTTCCACTCCCATTCAAATTTACCTAATCTATTATATACAAAAAATGAAACATTAAGCGAAGAAATTAAAGAAAAAGATAAAAAATAACATACATCGATAATTTATAAAAGTGAAAATCCCGAGATCATCGTGAATCTCGGGATCATTTTTTAAATTAAAAAATTTCAAAAAAGAACAAATTTCTAATCAAACAGAAAAACTATTTGTATCAGATACTTCTTTGAACCAGTGACCTGATTTTTTTATCGTCCGTTTGCCATCAGCTAGATCGACTGAAATAAAGCCATAACGATTTTTGTATGCATTTGTCCACGACCAATTATCCATACATGTCCACATATGATAACCTAAGCAATTCGCGCCTTCTTCGATTGCTTGATGCACATATTTTAAGTGTTCTTGGACAAATTCGATGCGATAATCATCATGGATCATTCCGTCTGCTTCAATAAAGCGGGCTTCATTTTCAACACCCATACCATTTTCCGAGATGAAACAGTCGATATTGCCGTAATTGTCTCGAACATTGATCAAAATATCGTAAATGCCTTTTTCATAAATTTCCCACCCACGATAAGGATTCATTTTACGTCCCGGCATTTCATAGTTATCAAAGTAATCTTCGGGCATCGGACCATTTGTTGTATCAACTGCTGTTTCTTTGGCTTTGACACGACGTGGCTGATAATAATTGATCCCTAAAAGATCTACTGTATTATTTTTGATGATTGCTAGATCTTCTTCTTGCATGTCCGGAAGAATCTCTAGTTCGGTTACGATCTCGATCAATTCTTGTGGAAATTCTCCTTTAACAGCGGGATCTAAAAATGAACGATTAAAAAAGGCATCGGCGATTTGCGCAGCTTTCACATCGGCAGGATCGTTCTCATTTCTTGGATAACTAGGTGTTAAATTTAAGATGATCCCGATTTTACCGTCCTGCTTTGTTTCATGATAGGCTTTGATGGCTAAAGCAGAAGATAATGCCTCGTGATAACCAACTTGAACTGCTTTTTTCATATCCGATTCTTCAGGATAATGCCAACGATATAAATAACCAGCTTCAACAGGAACAATTGGTTCATTATGCGTGAACCATTTTTTTACCTTTGTTCCAAATAATTCAAAACAAGTTTTGGCATACGTTTCATAAGCTTTGACAGTTTCACGAGCTAACCACCCACCTTTTTCTTGAAGGTACATTGGCATATCGAAATGATACAAGTTAACAAATGGCTCAATACCTTGTGCAATCAGTTCATCAAAATAACTATTGTAAAATGCGACTGCTTGGGGATTGACTTCACCTGTTTCATCTGGAATCAAGCGACTCCATTGGATGGATGTTCGAAATGAATTATGTCCGGTTTGTTTCATCAACTGGACATCTTCCTTATATTTTGTATAGACTTGCGACGCTTTTTCCGGACCGACTTGATCAAAGAATTTTTCTGGCTCTTTGGAAAACCAATAGTCAAAAATATTGTCTCCTTTATGATCGCCAGGTATACGACCTTCTGTTTGTGGTCCACTTGCTGCAGAACCCCACCAAAATTTTTCTGGAAATTGATATGTTGTCATTTTTGCACCTCGTTGTTTCTTTTCATTTATGTTTTTTTATGTCGCACATCCACAATATAGCAAACGTTTTCTCCGCTTACAATCATTATTATAAACCGTTTTCCATAAAAAGACTAGACCAATTAGGACAAATAATAAAATCGGGCTAAGGATACTCAAAAAATGATGACTTTACTCCCCAGCGATCTTCCCATAGCGCCAATCTAAAACACCAATGGCTTCAAAAACTTACTTTTTGTAGCCATTTATTTCATGTTGCTGGATTCAATGGTATAATCACTTTATCCAATCTACTGGGGGCATTATTTTGAAAAAAACATTGATTTACTTTACATTGATTTTTGCCTTACTTACTTTTTCTGGCTGTAATCAATCAAATCACTCAACGGAAGAAACAACGAATACGACCACTTTTCAGGCGGATACATCTGATATAACAAATAGCACCTATACACTGAAGGTCCGAAAAAACATGGACCTTGCCAATGCAGAGATCAAATTTAAAGATGACACGATGGAATGGACACGAACATATGCTGAGTCTGAAACTGATACAGCAAACGCGTCTCCAGAGAAAATCGTGTTAACCGATGTCAAGATCACAACTGAAAATGAGGAGTATACGATCGTTGGGAAAAAAGACGATTCGACTCAGACTTTTCATTTTAGAAAAATCGGTAATTTTCGTATAGAAGATGAAGAAGGTAATATCTATACGTTATAGTGTGAGTGCACAATATAAAAGCAGAAGTCGAGACTGAAATGCTTAAACTCGAAAAATAAGGCGCCATCCACGAAAATTGTTCTTCTAATTTTTGTGGATGGTGCCTTATTCTTCGAAGAGGTTACTTCTATGCCGCCGTTTATTCATTTTTAGAATATGCTGTTCCACTCATGTTTCTTTTCATTAGATCGTGCATATTTTAGCCGTTTCTCACTATGAAAGCTCAAAATGATGAGTCAATTTTCTGACACGTGCTCATCGCTAAAAATTCTAAGTTTTCTTAATTAATTTTGTTTCTATCCTGTGTTTCTGCTATAGTAAAGAAGCACTTGATATACTAAGGAGAAAGAATATGCAGACAGCAAATACTCAAGATTACTGTACCTGTACGACGAACCAAAATGTACATACGGAAATCAACGACCAAGGAAGAGCCAATTTTTGTGATCATTGCCATAAAATGATCGAGGGTTCGAATCAACCTTTTGAGTTTTTTACAAGCCGAGAAGAGTTGAACAAAGAAACAAATAGTAAAAAAATCTAAAAAATAGAGCTTGAAACAGCAGTTTTAGTCTCTAAAAATAAGGCGACAACTACAAAAATCATTCTTCCGTTTTTTGTAGTTGTTGCCTTATTTTTTTAAGAGAGAACTTCTATCTCCAGCGTTTATTCAGTTACAGGTTGAAAATAAAAGCGGATTTTGCTTTTGTCTCGCCTTACATAGTACCTGACGAATCTAATTGTTGCCCTTTAGCATGGTGATTGTCGGTATAATAACTTCCAGACTGCTGTTCTTCTAATTCAGCCAATTTTGCTTGAATCTGCTCAATCACGACTTGTGCATCTTCAGGTCTTTCGACAAAATCAAACACATCACCATCTATTTGGATCTTTGGGCAAACATCAAAGTCTTCGTACCATTGATCATATCGTTCATTTAATGAGCGGTAATACTGATAAAGCGTTTCATCACTGTCCAATTGTTCATAGTCTCGTCCACGTTTTTTGATTCGTTCTAACATCGTATCCAGAGAGACTTTGATATGCACGAGTAGATCGGGTCTTTTTTTAGGTGCAACATCATCTAATTCATGAAGCATCGTATCTAATAGGTTATCGTATTGTTGGACTTCAATATCTGACACACGCCCCAAATCGGCATTTAGATGAAACAATAAACTGTCTTCATAAATCGAACGGTCCAATACGTTATCATCATGGTTCAATGCATTTTTCATAGCTAAAAATCGTTTATTCAAAAAGAAGATTTGTAATAAAAATGCATATTGCTCTGGATTAGAGTAAAACAAAGGTAGTACCTCGTTATCCTCTACATTTTCATAAAATGGTGTTGAATCAATCTTTTTGGCAAGCATATCGGTCAAACTACTCTTTCCTGCGCCAATTGTTCCTGAAATCAATATCACTGACATCTAATCCCTTCTCATTCTATAAATATTCGCCTTTATAAGCACTTTTTGGTAACATCTTGAAATCATATGCTTGGATCGCTTCGATCGTTTTTACATATGAATGTAAACTTTGGGTGATCATCAAATTAGTTGGTACCGTTTCTTCTTGAAAAATGATGATCGGTTTGTCCATCATCGTGGCGACGCCTAATTCATAGGCAGTGCCAGGATCGATCGTCTGATGTTCAAAATCTATGATTGCTACAACTTGCTCTGCTGAGGCAAGTTCTTTCATGTCTCTCTCGTAGACTTCTTGCGCCCATCCACCACTGAACATCTCATAATTACTGTGTTGATGGTGTCTTGGTGAGTAGAAACTATCCACCGTTGGATTGGCAGTCAATGCCGTTTCAACCTGAGCAATTCGCTCGATTTGTTCTTCTGAAAAGAAAGGTCCTGCTAAATAAATATAACTCATTATTTAATCTCCTGCATCATTGATTTCGTTTGTTCTTCTGTTGCACATAATTGGTCGATCAGTTCAAATGGGTCATTTGAAAAATAAAGATGATTGAGCCATTTCTCATCCATAAATCCTTCTCTCGCAAAATTTCCAATCAATTCTTTCAACCCTGAATAATACCCTTGAACATCAAGGATGCCAATGGGTTTTTCTGGTATCAAGCCGATCGCCATCCAGGAAAGTAGCTGTGAAAATTCTTCGAGTGTACCAAGTCCGCCAGGGAAAACCAGCACTGCATCCCCTTTTTCAAATAGTAGTTCCTTACGTTTATCGATCGTTGCCGTTGGTATAAACGTGGTAACATCTGTTTTTGGTAATTCTTCAGAAAACAGCCCCACTGGATAGATTCCCGTTACTCGTCCGCCATTTTTTAAGATCGTGCGACTAAAAACACCCATGATACCAGAATCTGAGCCACCATAAACTAATTCTATTTGTTTTTCTACCATATATTTTCCAATCGTTTCAGCTAACAGAATATACTTCTGATATTGTCCAAAACGTGAACCACAAAAAATAGTCAACTTCAAAAAAACACATCCTTACTAATCGATCTACCTTTATTCTACTCTTGTTTTTTTAAAATAAAAGACTAGATTTAGTTGCATTTTAGTGTTATACAAAACAAAAAACACTATATATAGTGTTTAGTCTTTGGATAGCATTTAATTTGAATATGTTTCAACATCAATTTTTAAATAACTAAAAACTACAAAAACGCAGGGTCTAACTTTGTGATATTCTCTTTCTTTCGACTTTCTTGCGAATAACATTTCACCGTTGTTCAAAAAATAGATCAACTTTGTTTTTTATGTTATTTTTTATTTGTGTCACTCACAAAATTCTCAATGGATGATCCGTTAGAAGATAGAAAACAGCCAAAGCATGGCTGAGGTCAGTACGCATGACTTGCCTTGATCATTGATAAGGGTTCGTAAAAAGCGATAAACGATGTTGTGGATCATTACTTATTCTTTCGATCTTACTTCTGATCAATCGTCCTTGGGTATACGTGTTGGACAAAAAAAGAAGAGGGAACGATTGTCCCTCCTCTTTTTGGCACAGTAAATAAAAGCCCATACATTTTATTCATTTAATCGACAAAAAAGCTAGCAATCTCTTTTAAGATTCGATACAATGAACTCGGTCGATGGTTTCCATTGACTATGGCAAACTTGATTGGTCAATGCGTTGACTACTCAAGCCCTCAATTTTTAGCTGCCACTAAAAATTGGGGGGCCTTTTTTATTTGACTGTTTCTATCTGCCATTTATGATACTGATTCCCAGATAGAGAGTCAAGCGAATCTGAAAAGCTACGAAAAACTGTACCATTTTTCGCCCAGTTTTTTGTATAACTTGTTTTATCGATTCAAATCGATCGTTGGATGCGTCAATAATTGGTCCACTTGCTTTCTAGTCGTCAGTGGCACATCCCCTTGGATCGTGTGGGCTAAGCGTGAATTACCTAATGCAAATTGGACGGTTCGATCCAATGACCAATTTTCGCTATAGCCTAATAAAATCCCCGCAGCAAAGGCATCGCCTGCTCCAATGCGATCTAAACTATCCAGTGTATACGCCTCTGTTTCGATCCATTTTGTTGAAGTCATCAGATAGCCACTTAGTTGTTTTTTCTCAGTTGTGGTGTGCCGTGTTGTACCTGCAAACCAGTCGATTTGGTAATCACTTAAAAATTCTTGGAACGAGCGAATCTTGGCGGAACGACTGGAAAGATCCATCGCTCTCTCTAATAATTCAGACAAATCACGAACAGAACCAAAGATGACATTGCAATAGGGAAGTATTTCTTGATAACGTTCCTTCATCACTCTTTTTTTATCTGGCTCTTGGTTTAGACTCGGACGAAAATTAAAATCAAAACAAACTTTTTTTCCTTTTCTATGCGCTGTTTTTGCTACAGCAAGCGCCACTTCCGCTGAATGCTCATTCAAACTCAAACTGATGCCACAGATGTGGACTAAATCAACTGTTTCGATAAAGTCCTCGATGGCATAATCAGCCACTGTAGCTAAGCCAAAAGAACTGTTTTTACGATTTTGATAGGTGATTTCTGTTGGTCTGACCCCATAGCCCATCTCAGCAAAATAAGTACCGATATGTTGTTCTTTTTGAATGACATAGGAGGTATTGATACCTAAACTCTTCAAATTAGCTAACGCTGCATCTCCCAAACGATTGTCTGGTAACGCCGTCAACAAGTAACTCTCCACCCCGAAATGCGCTAGATTACCGACTAGATTCACACCTGTTCCTGTATAAGCCATACGCAAAGTGTGCGTCTGTTCCAACATCAGGAATTCTGGAGGTGTCAGCCTCAACATCACTTCACCAAATGCACCGATTTTCATGGTCATTCACCTGTTTTCACTAATTTTTTCATCATATCCAACAACTGACGGACTTCCTGAGCTCGAGTATCACCTGTCTCTGGATCAATGATCGAACTGTAGACGTGAGGAATGATTTTTTTGACTCCTGCATCTAATGCGATCTGAACGATTTCTTCAAAATTCGTCAAATCGATCCCACCTGTTGGCTCTAAATAAAAATCGAACGCTGCACATGCTGCTGCAACAGCTTCATATTCTTTCTTGTGCGCCAATCCCTTCATTGGGAAATATTTGATCGAGCTTCCACCCATGTCCTGTAACAAACGAATGGCTGTTTCGATCGGCACCATCGCAGCAGGACCTTGGCTACTTAAAGGACCAGTCGCAAGATTGACGTACCCTTCTTTACCAGTCGGTGAAACTAAACCATTGACGATGGTCTCTGACTGTCCTAATACGGCACGAGAAGCACCGACACCGGTAAAGACTTGGTTGACATGTTGCGGTTGTAATACTTTCGCCAAGCGAGTCACCATCTGGCTTTGCTTTGGATCGCCGGCACCTAAGCCGATCGATAAGGCATTATTTGTTGCTTCTTGGTATTTTTTCATGTCTGTGATAGCTGCATCATCACTCGGGTAATTCTTAGATAAAACACCTAATAAGATATGCCCTTCGGCTGCTTCGTAACATTCCTTCGCATTCTCAACTGAGTTGGCTAACACATTCAAACAGATTTGATCTGCTAGATAATTGGGGGTCAATGACATCATGATTACTCCTTTGATTATAAGATTTCATTTAAACGTTGGACGATCTGTTCCATCTCTTTTTGCGTCACTGAGCGAATATCGAACTCAATGATCCCATTGTTCGCTTGGTACTCCCTTGTATAAATGACTGGGGCTTTTGCTTTTAGTTGCTCAATGATCGTCTTGGCAGAACCTGTAACGACTTGGATACTGGCACGATAGATTTGTCGCCCAGCTGGATCTTGGACGACTTTAGCCTTGATACCTGGCAACTTTTCAAGCGCTTCGACAAATGGCTGAACTCTTTTTTTCATCGATTCTCCTGATTCACTACCATTTACCAAATAATCGTCGACCGCTTGGACAAAGCCCAAAACATTTTCTTTGCCGATCTTCATCGATCGACCAATGCCTTGTGATTGCAGACGGACCCAAGAAACGAACGGTTCTTTACCAATCACCATCCCTGCGCTTGGGCCTTCAATGGCTTTGGCACCTGAATAGATCACTAGATCAGCGCCTAATGCGGTGTATTTCAACAAGTCTTCTTCGGCTGCTGCATCAACGATCAAAGGCAGTTCGTATTTATTAGCCACTGTTACCGCTTCTGCCACATCTAACATACTTTTCTGTACGGTATGATGACTTTTGATGTACAAAATACCGGCGGTTTGTTCGGTGATCATCGCCTCGATATGGTCAGGCGTACATTGGTTGGCATACCCTGCCTCAATGACCCGTCCGCCACCTTGTTGGATCATTAGTTCCACTGGCACACCATAATCGACATTGTGGCCTTTGGGTAAAATGATTTCTCTGCGTTTGATCGTTTCGTCATAAGGGTGATGCACATGGTACATCGATCCTTGACCAATCACCGCAGCAACGGATTGAGCGATTCCGGCAGATGCGGAAGAAACGATTTGAACATCGTCTACTTCTAATTGTTTTGCCAAGTATGCACCGGTTTTCTTCATCAATTCAGCCATTTCAAAAAAATGTTCGCCTCCAAAACGTTGAGCTTCCAACACTGATTCGCTCAAAGTGGACACGCCTAAGATCGTCATTCGACCAGAAGCATTGATCACTTCATTCAAGCCAAATTTTTCATGATTGACAGTCATAACTAACACCTCCAATAATAACGCTTACAGGGATGATTTGCTGCGTGGTCGTTCGCGTATTGCCATTTGAATCTGTCAATTGCTTTTCTTGATCAAGAAAGTTATAAATCGTAAAGTCTGCATCAAAGCCTTCTTTGATGTTTCCTTTTGTCGCTAGATTAAACTGTCTCGCTGGTGCGCTAGTCACTTTTTCGAGGATTTCTTGCCAAGAATAACCGACAACGTATAGTTTCTCCATCGTCGTCGCTAAATCATATACCGGACCGTTTTTACGATTTCTGATATAGATATCTGTGCTGATCGAATCGGCTTTGATCCCTGCATGAAGCGCTGTTTCTGCAACATCAAAATTGAAACTATCAGTTCCATGTCCGATGTCAAACACCACACCATCAGCAATGGCTTTTTTGACGAAGGGTTTGATTTCATTGGTTGCTGGATCGATGATGCCATTGGGCTTTCCATTGAAACAATGGGTCATCACATCGTTTTTTCCCATATGTGCTAAAATTTCATCTAAACGAGGAGGAGCAGAACCGATATGGACCATTAACGGTAATCCAGCATTTTGCTTTTGGATTTTCTTTGCCAATTTTAAAGGCGTGACACCATTTGTTCCCACGACTGTTTTACTCATCCGAGCTTTTAGCCCTACAATAAAATCAGGCAATTCAATTAATTTTTGATGAACCAGATCCGTTTGGATCTTTGATAAATCTGCTAACTCATCTTGTTCAACAATACCCCATTTTGAAATGTTCAGTAAAGCGAAAACATTTGTTTTTGCTTGCTTTGCATGTCCATAAAATGTGTGGATATTTTCCGCACCTGTCGTCCCAGCATCAATGACCGTCGTTACCCCTTTATCCACACCGATTTCATCGGGATAGTCGTAATATAGTGTCATTTCTTCAAAACAATGAACATGATCATCAATCCAGCCTGCGGAGAGATACTGTTCGTCTGAAAGTGTCAGTTCTTGTTTTGCCGTTTCTTCGATATGTTTACTGATCAAGGCGATCTTGCCGTTCTTCACACCGATATCAACAGGGTCTTTGCCTAACTCCTTGCCATTTCTTATAATTAAATCAAACATGACAAACGCCTACTTTTCTATAAATTTGAATTTTGACCAAGGGTGGATGAAGGATAGTAGCAGTTGTTCATCCGCAACAATGGCACCTACTTTATTTTTTCTTGGATCTTGATGTGGCGTTAATACGATCTGTAACTCATTCTTATATTTCCCAAAGCGATCATTTCCAACGACGACATCTCCCACTTGAAACATCTCTTCATTGTCATGAGGAGGATTAGCATCTGCTTGATACGTTTTTCTTACTTCTGTTGAACGGATCACTTGCGACGTGATATCTCCTCTACGAACATGTTGCTCGTTCAAAACGATTCCTCGTTCGACGTCACTGGTCTGGGGAAGAAAATCAATAGCGAAAACAGTCTGATACCGATCGACTGCTCCTAACGCTTGCAACTCTTCTTCTGAAGCATATGCATTGCCGATAATGACATCATCGATAAGATTAGTCGCAAATAAATGCTTAGCCGCTGGAACGACACCCAACTGTCGATGCATTTCTAATGTTGATAAGCCATCGTTCACATCCCAAGGACCGATTGTTCCCGTTTGAGAGGTAATAAAAGCGGCAGTACGGATGCCTTGACGTTTAAACCGGCGACTGCATGTTTCAAAAAATTCATAAGGAAGTCCAGTACCTGCTTGAGGATAAAAATTATGACACCCGTATAAAAAAGGAGTATTCGCTTGATGGCTCAAAATATTTTCTAAATAGGCCACATCATTACTCATATTCAATTCAATTGCTAACTGGTAAGGATTGTAAGTCAGTAGTGCTTCTTTTCTACCATCAAAGCCTAAATCCAAACGAATCCCATCTGCACCTAGTTCATGAAAGAAACTCATGTCATCATATGAAATATTCAACTGTTCGAAAATCGATGGTGCGACATCTAAAATCGTTTCAAAGCCAAGTGATGCAGCATATTCGATCAATTGTTGAAATTTCTGTTTGACTTGTTCTGTTTCCTCAGTCACTTCTAACATGCTCATAAAAATTCGAGTAAACCCATATTTATGTGCCATTTCGAGATAGGCACGATCTTCTTGCGGATTGCTGTGATCAGGATAAAGAGAGATTCCTAGTGAACGTTTCATATTAACTCCTGCTTTCTTTTCTATTTACTCGTTCGTGATACCATCGGTGATCTGGACAGAGGCTTGTTCTGCTTGTTCTTCTTCTTTTTCCTGTGCCAGCTGTTGTTTCTCAAATACTTTGAAGAATGGATAATAGATCGCCAAAGTGATAAAGAAGTTGAACACGACTAAGACACCCGCAGCTACGCTCCAATTGGTACTCATCCAAGCCGCAAATGGCGCTGGTATCGCGAAAGGCAACCGTGCGACCATCATTGGCACTAAACCACTTACCGTAAGGACATAAGAAATCGTTGTCGTTACTAATGGTGCAACAATAAATGGGATGCCCAATACTGGATTCATGACGATCGGTGCCCCAAAAATCATTGGTTCATTGATATTGAACAAACCGGGCAGGATCGACAAACGTCCTAAGCTTTTCAGATACTTGGATTTGGAGAACATGAACAGCACGACTAATGCAAGGGTCGTACCTGCCCCACCGATCCAGACAAACCATTGTAAAAATTGCTCTGTAAAGATATTTGGCATATCATGTGCATTGGTTCCTGCATTGAATGCGTCGATATTTTCAGCAATCGAGATATCCCAAAACGGACGGATCACTGGTCCCATGATAGCTGGTCCATGAATCCCTAACACCCAGAAGAAACAAATCAAGAAAACCGTAAGTAGTCCACCAAATAAACTGTTCCCTGCTAACACGCCTTTAAGCGGCATCAATAATTGGCTCAAGAAGCCATTCAAATCAAAGCCAAGCAAATGACGGATGACCCAAAAGAAAATCAAGATCACGGCTCCTGGGATCAATGCGACAAATGAATTCGTCACTTCTGGCGGTACACCATCTGGCATTTTTATCGTGATTTTCTTTTCAATAAAGAAACGATAGATCTCTACGGACAAAATCGCTGTTACGATTGCCCCAAATAAAGAACCTGAACCAAGATTCGCAATATTGATATAGCGTCCAGCGGTTATTCCTTCAAGATCTTCCAACACTTGAGTTGGTGGTGCAGCTACGATCAAGAAGGACATCAAAGCTAAAATACCGGCAGTCAATGAATCTAAGCGATAGCTCTTTGCTAATGAAGAGGCAATCCCAAATGTGGCATATAAAGCTAAGATCCCCACCGTATATCGAAATGGAATATCTAAAATTGCACGATACGGCTCAATGACTGACGCGACCGACTCGATCGGGATGTTCAATAATATCGTAAAAAATGAGCCAACGATCGTTAATGGCATCGTCGCGATAATCCCTTTTCGAATGGCTGTCATGTGACGTTGCGTACCGATTCGATTCGCAACAGGCATGATTTTTTGTTCGATCAACCCTACAAATTTATCCATTTGTTACTCCCCCTTATTTAAACATTATAATGTTTAAATAAAAGATAACATATTAATGATATAATGTAAACATTTTCATTAAAATATATGATTATTCTGACAAAAAGAGACTGAGGCAATCAGCCTCTCCCACCTCGTGAAACCGAATAAACGGCGGGAACAGAAGTAACCTCTTAGATAAACAAGGCGCCATCCACAAAAATTTGAAGAACAATTTTCATGGATGACGCCTTATTTATCGAGGCTACACACTTCTACCCCGACCTCATTGCGATTGTCTATGTTTCGTAGTTGATATGATAAGGATGTAGATCCGTATGATAAATTGCCTCTGAATACTCAACCACTTCTCGATCTTCGGTCGTTGATCGACGTACTCGTTTGATCCCGATTTCTGAAGATGTCTTTAATAATGCTTTTTCTTCCTCTGTTAAAAACGTAGCAGAAAAGTCATCTGAAAAAGAGTCGATGATGTGATTATTTTGTGTGAGTAACCGGTACAAAGATTCTTTATCAAATTCTTTTTGTTTCATTTTATTCATGTCTTTTGGTAAATAGTGAACAAAATAGATATACGGCTGGTCATTTAAATAGTACAAACGTTTGAAGCATACCGCAGCTGAACCGAACATCGAATATAATGGATGATCTTTTTTGATACTGATTTTTTCTAAACCAATCGTTTCTTTGCGAACTTCATATTGGGAATCCTTTAATATCTGAGTAAAACTTTCGGCTTTAGATAAACGATTGTAAGGACGATTACTTAATACTGTCGTTCCTCGACCACTTTTCTTTTCGACATATTCATCTGTAGCTAATAACTCGATGGCTTTGCGCACAGTGATCTTACTCACTTGAAACAATTCTTCTAACTCATTTTCAGTTGGCAACATACTCCCCACTGGATACTTTCCTGAAAAAATATCCTCTTTGATCTTGTCTGCCACTTCTAAATATAGTACACGCGTTCTTTTCATAGCTTCACCTTTCACCTTTATGTTAGTTAAAGAATAACATAAATAAACAGAAAAAAGAATAGAAATATTGATAATTGGTCTACCTATGTACAAATAATAAGCTTAGACATAACAAAACATCTAAGCTTATTATCATAATTTTTTCGTACCTTTGTTATATCCTTGTTTTAATAACACAATCGCCGATTATAAAAACAAGGAAAATTTTATCAGAAATTTCAAACAATCACTAAATTTGTAAGGATTCTTGTATTGAAAGGCCTTTCTATAAAAATGGCCCAGTCGTTATTTATCCTAATTCTTCGCCGTTCGTTTTAATGACTATCTTGTACCAGTCAAAAGATTTTTTCTTTGTACGTGCCAAAGTCCCATTTCCTTCGTCATCAAGGTCGACATAGATAAATCCGTAACGTTTACTCATTTCCCCTGTGGAGGCGCTAACTAAATCGATACAGCCCCAAGGTGTGTAGCCCATCAAATCGACCCCATCAGCAACTGCCTCAGCCATTGCTTCGATATGACGACGTAAGTAATCGATCCGGTAATCATCATTGATCGATCCATCTTCTTCCACTTTATCGATCGCACCTAAGCCATTCTCAACAATAAACAGTGGTTTTTCATAGCGGTTATATAATTCATTCAATGCCACGCGCAATCCTTCGGGATCGATTTGCCAGCCCCACTCACTTGCTTCAAGGAATGGGTTCTTCACGCCGCCTAGTAGGTTCCCATTTGATGTGTCGGCATCTGGGTTGGTTTCATCAATAGCTGATGACATATAGTAACTAAATCCAATGTAATCAACTGGATACTCTTTTAATAATTGGAAATCTTCTTCCGTTTGTTCTAGTTTTGCTACGTCCACTCCATATTTCTTATACGTACGTGCTGTATAGGCTGGATATTCACCACGAACTTGCACATCTGTACAGAAAAAGTTGAACTCTTGATTTTGGATCAATGTAGCCACTTGATTGATCGGATTAGCATCGATACTATAGGTCGTTGCATAAATGATCATACAACCTACTTGGATATCTGAACGTAACTCATGGGCGATCTTGACCGCTTTACTGCTAGCGACAAACTGATTGTGCCATGCTTGGAAAATATTCTGATAATCACTTGCACCATTACTTTTGACCAATCCTTGACTCAATGCTGGGAAATGGAAAGCTGAATTGATCTCATTGAACGTCATCCAATATTTCACTTTGCTGCTGTAACGTTCTAATACTGTGCGAGCAAAACGTTCATAAAACTCAATCAGTTGGCGGTTTTTCCACCCACCATATTCTTTTGCTAAGTGTAATGGCATTTCATAATGAGAAATCGTAATGACCGGCTCGATATCATAACTCAAGCAAGTATCGATCAATTCATCATAGAAAGCTAAACCAGCTTCATTCGGTGTTTGCTCATCTCCTTGAGGGAAAATCCGAGTCCAGGCAATGGAGAAACGATAACTTTTGAAGCCCATTTCTGCAAATAAAGCAATATCTTCTTTGAAGTGATCGTAATGTTCGATCCCACGATGATTCGGATAAAGGTATTTGTCCTCATCGATCGTCCAATCAAATTCTTCGCTTCCAATGATTGCAAAACGTTGTTTACCACCAGGCATTGCATCGGCGACAGATAAGCCTTTTCCATCGCGGTCGAAAGCACCTTCTAATTGATTTGCGGCTGTTGCGCCACCCCATAAAAAGTCTTTTTTGAATCGTGCTGTCATTGTTGTCTTCCTCCTTTTATTTTACAATTGCCAGAAAATCTTCATTAGCAATAATTTCTTGTTGATCGAGTTCTAACACATCTGCAAAGTGATCGGTATTCGTTACGACTACAGGGGTGATCACGCTATAGCCTGCTGCTTTTATTTTCTCAATATCAAAGCGGACAAGCAAGTCCCCTGCTTTTACTTTGTCTCCTTGTTTGACAAATGTTGCAAATCCTTCACCATTCAACTCGACAGTATCCATCCCGATATGCATCAAAATCTCTACACCATCTGTGGTTGTCAAACCAACTGCATGACCCGTTGGGAAAATCGTCGTGATCTCGCCATCTGCCGGAGCAACTAATTCGCCCTTCTCAGGATCAATCGCAATCCCTTTTCCCATTGCCCCCGAAGAGAAGACTTTATCTGGTACTTCTGTCAGTGGTAAGACTTTACCAGTCAATGGACTTTTCAAATTGTGACGTGCTGTGCTGATCGTATCCCCTGTTGTGGTTTCTGTGGTTTCTGTTGCTTCTAATTTTTCATCTTGCACTTCTTCATCAAAACCGATCAAGTAAGTACCGACAAACCCAAGGACAAAAGCAACTGCTGTACCGATGATCGCCATGGTTACACTTGATTCAAGTGCTGGATCAGTACTGATAAATGTTGGGATCGTAAGTAAACTGATCAAACCACTAGAGAATGCTTTTACGCCAGCAAACCCAATGATTCCTCCACCAATACCACCGGAAATGCAGGCAACGATAAATGGTTTTTTCAAAGGTAAAGTCACACCGTAAACAGTCGGTTCAGTGATCCCAAAGAACGAAGTGATCATTGAAGAGATCCCTAATGAGCGTAATTTTGAATCTTTCGTACGTAAAGCCACACCTAATGCTGCACCACCTTGTGCCAAAATTGCTGGTAAAAGCATTGGCATCAAGACATCAAAGCCATATTGTTCGATATTCAAGAAGATGATTGGCACAAAGCCCCAGTGCATCCCGAACATCACTAACACTTGCCACATACTACCCATGATGACCCCAGCAACTAATGGACTAAAGCTGTAAATCGAATTGAATAATCCACCTAACGCATTACCGATAACGGTTCCAATTGGTCCTAACACTAAGAATGTCAAAGGCACCATGACTAACAAGACGATCATTGGCACAAAAATCATTTGTAAAAATTGTGGAATAACTTTCTTCACAAGTGGCTCAAACTTACTTTGCACCCAAACCGCTAAGATGATTGGAATAACAGAAGAAGTATAGCCTGATTGAGACAAGATCACTGGGAGACCAAAGAAATCAACTGCAACGCCTGATCCTGCTAATTGCGTGATCGTTGGATAAACTAATGCCATCGCGATTGCTACTGACAAAAATTGATTGGTCTTGAATTTCTTCGCGGCTGTAAATGCCAACATCACTGGTAGGAAAGTAAAGACTCCATCTGCTGCTGCAAATAAGATTTGATAAGTGCCACTATCTGCTGCCAACCAACCGAGAACTGTCGCCAGTGATAAGAAACCTTTCAATATCCCAGCAGCTGCCATAGCACCTAAGAACGGGGTGAAAATACTTGAAATAATATCAATCAAGCGGTTCAAAGGATTTTTACTTGTATCCTCACTTTCTGAACTTGCCCCTTCTCCTAAGCCTTGTTCATCAACAATTGCTTGGTAAACATCAGATACATTACTTCCGATCACGACTTGATATTGTCCACCACTTTGAACGACTTGGATGACATCTGGATCATTTTTTAATTTCTGTGTGTCTGCAATCGACTCATCTTTTAATTTGAAACGTAATCTTGTTGCGCAGTGCACCAAACTATTGACATTTTTTTCTCCACCTACGGCTTCCCAGACTCTCCGTCCTACTGCTTGATTATCCATATTCTTTCCTTCTTTCTTTTTGATAAAAATAAAAAACCTAGATTGAAAAAACGGTCACGTGATGAGACGTGTCCATATTTTCAATCTAGGTTTTGCCTGCTTGATCCAGTAACAATCCTTATGATTGGGTTTGTTTTTCAGTTACTACACGTTGGATGTGGATCGTCAGGTAGATTTGCTCTCCTGGACCCATCTCTTTTTGTTGCGTTTGTACAAGATACTCATTGATCCGTTCCACACAGCGAAACGCTTTAGGATACTTTCCTTGGACAAGGGCATAAAGAAATTCATCTTTTTCATCCGAAGTTTCATCTTTTAAGTATCGTTGTGTGAAAAATTGTAAATGTGTGATGATCCGTTGATAATTCAAGGAATCTTCGTCAAAGGCGATGCCGAAAAATTTACTGATGATACTTAAGATATCTCGCACCATTTTCGTTGCCGCCATCGTTACTTGCATGTCGCCATTTCCTTGTTCACTATTGACGAAATGAAAGGCTATGAAACCTGCTTCATCCATTGGTAAAGTCACACCGAGCTTTTCTTCAACAAGTTGAAGGGCTTGTTTGGCAGCTCGATATTCTTTAGGATAAAACTTTTTTGTTTCAAATAATAAAGGATTCGGTAATTCAATGTTTTCCTTTGCTCGGCTGATCGCATAATGGATATGGTCGGTCAGTGTCAAATAGATGTTTGGCGACAATTGGATGTTTAGTTGTTCTTCGGCAAGGTCGACGATCTGCTTCACCAGCTCGACCTCTTCTAATGGGACATCTGCCATCAATTGTTGGAACTGATGCGTAGTAAAAGAATCTTTTAGTACAAATTCTTTTTGGATCGATTCTTCAGAGATCGTATCGCCTGATTTTTTTTGAAAAGCAAGACCTTTTCCCATGCAGATGATTTCTTCGCCTAATTCATTTTTTGAAATGACGACATTATTATTCAAGACTTTTTCTATGACCATCTACATCGACCTCCCAACTAAAAAATAAAAAAACCTAGAATCCGCCCGTAATTACTAGCTGAATTCTGGTTTTGCCTGCCGAACAGTAACAATCCGTTGTTTAACTACATTTACTATACCACTATTACATTCGTTATGCAACCCTTTTCATAGTTTTTATTTTTTCAAAAGGAGAAGAACTTTTAATATCTTGTAACACTGAATCCAATATACATGCGATGAGAGTAACGAAAAAGGATAGAAATGAACGAGCCATTTCTATCCTTTTTCCTCTATTGTGATGTTGATGATCAGAATATGAGAAGCTATTTTTCAATTTCCTATCTTACTGCTCAGATCAAAACGTTTTTCTCACAACCTCTTCTAAAACGTTCTCGTTGGCATGTCAAAGGCGTTTTTCATTTCTTGGGTGGCTTCTTTCATTGGTGTGATGCTTTCGAGTTCTCCTTGGACGACTAGGCGTGTGATGGCATCCATATCGCCACAAGTGATCAAGGTGATCAATTCTTTTCCTTCTTCAATGTTCAATAATTCTGTTGCCGAAGGATCGACTTTTTCTTTGAATGTTGCTTTGTACGTGTAGACATTTTCTAAATCGACGATATAGATCTTGTCACCTAAGTTTAGATTTTCTAATGGGGTAAAAAGTAATTCTGGGTTGTTGGCGCGGTGACTTGCTAAGGCGTAGTTGCCTTTCCCCATTTCTTGCTCGGGGTCTAATGTCCCTGCACCGTACAATAAGTTTGCATTATCTAACCCTCTAAAAATCGGTAAGTTGATTGAAACGGACGGGACGGCGATACTTCCAATGACTGGTAGATCTGGTCGATTCAATTGGGCTCTTAGCACCGCTTCTGAACTCATTGATTCAACTGAATCAAAGTCAAAGTTTGCCTCTTTTTGATTATTTTTGACAATATCGTCACGAGTCACATTCGCGATTGCGTAGGCATCTCCGGTATTTTTAACGAAGAAATCTTTGATCTGTTCATTGAAAATCAAGGCTAGTCCTACTAATAATAGTAGAAATAATAGAAAATTGACTAGCCACTTTTTGACTCTTCCTTTCTTATTCATGTATCTTCCTCCACTCTTGCACTATCTGTCATAGCTCCGTATATTTTTCTTTGTTGTTTTTACTTTTTTCTACTGGGTACTTCTGATTGTTTTTTTCTAATTTTTCCTCAATGATCGTATCAATATCTAAGTTTAGATTATCCGCCATCATATAAGAATATATCAATACGTCGGCTAGCTCTTCTTTGATCCGTTCAAGCTGAGTCGTTGTGACTTCTTCTGGTTGCTTCCATTGAAATAGTTCTAATAATTCTGATGCTTCTAAAGAAATCGAAATTGCTAAATCTTTTTCATTATGAAATTGTCGCCAATTGCGATCATCTCTAAATTGGTTGATTTTTGCCATGCTTTTATCCATTGATCTTCTCCTATTTTTAAATCAAGCTAAATTAATCATACCATGTTTAAAGTAAAAATAGTTTAGACTTATTTTAATAATGTTTTATATTTTTTACCATGCGGAGAAAATATGCGTATTATTTTTTCATCAAGAATAAACGACAACTTGAATTTCCACAATGCCTTGCTATTTCAAATCATAGGTACGTACTTTATGTAATGGGCATAAGACACTAGTCATCTTATGCCCTTTAAAACCGAATAAACGGTGTTCCAGAAGCTGACCTTCCACAATAAGCTAGACAATTGTAAAACATGAAAAACTATTTTTTTCTTACTGCTCAGGTCAAAACGCTTCTGTCACAACCTCAATCTGGTATTTTGATCAAAGTCCCCCTTTGATCTATCTACTATTGCTGTAAACTTGTTTTCAGATCTCTTACTCCTGATAAAGTCATCAAGACAAGTAAACTGATTAAATAAATCCCACTTAGAAAGAGAATAACAGCCGTTAAACTATAATGGTCCATTAGAAACCCGATCACGATCGATGAAAAACCTCCTACTGCTCGTCCTAGGTTCATGATAAAGTTATTCGCTGTCGCACGGATCTCTGTTGGATACAAACTACTGATGATTGCTCCATAACCTCCATACATTCCGTTGATGAAGTAACCTACGACTACTGCTGCTGCGATCAAGCTCCATTGACTGTGTGCAAGTACGAGTAAAAAGACAGACAAAGAGGAACAAATCAGGAACATGCCAAATGCACGGGTTGGACCAACTTTATCCATGATGATCCCAAAGGTCATCATCCCTAATGACATCCCTAAAATTGTGCTGATCATCCATAAAGAAGATCCCGATACTGATAAACCTAGTTGTGCTTGCATGATTGAAGGCAACCAATTCATCAAGCCGAAATAACCAGCGATCTGTACAGTGACCATCAGACTAAGCCCTGTCGTTTGCCATGCCATGTGTTTCGTTTGGAACAAATGACTAAGCTTTGTCTTTTTCCCAGTTTCTTTTGTTTCTTCAAACGCCTCGGGTTCTTTTAGTCCTTTTCGGATAAATAAGACCATCAAGACCGGCAAGACACCGATGACGTAAAGCATTTTCCAGCCAAACAAAGGAATGATCACCGCTGCTAAGATGGCGGCTAAAGCTGCACCAACTTGTGCGCCGATTGCAGCCACAGAAGAAGCACGACCAATTTGTTTCTTTGAGAAGCTTTCAGAAATCAAAGACATGCATGCACCGTATTCCCCGCCAGCACCGATTCCTGCGATAAAACGAAACAGATAGACAAGATAGATATTCGATGCAAAATACATGAGTAAAGAAGCAATCGAGAACAAAATGACCGTTTGTGAAAATACTTTGACTCTCCCATATTTATCCGCCATCAATCCAAAAAAAATACCTCCAACGAGCATCCCTAAATTAGTGATGGTTGCAATCAATCCTGCTTGCGTTCCACTAATATTAAAAGTTGCGATCATTGAAGATAATGAAAAAGCTAAAAACATAATATCCATATTTTCTAGAGCAATACCCGCCGATGTTGATAATAATACCTTTCGTTGATACTTCGTCATTTTTCTTCCCCTTTTCTTTAAATAACCCTAAATTGTTAAAATCATATCCAAAATCCAAGAAAAAATCAAGAACTTTTTCAGTATATGCGAAAAAAGTTTGACACTTCTTTTGTAAACGAATGATTTTTCCAATGGAAGATGCGGTGAATAAAGCCCTTTCTCTTTACACTCATGAAAGCGGATGCTATATTTCTTGGTAGAAATGGCTTACTATTGGTTTCAGATTGGAGTTTTTGACAAATGGACAAACAAGAATTTTTAGAACAGATCAGTCATGGATTGATCGTTTCTTGCCAAGCATTACCTGGCGAAGTTTTTTATTCAGAAGAAGGTGGTTTGATGCCTTATTTTGCACTAGCTGCAAAGAAAGCTGGCGCAGTCGGTATTCGAGCAAATTCAGTCAGAGATATTTTAGAGATCAAAGAAAAAGTTGATTTACCGATGATTGGTATTATCAAACGAGATTATCCACCTGAGAAACCGTTTATTACTGCAACGATGAAAGAAGTCGATGAATTAGTTGCAACTGGCGTAGAAGTGATTGCACTTGATTGTACCCTGCGTAAACGTCATGATGGCTTATCGATCAACGCATTCATTGAACAAATCAAAACGAAATATCCTCATCAATTATTTATGGCAGATATTGCGACCTTTGAAGAAGGAATCAATGCTTATAAAGCCGGGATCGACTTTGTTGGAACGACATTAAGCGGTTATACCGAAGAAAGTGAAGAGACAGAAGGGCCTGATGTGGTGTTGATCAAACGCCTTCTTGAAGCAGATGTGTGCGTGATTGCAGAAGGAAAGATCCACACACCACAACAAGCCAAGGAAATCCAAGCGTTAGGAGTTGCTGGTATCGTGGTTGGCGGCGCCATTACCCGACCACAAGAAATCACTCAACGATTTGTTGCTGCGTTAGATTAAGCGAGAGGTCAGGACAGAGGTTCCTTCTGTCCCCGCCGTTTATTCGGTTTTAGGTGGTGCCAGAAGAGGAATGTCCCTGACACATCATTTTTGATGTTGGTGAAATCTACCAACATCTTTTTTATTTTTGAAGTTTGCTACTTGAACACCATTGATTACACTCTAAGGAAAAAAACTAACTAATACCCTAGATACTTTTTACCTACACAAAAAACGGTCTTCCAAATGTGCAAGGATGAGCGCACGGATGGAATGACCGTCTTTTCAGCCGGGGGGCTAAATAAAATATAGGATAAAAAAGAAAATAACGTTTAGTTTGCTTTCATATGTGCATCTAGTAATAACTCGTCAGGAAATTCACGGACATTAGACATGGCACATTCGCCAAAATAATCCGGTCCGTTCTTCCCTTTAAAATCAGATCCTCCAAAACAGTGGATCTTGAATCGATCAACTAATTCCTGTACTTTTCGTTGGTCTTTCAAACTATGTTCTGGATGATATTTTTCGATACCATCGATACCAAACGAAGCCAGCTCAGGAATCAATTCAAAGCTATTCAGCTTCCCAGGGTGGGCAACGACGGACATCCCACCGCCTAGCTTGATTGCTTGGATCACTTCGTAAACATCGATCATTTCAGTCTCTTCTTGACCGAAGTCATTGTACTTGAATAGTTTACGGTAAAGGTGTCCATCAATGGATGTATCGTAGCCTGCTTTGATCAAGGCAGACATGATGTGTTGCTTGTAAAGAGCCGTCGCCTGTTTCGCAAACTGGCGTACTTGCTCTTCCTTGATACGAAATCCTTCTGTTTGGATACGTTTCAACTGACGTAATGTATTTCTCGTTCGCGCCGCACGCAACGGTTCACATAACTGTTCGATATACTGATAATTCATCAGATTGTATCCCAAGATATGCACCTGTTGCCGGCGTTTGAAATCATAAGCAGTTACTTCGATGCCTTCTATGAAATTGATCGGAGAAGGAGCGAAGACCTGTCGTATGTTTGCTAATCCCGCCGAAGTATCTTGATCTACGACGGACAGGATAGTCATTTGATGCTTTAACGCCAATTTAAGTAATTCTTCTGGTGAACTACTGCCATCTGAAAAACAACTATGGACATGCAAATCTGCTTTCACTTGACGTTCTCCTCTCCTTTTTCCAGTCAATTTCATCTCAATCAAGCGTGAATGATATATTTTTTTCGCAGTCTGATCGCCACGACTTCTAAGATTGCAACCACTGCTAGAATCATATAGACTAATACGCCAATCTCATGGAAATCAAAATAAAAACTACTTGTCATCGCAAGTTGGAAACCCAAGCCACCTGCTCCAGCAGCGGCTCCCACAGCGATCGCATTGGTAAAGTTGATCTCAAAGCGGATAAATAGCCAAGAAAGCAAGGCGGTCATACAAGAAGGTAAAATTGCTTGGAACACCACCTGCCACCAGCTTGCCCCACACGCACGCAATGCTTCGATCACACCAGAATCGATTTCTTCGATACTCTCAGAAAAGACCTTTGTCAGGTAAGCAATCGTGTGGAAAGACATACCAATGATTGCCGCATTCGCGCCCAATCCAATCAAGATCGAGAAAATCATGACCCACAAGATCGTTGGAACCGCACGGATGAAGGACATCACTGTTCGGATCGCGTTTGATAGGCCTGAATGGCTGATATTTCTTGCTGTAAATAACGCCATCAAGAAGGCTGTCACACCTCCAAGCAATGTAGTGATCACCGCTAAACCAACCGTCATACCTAAAGCTTGGAGCAAAGTCTCAAAAGAAAAACGTCCAGAGAGTCTTGGCTGGAGAAAAATCCGTTGCAAGTCTGTAAAAAATTGTCTTGTCGCATCCAGCAATACGACCTCTCCGTAATCCATCGTGAATAAGGTGTAGATCGACACACTGGTCAGTAGAATAAACAAGACCCAAGGGACGATCCGATAGGTTTTCCACACGCGAATACGGATTTTCTTTTTTGAGTTTCGTCTGATTTTTGTCGGCTGGGCTAAGACGGTTTCTGTCACCGCTAATTCAAGTTCACTTTGTCGTTGGACCATATCAATGAATCATCCTCCTAATTTTATTGGACGAAAGTTCCAGTGCGATCACGATGATGACGATCGTCAAGATGACCATTCCTGCCATATCGTAGCGAAATTTCTTATAATAGAGGTCAAATAGAAAACCGATCCCCGTTCCGGTCAATATGCCGACTAATGTTGCATCACGGATGTTGTTTTCGATCATGAACAATATCCAACTGATCAGCTGACCAAAGACCATTGGCAAGACGCCTTGGAAAATAATCGCAAAGTAAGAAGCGCCAGTCGCCGTCATCGCTTCCGTGATACTTCCTGCCACTTCATCGATCGTTTCCATAAACGAGCGCGTCAAGTAGCCGTACGTTGTAAAGGTAATGGCCAAATAGCCGGTAAATTCATTTTGTTTGAAACTCAACAGTAGGACCATCGCCCAAACCACGATTGGGATATTTCTAAAAAAACTAGCAAAGACTCGCGCCACTGTTTTTGTTCCCTTGTTCAGACCAGTTGTCTCTGAACCAATGATTGCCGTGAGCAATGAAAATACTGTGGCAGTCATCGTTGCTGTGATCGACAACAAGACCGTCTCAAGTAATTTAGATAAGATCAATGGCAAGGATTGGATCGAATTTTCCGTTGGGATAAAATTGGTGAACAACCAGACGAAACTCTGGGGGATCGCCGCAACAGCTGCACCAAATTGAAAGCCAACAAATTGTGAAAAGGCAACGTACACCACAACAAAGCTAAAGAGTGTCACAAATAAAAACTGCTTTTTTTTACGAAAGAGATCTTGATTCAGTGTTTTATCCATCCAAGTCCCCCTATACTAACAATTCATCAGACTGATAAATCTGATTGATTTGATTTGTTGTCAGTTCTTCTGGTTTTCCTGAGAAAACAACATTGCCACTGTTCACGCCGATGATCCGATCCGAATAATCGATCGCAACCTCTACTTGGTGAAGATTCACTAAACAAGCAATATCTAATTCTTTCGTCACTTGTTGTAAGTAGTCCATAACGACTTTCGAAGATTTTGGGTCTAAAGATGCGATCGGCTCATCACATAAGATCAACGCAGGACGTTGCATCAATGCTCGGGCAATCCCGACACGTTGCTTCTGTCCACCACTCAATTCATCACAACGTGTATAAGCAAATTCTGATAATCCGACTTTTTCTAGCAAATCGAAGGCTTCCTGTTTTTCCTCTTCATTGTAGACACCGATCGAGCCTTTCACGGCAGACTTGTATCCAAGTCTACCGTGAAGGACATTCTCAACAGCTGTGAGGCGACTGACTAAATTATAATGCTGGAAGATCATACCGATTCTTCTTCTTTTTAAGCGTAAAGGCTTCTTCTTTAGACGTTGCATGTCCTCATCTTCAAAGAGAACAGCCCCTTCATTGGCAGAAATCAACTGATTGATACAACGCAAAATCGTGGATTTTCCTGCGCCAGATGGTCCGATGATCGAAACAAATTCTCCTTTTTCTAGTTGAAAGGAAATGTCTTTTAACGCTTGTTTCCCGTTACTATAGGTTTTTGAAATCGAGTCTACTTGTAATAGCATGGCTCGTCCTTTCTACTTCTAGCGAAGTGGGTCATAGAAACTATCAGTAACTTCAACGAATTGTTCATCCGCTTCTTTCTGATATAGTCCAACAGATTCTGAGTCTTTTGGTGAAAAGATCGCTTCATTATTTGTGACTTCTTCACTCATCATGGCTTGAGTGATTTTATCGACTGTTTCTTCATCCAGATTATCTCTGTTGACAACAAATGGTCCATTTAACACTGGGATCGAATGGATCACACGGACTTTTTCACCTCTTACTGTATCGAATGGTGCCTCTGCATCTGCTTTTACTTGATAAACGACACCAGCTTTATTTTCTTCGCCTTCCACGACATCGAAATATTGAGCCATGTTCATAAATGCTGCTGCATCCGCATCTCCCTTAAGCAAGTTGACGGCAGAGCCTTGATGGGAACCTCCGAAAAGCACTTTATTGAAGAAATCTCCATCGATGATCAATTCATCTGAACTACCAAGTCCAAATTGGTCAACGATTGCTTGACTTGGTACTCTAAACCCAGAAGTCGATGAATTAGAGACAAAGGAAAAAGTTTTGCCTTCGATCGGTTCCAACGTATAGCCATCACCCTCTTGATACTCCGCTGTATCTTCTTCATTGACGACAATAAAACTGTAATAAACAGCATCTTCCAGAGTGCCACTTGCACCCGAATTTGTTAAAATCGCTTGAACATTTTCGTTTTTTCTATTTGCTTCAATATAGCCATCAGGCCCCATATACGCCAAATCTACTTGTCCGTTGGCAATTGATTCGATCACGATATTATAATCAGTACTTATGACGATTTCGACATCTCTGCCTGTTGCTTCTGATACGATCGATTGGATTTCATTTCTTGATTGTTCAAATTCACTTGCTGATTCATTGGGATAAAAAGCAATTTTGATTGGCTCAGAAGAATTTTGACTTTCGCCATCCGCTTGAGCATTAGAATTACACCCAGCTAATAAAAATAAGCCGGTCATGAAAAACATCGCACTAATAAGTTTCAATCGTCTTTTATTCCAAAACATGTGTGGTAAGCTCCCTTGTTTTTTATTTGGTACATCTTTCATTTTATGGACTCAATGTAAATTTCTAATGGACTTCGCGATAGGAGTAGATGAAGATTGTAAATCATTTGTAAAACAAGGGTTCTTTTCTTTGATCAACCAACACCTTGGTACAGCTGCATCTTTTACTGAAATAAATGAAACCCTCAAAAAATCCTCTTAACAAACTCATCCAAAGTTTACAAAAAAGCGCAAAAATAAAGGGTGACTCGACAGATTTGTTTCATCACCGAGTCACCCTTTTCTATTTTCATTCTTTCTCTTCGCTGTTTCAAGTAGTTGGTCTAGTTGATTTTGCTTAAGTTGATTCTAACAATAAACGGATAAATGTGATGGTAATACTTGGATCGTTACTGGAAGTTTTGTTCCTTCATCCCCATCAATATTTGTTGCCAGTTCTTCTTCGTCCACTAAAGAAATCACTAACTTCTCTGCGGTTTGATACGCAAGATTCTCCGTCGTCGCATCAACCCCTTTGATCAAATCAGGTACTGCTTTTAAGGTATCAAAAAATGAGCGGTCTTTTAAATATACAAAATGAAGCTTGCCATCATTGATTTCTGCCTCTGGTAAGAGTGTTTCAAATCCACCGACCGAGTTCGTCAAACCAATCAACAGTGTGCTACTTTCGATTTCTTCCTCTACGCCATCAGCTTCCACCCGGAACGTATAGGATTGGGTATTCGTCAGTTGTTTGAAGCCAGAAATAAAATAAGCCATCTTTCCTAATTTGGTTTTCTTTTCAGGATCAACGTCATTGATTGCTTCTGGGATCGTTCCGATGGCAACGACATTCATAAAGTATTGATCATTGATTTTTCCGATATCTAACGGTTTCGTTTGTTCGATTGAGAATTGTTGGATGGCTTCCTCTGGATCGATCGGCATATTCAACGCTCGTGCTAGATCATTCACCGTTCCTAAAGGGAAGAAGCCAAAATTTGGTCGTTCCTCTTGCTCTGCGAGACCGCTGATTGCCTCATTGACTGTTCCATCCCCGCCCATCGCAAAGACACTATCGACTTTTTCCAGCGCCCCTTCACGAGCAAAATTCGTCGCATCGCCACTTTTTTCAGTGTGCAAGACTTGGACTTCATCAAAAAGCGTACGCAATTTATTTTCTGCCATTTCTTCATATTCTTTTGCTTTTTCTCCTCCAGAACTAGGGTTAACGATCAACAACGCTTTTTTCATACGATTTCTTCCTTTCTAGTTTGTTCTTTCTCTTACAATAACATAAAACAAGAAAATTCTAAGCAATGATGCTACTGGAAAAAGCAACAAAAAAGCGGTAAACTCTGAATCAACAGAATTTACCGCTTCTCTTTTTACACAATTGATTTGACAAAAAAACACTATAACACCAAAATATGCCACTTGCCTCACTAAACTAAAGATATTCGGAAGCACCGGTTATTCGGCTTTAGTACGTTCTTGATCTTCGTTCATGATCCCTTGCATCGATACTTGAAATAAAAAATAAACACTCACTTAAATTGATTATTGCACCTATCCATTTTTACCTGAGACCATGAAGCCCAACCAGCCATAAAACCAAATAACCGGTGCTTCTGAAACACTTCATTTATTGAGATTGCCAGTCTGCTGGATAAGTCACGTAGATAAAGCGTGCTTCACCAGTTACTGAAAACTGGATACTCGTGCTTTTCGGGATCAAGATCAATTCGCCAGCTTTTGCAGAGACTTTCCGTCCATCGATCAATACATCTAACTGACCAGAAATCACATAATCGATTTCATCATATTCTAACGTCCAATCGAAGGTCGTATCGGTCATTTCCATGATGCCGCACCCAAGACGTGGGCTCTCTTGTAATGAAAAGAGATCTTTCGTATACACACGGTCAGCAGGGTTACCTGTATCAAGGCGATCTTCCTCAGAAACGGCCATTTCTGCCAATCTGATCGAAGCAACGCCACTAGGATCGACCTGTTTTGCCGGCATCAATTTTTCCATCACTAATTGTCGTACTAAGTTTTCGATCATTTGACGATCCAATTCTGCCATTTTCGTCACGCTCCTATTCTACGATCGTTTGCTCTTGTTTCGTTGTTGTTTGCTCAGTTGCAGTTACTTCTTTTTCTTTTCCTAATAAACGATTCGCCATGAATACTGCAACAAAGATCGCAGTGATCCCACCAACGATTTTCCCAACCATCATTGGGAAAATCATTTCTTTCGCCACACCCGCAGTAAAACCTAAATGGTCACCTAAAATAAATGAAGCCGATACTGCAAATGCCACGTTGATGATTTTTCCACGACGGTCCATATCTTTTAACATTTGGAACATTGGGATATTGTTTGCTAATGTAGCCACCATGCCGGCAGCTGCAATTTCATTCATACCTAAAACTTTTCCTAATTTCATCAACGGTTTATTGAACACTCGCGTGATGACTGCTACTAAACAGAATGCGCCAGCCAATGTCAACGCAATGTCACCCACTACTTCGATACCTTCTGTCACCGGAGCAATCCCTGGAATCAATGTGATGTCAACTAATTGTTGGATCGCACCAATGACCAAGCCAGCAATTGCGACGATCACTACGCCTTTACCAAAGACATTGAACCCTTTGATCATTCCTTGTGGCGCTAACCATAGACCTACAATGATCAAAGCGGCAACGATCACGATCGGCAATAAGTTTGGTAAGATCATACTCATTGGCATACCAGCGACTAAGCCACCTGCTAACAAACCTAATGGAATCGTAATGATCCCGCTCAGCACACCTGTTGCTAAGTATTGTTGATCTTCTTTTTCAATGATCCCTAAGGCAACAGGGATCGTGAACACTAAAGTTGGTCCCATCATTGCGCCTAATATCGCACCGGCAAACAAGCCAGCTTGTGGATCATGTGCCATTTGTTGTGCTAAGGCGAAGCCACCCATATCGTTGGCTAACAAAGTCGTCGCAAACATCGAAGGATCTGCTCCTAAGAATTCATATACAGGTACAACGATTGGGCTAAGAACTGTTGCAAGAACAGGTGCTAATGTGATGATCCCGACCATTGACAAAGCTAATGAACCCATTGCCATCAAGCCTTCTTCAAATTGTTCCCCTAAACCTAATTTGTTCCCGATACATTTATCGATCCCGCCGATAACCATAAAAAGAACCATGATATACATAATGATTTCATTGATACTCATCGTAAATCTCCTTTATTCTTCAATTGAATCAATCACACCGACAATCATTGCATCAATGGGTGTATCTGGATCACCAGCTGAAATTCTGGCTGCTTGTCCTTTGCTGATCAATACCTTGTCACCAACTCCGGCGCCGGCATTGTCTGCTGCGACAATAAACCCGATTTTTGTTTCTTTCTCGTCTAGTACATCGACCATCAGTAGTTTCCAACCATTTAGTTTTTCATCTTTTCTGGTCGACCATAGACTTCCAGTCACTTCACCTAATAGCATCTGTGATCCCTCCTCATTTGAATAAACGATTTCTTAGCGCATACTCTTCTGCTAAGGGTGTCAATCGTTCCTGATCCATTAAATCTATTCCATTCGTTTGTTGTAGTCGCTGGATCAATTGCTTCTCTGTGACATACTTTCGTTTTGGTAACTCATTTGCTAACACTTTTTTTCGGCAAGCCGTTAAAAATGAGTCATAGCTTGCATTTTCTTCTTCGAAAAAATACATCCCATAGCGTTGGCATTGCACTGTTGATTCAGCGATTTTCTTTTTCAGATGGTACTTCATTTTGTTTGGACTGTTCGCTGACTCTGTTTGCAGAACCAATACGGGCTTTCCTGCGAACAGAAAAGAAAGGATACTCGTCGTTTTTTGATCAGTCGGTAGCAACTGAGCAATCGCGGCCAATTGAGGAAAACTGACATGTTGGACGACTAAGCCATCGCTTTTCGTTGGATCTTGCGTTTCTACCCAATCGACCATCGATCGTTCAGCGAATAACGTTTTAGGATAACTTGCTTTTTCGTCCATCCATGCTAACTGATAGTCAGCTGTGGGCAATCTGGTCATCAGCATTTCTGTGACTTGCTGAATGACTTTTTCAATCTCCGTTACCTTCACGAAATCCCCTCCCTATTTACAAATGTAACCACGATCTCCTTTGTTCAAGCCACAAGCATTTGCTTCATCGTAATCAATGTGCATATACGTCGCAAAATCTGGACTGACACGGACAACCACATCATCAAAGATCAGCGGACGACTTGCTTCCACACGTACTTTTACCGTTTGGCCATTCACTACTTGGTTTTTGTCTGCATCTTCTGGTATCATATGGACATGGCGCTTTGCCACGATCAACCCTTTATCTAATTGAACAGCTGACTCACCGTTCATCAAGACCACACTTGGTGTTCCTTCGATTTTGCCACTTTCTCTGACAGGCACGCGACTGCCTAAAATACGTGTATCCGTCATGGATACTTCGACTTGTGACTCCGCTCGTTCCGGGCCTAAAATAACCACATTTTGGAATAAGCCTTTGGGACCTGCGACAGTGATCCGTTCTTTACAAACATATTGACCAGGTTGAGACAATTCTTTGACTTTGGTCAATTGGTAACCTGGACCAAATAATGCGTCGATATCTTTGCGACTCAAATGCACGTGTCTTCCTGAAGCTTCTACTTCGAAAGAATTTTGTTGTGACTGGATACGTTGTACCACTTCATTGATAATTTCATTTAAATGATCCAATCGGTTCATCTCCTACTCATTTTTCGACAGTTGAATCACACGTTGCAATTCTTCTGCCCATAACATAAAAATAGCTAAATCTGTCGGAAATTCTTCTAACAATTGACTGATTTTATCTATTTGATACTCGATCTCATTGATTGAATAGCGCAAGGTTCTTTTTTGCAAGGAGGAACGATACATCATCCCTGAAAGTCGTTTTGGATGAGTTGAGAGCTTTTCCCCATCAAATCGACTAAAGCTTGCTAACCAATCTTGCTGATACTCTAAATACAACCAACCTTCGGCATAAATATCGATTTCTTCCAATAAATGAAAGAATAATAGATTTTTTAGTTTTTTTATTTCTAAACAGATCGTTCGTTGCGCGCTGGACATCAACGATTCTTGTTCAAACATAGGTTGCTTAGGTTTCTCCATTGGAGAAGAAACGAGATTTTCTCGCATAAGCGGAATATGATGCTCGCGTAAATAGCTAGAAGCTGCGGGAGTCAAAAGACAATCCTTTGGCACAACGAAAGTAATTCCTGTTTGTATTTCTTTCTTCCGAAACATGTGCCGTAACTGGTCTTCTGTAATCACACTCATAGGACGCTCTCCTTTCTCCAATGGATTATTTCCAAGCATTGATCTCGTCTTGGAAACAAGCCTATAACAATGATGTCCACTTTACTTCCAAAACATAGATAAACGGCGTTCCAGAAGCAACTCCTTAAAAAACAAGGGCGAAAAGCCAAAAATATGAGAAAATATTTTCGGCTTTTCGCCCTTATTTCTCGGAGCTGAACCCTTCTGTCACAACCTCTTGTTTCATTTTAGATGTCTATGACGATGATTATTCAGCAACTTTTGGTAAAATCGCATCTACTTCAGTATGTGGGCGTGGGATCACATGTACAGATAATAATTCGCCAACACGTTCAGCAGCTGCTGCCCCTGCATCTGTCGCTGCTTTTACAGCGCCAACATCACCACGAACCATGATTGTTACTAAACCGCCACCTACTTGTTCTTTGCCGATCAATGTTACGTTTGCTGCTTTCACCATTGCATCTGCTGCTTCAACAGCACCTACTAATCCACGAGTTTCGATCATTCCTAAAGCGTTTGTACTTGACATTATAATTTCCTCCTATTGTGTATGTGTTTTCAATTAATATATATTACATATTATTGTAATCGAGCTAATACTTGGGCAACGAGTGTATCGATCAACTCTTCTTTTTTGCCCTCTTGGTTCGTTGTTACTTGGGTTGGTGTTTGATCCCCAGCGCCAAATTCTTGGCGGATGTCTGCTAGATCAGTGACACCGTAAGCGACACGACGAACGTTGAAGAGATTTTCTACTCCGATATTGTCAGATGTAGAACTTCCACCAACGGCTCCACAGCCTAGTGTCAAAGCTGGTACTAAGCCAGTTGAAGCCCCGATTCCTCCTAATGAACCTGCGGTGTTGATCAACAGACGAGAAACTGGTTTTCTTAAGCCGAATTCACGGACGACTTCTTTGTTTTCAGTATGGATACACATCGTGTGTCCTGCACCTTCACCTTTTAAGATCTCTACCGATAGATCACAAGCTTCTTGCCAGTTTTCTACCGTGTAAAAAGCGATGATCGGTGCTAATTTTTCTCTTGAGAATGGATATTTGATGCCAACGTTGCTTTCTTCTGCCACGATCAGACGGCGATCAAATGGAATATTCAATCCAACTAATGAAGCGATATGACGAACCGAACGTCCAACGATTTGTGGGTTCATCGTGCCGTTAGGTCGTAAGATAAAGCGAGATAATTTATCTGCTTCGTCTGGACTCAAGAAGTAAGCACCTTGTTTGATCAATTCAGCTTTGACTGCTTCACGATTGACTTTTTCCACGATGATGGACTGTTCAGATGCACAGATCGTTCCATTATCAAATGTTTTAGAATCCATGATCCGTTTCACCGCCATTGGGATCAATGCGCTACGTTCAATATATGCTGGACCATTTCCTGGACCTACGCCGATCGCCGGTGTTCCTGAAGAATATGCAGCTTTGACCATCGCATTGCCACCAGTGGCTAAGATCAAGTTTGTATCTTTGTGGGTCATCAATTCTTTTGTTGCTTGCATCGTGGGTGTCGTGATCACTGAAACACTCTCTTTTGGTCCGCCCGCAGATTCGATCGCTGAACGAATGATCTCCACTGTCGCTTGGATCGATTGTAATGCGTTTGGATGTGGGGAGAAGACGATGCTATTCGCAGCTTTCAATGCGATCAAGGCTTTGTAGATCACTGTTGAAGTTGGGTTTGTCGATGGGATCAACCCAGCAACTACGCCAACAGGTACGGCAATCTCCGTTACCTTTTTCTGTGGGTCTTCATTGATGACACCCACTGTTTTCGTATGTTTGAATTCTTCATAAACGATTTTTGAAGCAAAAGCATTTTTGATGATTTTGTCTTCATAGATGCCGAAGCCAGTTTCTTCATTCGCCATTTTTGCTAGGCGTTCACGTTGTGAAAATGTAGCGTCTGAAACGGCTTTGACGATTTGATCAATTTGCGTTTGCGAAAATGTTTCTAACACTTTTTGCGCATTCTTTGCAGCTTCGATCAAATCTCGGGTTTCTTGGATCGAGCGTAAATCTTTATCCACGATGGGTCACTCCTTTAATTTCTGCCATGATCGCCTCTACTAATGATTGTTTGCTTGCAGATTTGATTTCTGATGGTTTTAATTGTTTCACATTCAATTTGTAAGCTTCTTTTCGTAACTCTGCGACACGTTTTGCTTGTAACTCTGCACGACGATCGTTTGTTTCACTGATCTGCGTGGCTTCAACCTTCGTTTCGATTTTCGTCGGCTCGGCTGGTTCTTCTAAACGATCAGGTGTTACTTCAGTGACACGTTCTTCTGTTTTCGGTTGTTGAAAAAGGATTTGCGTCTGCTCATCGACACGTGAGATCACATGATGTGAGATCAGACAGTTCAATTCCTTCGCTACGACGACCCCTGCATCGACTGCTGCATTCACAGCAGCAACATCACCACTTAGTTGAACAGTTGTTAGTCCACCTTTGATGATCTCCGCATTCAACAAGGTCACATCTGCGGATTTTAACGCAGCATCGCTGACACTGACAGCGCCTAAAAATCCGCGAACTTCGATCATTCCAATCGCATTCATTCGTGACACTCCCTTAGTAGCTCAACGGATTTTCTGCAATCCGTTGAACGACCTGTTCAAAAGCTGTACAAGCTGCTTTACATGCTGATTGACTACCCGTTAAAAGCGCCCCACCAAAGTTTGTTTCAGATGGCGGTCCAAAGAAACTACAGATCTCAACATCCGCCGCTTTCAATGCTGCATCTAGTGCAACCATCGCTTCTAAAGGTGGCGCGATCAAGTAAGCAATTGCTTCGCCTTCACGAATGTTCGCTTCTTTTGATAAGTATCTTCCAGAACGAGAAACCACATGGGCAAAGTACACGATGCTGTCATCGTCATTTGCACTGATAAAGCTTGCTTCTTGTTCAATGACTTGTGTCACGACAGATAGTCCACTTGTGATCTCAGCCGGACTTGGTCCAGCAATGATCCCGATCACTTCACCCGCAAGTTTCGTAGAGGCATTCGCTGCTCCTGCGTACATACTTTTCGCATAGACAACTTCTACTTCTGCCGCCTTTGTTGCTTCATCTAAAGCCACATAAGTCACATCATCACAATCTGATGTCACGATACCTAATGAGCGCATCCCTGGTGTCAAACCAAATTGCTCCGCTAATGCAGCATCTACATTAGGAATGACTTGAACACTTAAGACGTTTGCGCCTAAACGATCATTTTTCATTGATGTTTCTCCTCCTATTCGGCTTCTTTCAACTCAATACCAGATTTTTTCTTATCTAACATTTTCTTGATCAATTCAGCAATATATGCGCCGGCCTCAACTGCTGGTGTTCCACCTTTATGGATGTTTGAGATCACTGTACGACGAGCTTCTGGCATTCCGACAGTTGGACGGTAAGCAACATACGCACTCATCGATTCTGCTGTTACAAGTCCAGGACGTTCGCCAACTAATAGACATACTACTTCTGCATCAGTGATTTCGCCGATTTGATCCATTGATGGTACACGACAATATTTGACGAATACGACTTGATCAAAATCTAAGCCATACATTTTCAACCCTTGTTTGATTGCTGGTAGTACTTCTTTGATATTTGCTCCGATAGCCGCAGAACTTAATCCATCCCCAACAACGATCTGCACTTTAGCTTTTGCTGTCGTTTGTTGTTTGATTTTTGTGCTATTTTCTTCGTCAAATTGACGACCAAAATCTGGACGAGTCAAGTATTCGTCTTTTGTTTTACAAATTGTTTGTGTTGAAATGAAGCCCATTTCCTCAACCAATTGCGGATCAACATCAGAGAATACGGCATCTTGTGCTGCTGCATGGTCCGCACGGAAACGTAAGGTAGAATCAGTCATATAGCGAGTGCCTGTACGTCCCACTCCGATACGAGCAGGTGTAAATGCCTTCATACGCAAGTATCCTGTTTCGTCTTTAGCATTTTTGACTAAAAGCTGTTTACGTAGATCCACCTCTGTGATGTCGTCGATCATGCCTTCTTCTACTACCGGCATGGTTGTTGTCATCGTATTGGTTGTTGTGGCTGGTGTTTTTGGTAGTTCTGTTGATTGTTCTGTTGGTTTTTCACCGGCTACCATCTCACTTAGCATGGAAGTGATCATTTCTTTCAATTGTTGTTCGTTCATTTTTTCTTGCACCCCACTTATTTGATAAATACTGAAGCATCGCCGGCTAAGCTTGTTAATTTTCCATTTTCCATCAAGCCCATTTTCTCCATCCAACCTTCAAATTCTTTGATTGGACGTAAACCGAACAATTCACGGACTGTCGCTGTTTCATGGAAACCTGTCGTTTGGTAGTTCAACATCACATCATCCCCATGAGGAATACCCATGATATACGTACAACCAGCTGATGTTAGTAACACAGATAAGTTTTCCATATCGTTTTGATCTGCTTTCATGTGGTTTGTATAACATACGTCACAACCCATTGATAAACCTGTTAGTTTACCCATGAAGTGATCTTCTAAACCTGCACGAATGACTTGCTTTGAATCATACAAGTATTCTGGTCCAATAAAGCCGACAACAGTATTCACAAGGAATGGATCAAATTTCTTCGCTAAGCCATAGCAACGTGCTTCCATCGTTACTTGGTCTGCACCAAAATGAGCTTCAGATGATAACTCAGAACCTTGACCAGTTTCAAAATACATCACGTTCGGGCCAGCTGCTTGACCACTGCTCAATGCTAATGCTTGCGCTTCAGCTAACATGTCCGCATTCAAACCAAACGCAGTGTTGCCTTTTTCTGATCCAGCAATGGATTGGAAAACTAAACCAGTCGGTGCACCTTGACGCATAGCTTCCATCTGCGTCGTCACATGAGCCAAGACACAAGTTTGTGTTGGAATCTCCCATTCGCTGCGAAATTCTTCAAATTTATCTAAACAACGTTTCACGCTTTCTGTCGAATCATCCACTGGATTCAATCCAATCAATGCATCGCCGGCTCCGTAAGATAATCCTTCCATCACAGAAGCCATGATCCCGTCTACGTCATCTGTTGGATGATTTGGTTGCAGACGATTGGAGAAAGTACCTGCGCGACCGATTGTTGTGTTGGCTGTTTTTTCAATGTGGATCTTTTTTGCGCCCACGATCAAGTCCATATTTGACATCAATTTGCAGACTGCCGCAATCATTTCCGCAGTCAATCCACGAGAGATATATTTGATTTCAAAATCTCCTGTTTTGTCTGAAAGGATATATTCTCTTAATTCTGCAACTGTCCAATGTTTGATCATGCCGAAAATACGCATGTTGACTTGGTCGATGATGATACGTGTGACTTCATCTTCATCATAATCAACCACTGGATTGTTGAATAAATCGTTTAAAGTCAGATGAGATAACACGACTTTTGCTGCTACTCGTTCTTCCGCAGAAGTTGCTGCCACACCCGCTAATTTATCTCCTGATTTTTCTTCATTTGCTTTAGCCAACACTTCTTTGACTGAAGAAAACTGATAGGTTTTGCCAAATAATTTTGTTTTTAAAATCATTTTTCTTGTCGCTCCCTTAATTAAATACTAATGTTTTGACAACTACCGGTAACACTGCACCTTCGGCAACAGGTTGACCAATATCGATATAATCCCCATTTTCTACTTTGACGGAATCAATGCAGATGAACGGATAATTCCCCGGTAAATACGCATGTAATGCATGACCTAATGCTTTTGCCATGTCCTCGTCCACCATGATGACGAGTGGGATATTTTCATTGATCAAGGCAGATAACCCTCGAACGATGCCTTCGCCATATCGTTGGACGTCCGCAAACGTCGGGTTCACGATCCCCTTCATCGCTAAAGCGATTTGCGGTGTTTCTTCCAAGCGATGCCAAGCCAGCTTTTCATTGATACGCTCACTCATTGCTTCCGCAGGCAAGGACTCATCTTCTTGGGAAACTTTCAAGATCGGAATATTTTTGATTGGCAGGATCTGCTCATGATAAGCGATCGTACTGCCACTAATATCAGCGGTATGCGAACCTGCACCGACCACCGTTGCCCGAATCGTTTCATTACTTTGTAAGACTTCTTTTTCAGCGAATATTTGCGATTTGCGTAAAGCCGTACCTAATAACAGACCGATATCCCCATACTTGAACATATCTGTCACTTCTTCGATCAAGCAATCCGCTACACCACCAGAAAAAGTGACGATTGGTAGTTCGCCATCTAGTCGTAATCCTCGGTTCGTAATGAATAACTCATAAAATGGACTTCGTTCTCCGATACCCACACTATTCGCCAAAACTTTTACTAACTCATCGATCACTGGTTGGATGGCGGGAACAGAAGCTTTTGTTCCAACTTTCAACGGTAATCTCAACTGCTCAATCATTTCTGTGATCTTTGGTGAAATATACGAAATATTCCCTGCATGATCGACCTTGATCAACCGACCACCGATATCAAAACAGGCGGTATCATCGATTTCCCCATCGGTGAAGACGACTAAGTTACTCGTGCCACCGCCGATATCGATGTTGACGACCGAAGCATGACGCTTTGTCGAATACTCTTGCGCGCCTGCTCCTTTTCCGGCAATGATACTTTCAAGATCTGGGCCAGCTGTTGCGACCACAAAATCTCCAGCAAAGCCACTCAGTGCTTGTAATACTTTGCTCGCATTGGCTTTACGAGCTGTTTCACCAGTGATGATCACCGCACCCATTTGGATTTGCTGCTTTTCAATCCCTGCTTGTTGATATTGTCGGGAAACAAACGCTTTGATTGCTTCATCATCAATCATTGTCTGATTGATCAAAGGAGTGAAGATGATCTCACTACGGTAGATCACTTCCTTATCTGAGATCGTGATCCGCGGAACAGAAAACGCAGAGGCGAAATTTTCGATCGTCAACTCAGATAAAACAAGCTGAGTCGTCGAGGTACCTAAATCGATCCCTACAGTAAAAATTTTTTCTTTTGCCATCTTTTTTCTCCTTTCTGCAAACAAAAAATGCTTAAAGACAGCCTAGAATCTCTTCTACGCATCTTTAAGCATCGTTGCTTTTTCACCGAACAACATCTTTGGTGTTCTGTTCAAAATAGAAACAAGTTTTTGTTCCTTTATTGGATGATTCAATTTTTACTTTTCCTTTTAGCTTATCTTTGATATAGCTATTCACGATCATCAAACCTAAACTGGTCTCTTTGTTTCGATTGACATCATAGCCATTGCCATCATCTGTGACAGTGATCGTGATGACTTTATTTTCAATTTCCCCGCTAACTTCAACTACGCCATTTTGGTCTGCCTCAAAGGCATGATCAAAAATATTTTGCAATAACTCGTTAACGACTAAGGAGATGGAAACCATTTGGTCACTAGAAACAGTGATCGTCGGATCAACCGTTAGATTCAATCGCACTTTTTCCGGATTGAAAATATGCCGGAAATTGTACATCACTGCCTCAAGCATTTGTCGCAAGGAAACATTATCTTCCACTTGCTTCGACAATAATTCATGTGTCATCGCGATCGCCATGATCCGGTTCACACTTTCTTTTAGTACTTTACTAGCCTCTTTGCTAGTGGTACGGCGTGCTTGGATCCTCAATAACGAAACGACGGACTGTAAATTATTTTTGACACGGTGATGGATCTCGCGGATCGCCACCGATTTTGAGACGATTTCATCTTCTTTCTTTTTCACTTCTGTATTATCTTGAATAATCATTGCTACTCTCGATCCTGCATCAATCCAAACTTTTCGAATATTAAAGTAATAATTTAAATACGCTGTCTCTAATTCGATCAACCGATTTTCGGTCTGATCATTCATCTGATAAAGAACATATTCGAACGTTGTATAATCAAGAGAGAGATTGTCATAGTGCAAATCATTGATCATTTCACGATAGCCTAATTTCCGATACAATTCTTTTGCACGTTGATTTGCTAAGACCAGATTTCCTGTGGTCGTATCAAAAATCAAGACCGCTTCGGCTAACTGGTCCATGATTAGAGGATCAAATGTCGATTCGATCGCTATTGTTCCTTGCTCGTTTGACTGTAGTTCTTGTCGTTCAACTGCCCCAATCGGTTGCTCGACTCCCTCTTCTACGATGATCACACCAATTGTTCGTTGTTCATTGCGAATCGGAAAAATGTTTTGCTTGATCAAGCGATTCTCTTGCGTGACTGCTAACAAACCAATACTATTCAAGCTTGTTTCCATTGTCCGTAAGACGCCTGGTTCATTTTTTAATAACGCTTCTTTTCCGACAACTTCATGTTTATATAATGAGGGGATATGTTTTGGCTTCTTATGATAGACAACTAATGCTTCTTTCGTCATTTCATTAAAGACATCGATGAACACATCTGCCATCTCATAATGCTTAGACTCTGCTAAATAAGCACTTGTCCGACAAAGTTCTTGAATATCTGACTGGGTTAAGTTGGTATAACGCTGACATAATGTATTGATCCGTTCCATTATTCATCATCCATAATAATCAATTCTGCGATTTCACTCATCCGTGCGCGTTTGTTCATACTTAATGTGCGCAACATCTGATAAGCTTCTTCTTCAGAAATATTATTTTCTTTTGCTAAGATCCCTTTCGCCTTCTCCACAACTTTTCGTTCTTCCAGTTTCAACTGTAGTTTGTCGATCTGCTGTAGCAAGTTTTGGGTTTCTTTTCCTCTAGCGATCCCCATTTCAATGGTTGGGATCAATGATTTTGCATCTAATGGTTTTACCAGATAACCGATTGCTCCTAATTTCTTCGCTTTCTCCGTATTCTCATGATCACTGTAAGCAGAAAGAAATACGATACTCCCTGCTAACTGATCTTGGATGATTTTTTTACCGGATTTTAGACCATCTAAAATCGGCATTTGGATATCCATCAATACGAGATCCGGCTTAGTCTCTTTACAAACTTCGATTGCTTCAAATCCATCTGCGGCTTCCCCAACAACTTCATAACCAGCTTCCAGTAGAATATCTCGAGTGTCCAATCGTGTGATTGGTTCATCGTCTACTATCACAATTCTGCCCTTCATATTCAATACGCTTTGTCTCCCCCGAACTAAGTTCTTGTAATTTCACACGTCACAGAGAATTGCAAAATCTGTTTGAGTCCATCCAATACAGCATGTAATGCTGCTTCAACAGAACTCACGTCGCCAGAAATAACTACTGAACCAGAGAAACGATCGATAAAACCAATGGTAATGTCGCCACTTTTCGTTGCAATATCCACAGCGATGATTGCGGCTTCACTTGGCGTGATCGTCAAAATCCCTAACGCATTGCTTGTGCCTGTCGGTAATCCTAATTTTGTATAGACTTCCTTGTCGGGACTCGCAATGATGTGGGCTAAAGTGACTTGTTTTCCTGGGACGTATTCTTGGATCATTCGTTGTTTTTCTTCCAAACAAGACTCGCTCCTTCATTTTAAGCAATAAAAAATCCTCAATAATAAGCCATAAAGTGTTCACTTTACGCTTGTTATTAAGGGCCCCATTGCTCTTAAATTTTGAAGCACTCCGTTGTGCTCATTCATTATATGTTAACCTTTTCACGATGTCAATCTTTATAAAATGGCTTTTAATATTGCTCTCACGCCTTTTTCATCTGCAGGACGAGGATTCGTTCTCGTACAGCCATCTGCTAAGGCAGAGGTGGCAATTGCTTCTTCTTGTGTTGATACTTCTTTTGAAGACAAGCCGTATTCACTCAATGTCGCTGGCATCTCTAATTTTTCTCGCAGCTGTTTGATCATACGAATCAAATTCTGCACACCTAAACGAGGATTCTTCGTTTGCGTATTGCTTATGCAGTTTGCTAATGCCGCATATCGTTCAGCTACTTTGATCTCGGTCACTTGACCATTTCCTAAACCACTGTTGTAAGCAATCACTTCTGGCAGTAAGATCCCATTGATCCGTCCATGTGGCACATGTAAACGAGCCCCCGCCGCATGAGCAATTCCATGATTTAGTCCTAATGAAGTCGAATTGAACGCCATCCCCGCCATACATGAAGCTAAGTGCATTTGTTCTCTTGCTTCTTTGTCTTGCCCATTTTTGTAAGCTCGCTCTAAATATTCGAAAACCAAAGCAACTACTTTCTCACATAAGGCATCTGCGACTCCATTCGCTTCTGTGGAAACGTAGGATTCAATCACATGGGTCAGCACATCCATTCCTGTATCGGCAGTGATTTTTGGTGGGACACTCATGACTAGTCCAGTGTCTAATATCGCAATATCCGGTTGGATCTCTTCTGTTACTAATGGGATCTTCAAACCTAATTCACTGATCGTGATCACTGAGAAGTTTGTCACCTCAGACCCTGTACCACTGGTTGTTGGGATCGCAATAAATTGTTCAGTCAAAAGATCCATTGTCTTTTGCCCAAAATATTTCATTGCTTTCGCTGCATCGATTGCTGAACCACCACCGATTGCTACGATGACTTCACTTTGAAAACTTTCCATTTCTTTGATGCCTGAAACGATCTTATCAAGTGGTGGATCAGGGACAATATCACTAAATACGTGATACTGGTCTAAATAAGTCGTGACTTTTTCTACCATGCCGTTTTCTACCATAAATGGATCAGTAACGATGAAAACACGCTTTTCTTTGATGTTCTCAAGACTTTGTAATGCATCTTCCCCCACAATGATCTGTGTTGAGAATTGTATATTTTCCACGAACATTCCTCCTTAAAACCAAAATAAAAGAGACTTCAAACCAATGGAAATCAAAAAATCCATTTGTCTGAAGCCCCTTTGCTTCTTTTACAATCCATACAACAGCGTATGGTGTCTATTCTGTAAGTATTAATCAACACATGCGCTGGGAATCAGCAGTACCCCATTGTACTTGAAATCTCTTTCCCCATTGAAAGACCAGCCCAATATTCCCATACACATCATCGTGCTATGTGTGGGATTGAATCAAATATTCTTGGGCTGACTTTCAAAAAACGTCATTTTTTAGCAACACCCTGTTTTGCCTCGAAACAGTTTGCCCAATAATGAAAAATAAGAAAAGACCTGACTTAAAAGCTCGAACGCTTTATCACAGTGGCGGGACCGTGCCAGCATCTCACTGGCTTCCATTCGTATCTCTCATAAACATTTGATTAATCTAACAGCACTTTACCACACTGTTTGTGAAAAATCAAACACTTTTTTATAAACCTTCTTCTTTTATCTTATGGAAGACTTTCTCTCCTCTTGTATAAAAAACATCCTCTTGCCCCATTTGCACATTCATATAACGCGCCAACGCATAAAAATAGTCAGACAAGCGATTCACAAAAACGATCACTTCAGGATTGATCGCCGCAGTCGCACTTAAACGGACAATATGACGTTCCCCGCGACGAGCAATCGTTCGCGCCACATGGATCATGCTCGCACCTTGACAGCCACCTGGTAAAATAAATCGTTCGATATCCGGTGATTGCTGTGTATAAAAATCAATCCGTTCTTCCAACCAAGTAACACTTTCTTTCTGGACTTTAAGCGGTCGTCCATCTTCCAAGACCGTTGATAAATCAGTTCCTACATCGAATAATAGTTGTTGTAGTTCTTCCAACTCTTTCTTAAAAACGTCTTGTTCTTTTGACAATTGACTGATCGTATAGCCCAACCATGAGTTCAATTCATCAATCGTCCCATAACTTTCCACACGATCTGAATCTTTCGATACACTATGACCACCAACTAATTTTGTCATTCCTTTGTCGCCTGTTTTCGTGTAGATTTTCATGATTCTCCTCCTAAGTATTCGATCAATTCTGCTAGTCCTGTTTTTTCGACTGATGAGACTTCAAACAGCTTCGTTGCTCCAGCTGCAAGCAACTGCTCACGTACACGCGCCAACTCTTTTTCATCCTGGACTAAATCAACTTTGGTCATGATCCCGATCACTTCTTTTGGAAAGATATGCCCAAAGCCTGGTGAAAAAATCTGTTCCTGGTCTAATGCACTTTGCACCAAACCAATCACTTCCGCTTCTGCCGCTGTCACAGTCAAAGCAGAGTAGTATTGGCGATGTAGAATAAATTCCCCCGGTGTATCGATCATCTCAGGATGAAATTCTACCGCTTGGGTTTTGTCGTAAACGATTGCTTCTCCTCGTAAAGCTTGACAAAGAGTAGTCTTCCCACAACCGATCGCCCCCATTAAAATGATTCTCTTCATTTACCTCTCCTCCATAAAAAAAGCCTAAAAAAGCAGAAAAAGCTCTACTTTTTTAGGCGTCATTGCCGTATCCATACGCACACATCGTTGTGTGCTTCTTTTCACCAGTGTAATCGCTTATTTCAAGTTTGTCAAAATAAATCTTGCTCTATAATAACGAAAAACAATGAAAAATCTATTATATCATGTACATAAATTTGAAGTTAACTTCTAATTTACGGTAAAAAAAACATTTTTTTGAAGTTAACTTCAAATTTAATGAAAATAATGATTTTTTTGAAGTTAACTTCAAATATGGTATACTTACACCAACAATAGGATATTGGAGGAGGGATACCTTTGTTTCAACGACCTGATTATTTAAATCAATTGATCGATTTACAGAACACTGATTTCATCAAAATCATTACTGGCGTTAGACGGTCTGGTAAATCTGTGTTACTTATGCTCTACCAACGCTATTTATTGGAACAGGGTGTGGAACCAAATCATATTATTTATATCAATTTTGAATCATTCAATTATCAAGTAGTCACAGATGCAGAGAAGTTTAGGGACGTGTTAGCACCATTGATTCCTCAAGATGAAGAAAAAGTATATTTTTTATTTGATGAGATCCAGCTTGTCGATGGATGGCAGCGTGTCGTCAATGGCATAAAAACTAGCTTTAATTGCGAGCTAGTCATCACTGGTTCAAATGCGAATATGTTATCTGGAGAACTTGCCACTTTACTTAGTGGCCGATACATTGAGATTCCTATCTATCCCTTGTCGTTTGATGAATTTTTAGCTGTTAAGGACATTGCAAAAGACTCTCGGTTTGTTGATCAAGCATATCAGGAATATGAACAATATGGTGGTTTTCCCAGTGTAGTATTAGCTGATGAGAGAATCAAAGATACGATTTTATCAGGGATCTTTGATACGATCGTCCTGAACGATGTTGCCTTGCGTGCCGGTGTAAAAGATGCAACAGTGTTAAAAGCACTGATTCGTTTTTTATCAGACAATGTTGGCCAACTCGTCAATGCGTCAAGAATTGCGAACACATTAAAAAGTGAAGGAATCACAACGAGCACGCATACCATCAATCGCTACTTAGACCTATTGGAACATGGTTATCTCTTTTATCGTGCACAACAGTATGATATTAGAGGGCGAGAATATTTAAGAACGAATGGAAAATATTTCATTATTGATTCTGGACTTCGCAGAAATGCGGTAGGAAGAAAAGACGGTAATTATAGTAATCGTTTAGAAAATATCGTTTACGTCGAGTTGCTAAGACGAGGTTATCTAGTAGATGTTGGACGTCTTGACAATCAAGAAATCGATTTTGTTGCAAAAAAACTAGATGAAACACTCTATATCCAAGTGACCTATGAACTTCCCAAAAATAATCGTGAGACTGATAACTTACTTCACATCAAAGATAATCATAAAAAAATAGTGATTACCGGTAAATATTATGAGATCAAACAAGTAGATGGTATTCCGATTCAATACATCGTGGACTGGTTACTTGATAAATAAGCAGCTCAGCTAAATAAACGAACGCCTAGCAAAGCAATCACTAATGACTACTTTGCTAGGCGTATTTACTTACTCATAAACTTTAATCCTTTAGCATCAAACTTCTTTTACTTCCTAACGCACGATCGAGCGTGACATCATCGCGATCGTATGACGATTTCCACGGATCGCACGGCTCATCGCCATGATATTTTCTACCGGAGCGATTCCAGAATAGCCGGCATCGCCGATATGTTGGATATCTACACCACAAATTTTATTTTGGATCGCAATTTGTTTGATCGTGTCTGAATCGGATGATTCTTGGCTAGTACCAATTGCTGACATCACTAGCGCGCCCGCCGCATGGATCACTTTGACCGCCGCTTTTAATTCGACATCATCAAACCCTGGAACCGTTCCTACCGCAGGAACTAAGATCACATCCGCGCCTGCTTCAATGAAAGACTTGATTGCTTCTAGATCTGCTACTGGTTCATCGACTCCCGCACCATGCATTTTTCCAGCGATGATCATGCCACCAAAGTATTCTTTTGCCATTGAGATTGCTTTTGTAATGGCATCATTGGTGACACCACTTCCTGGATTTCCTGTCAAACAGATAAAATCTAATCCCTGTTTTTTGGCTGCTTCCATTGTTTCACGAGTCGCTTGACGCCCCGCTGGGATATCAAGGCGATCTTCTGCCATCTTCGCCTCTAAATCAACCGGTTCAAGGTTCGCACCAATCGGTCTGCCGACTACTTTTCGTAACGTTTGAATGATCGGCTCTTCTTCCTTACCTTTCAAACCTGAAACGACTGGTTCTAATGCATCAAAAGCATTCAATAAAATCAAATCAGCGCCATACGCACGAGCAATTTCAGAGTTGGTCACATCTTCAATATTACTGTCCCGGATGACCACATTTTCTGAACAAATCACACGTCCTTCACTTGCTTTGATCGATTGTTTCAATTCTGCCCCAGTCATTGTCATGATCTCTGATGTTTGAGCGCTAATAAATCGTTTCACCATGTTATTTCCTCCTTAAATTTCTTGCATTTCATTCATGCGGTTTTGTTTTTCCATCACTCCGAAGAATGGTAAATAAATCAAAATATTCAAAATCAAGCAAATGATTTGGATAATTGAACCTGAGATATGCCCCCCTGTAGCTAGAAAACCTGAGATGACAGGAGGCATGGTCCAAGGAACAGCAATTCCTACCGTTCCGTGAACAAAACCAAGGGACATCGCAAAATACGTCACCACAGCATTGACCATCGGTGCCAAAATAAATGGAATCAACAACGTAACATTCAACACGATCGGCATCCCAAACATTGCCGGTTCATTGATATTGAATATACCTGGTGTCAATGTCAAAGGAACCATCGTTTTTGTCATTTTCGACGAATTTTTTCTCAAGCCAACGATTGCTGCCGCAATTACTAAACCTAGCGTAGCTCCTCCGCCACCCATATAAACAAAGTTTTCCATGAAAGGTTGTGTAATGATATGTGGTAATTTCTCACCAGCTTCTACTGCTACACGGTTCGCATCCGTATTCATCAACCAGATCGGCATGATGACAGAATTCACGACATTGGCGCCGTGGATACCCATGAACCAAAACAGGGAAACTAAGAAGATCGATACTAACGTACCACCCAATGTCCCACCAAGTAATCCTAGAGGACCACCAAAGATTTCCATCAACAGTTGGTGAATGTTTCCTGAACCCCAATCAGTCATTTGAAATACTGCATAAATGACCAGCCAAAAAGTAAGAATCGATGCTCCTGGGATCAGAGCAGAGAAACTTTTCGCAACAGCTGGCTGGACAGAATCCGGCAAACGGACTTGGATGTTGTGATCAATAAACCATTTGAAAATCAATGTCGAAATAATTGCAATGACCATTGCCACAAAAAGTCCTTGCGCACCCATAAATGCAGTGGGAATTCCAACACCGTCATCTGATACGAGATTCGGTGTGACTAGTAAAAAAGAAGAAATAGAAATGATGCCCGCAGATACTCCGTCTTTGTCATACTGAACAGCCAATGCATTCGCAATTCCAAAAGCCGCAACGAGACCCATGATCCCAAAACTAGCCGTGACACCTTTATTCAAATAAGCATCAATCCCATTCGCACTTAAGAAATCAGTCCAAGCATCCACTGGAAATGAGGAAATAATCAAAAACAGTGATCCCGTAATGATCAGTGGTAAAGCTAAGGTAATACCATTTCGAATCGCAATCAAAATCTTATTGTTCGAAACTTTTGCAGCAATCGGCAACATCTTATTATTTATAAACTCGTTCATCTTTATCTTCTCCTATCTTATCAATGGTGGCGCTACTTTCGATTTCCCAAAAATAGCATTTCTTACCACGTACTATAGCGGAAAAATAAAGCCCTTACAAACCGCAAAATGAAAGATAATTTAATTTTTATAATCAAATTTTAATTTAAAATAGGTACATGTCGCTGTTGAGCTAAAATTAAGTGCTAAATCCGCCATCTAAGAAGAAACTGGTATGATATAATACATACCAAATAGCAAAGAATAAATTTTTCCTCATGATTATTTATAGAAAGGCAAGGAAGTAAATTTGAGTAAATATGAACAACTATCGAATCTGATTCTCGAACGTATCCATCAAGGAGCGTATCCTCCCGATTCCTTTCTTCCAAGTGAACGAAAATTAATGGCAGAATTCGGTGTGACACGTGACACGATCCGTTCAGCATTAAAAAGTTTAGAATCCACAGGGTATATCGAAAAAATACCTGCACGAGGCAGTAAAGTGCTTGCCCATGACAAAATCGATTTTTTTGTTAGTGATCTGTCAGGAACTTCAGAAAAATATCATTCCGAAAATCATTCCTTCAACACAGAGATCTTGTCATTGAAAAAAATTATCGTGGACGAGCAACTTAGAGAAAACTCCGGTTTTAGTTTAGGTGAATCCGTCTGGTATTTGCTGCGTCGCCGCTTGTTGAATGGTCGTGCGTTGATTCTAGAAGTAGATTATTTGCGCACCACTGTTGTTCCAGATCTAACCAAAGAAATCATCAACCAATCGCTATATCGTTACCTTGAAAATCAGTTGCATTTGAAATTGAACTGTTCAAAAAAAGAAATTTCTGTTGAGAATATCACCACTCCGATCGCACAATATTTAGATTTAGGAAAACATGACAAAAACATCTTTGTTGTTAGGAATTGGGCATATTTGACTGATTATACCCACTTTCAATACACAGAAAGCTGGCATCAAGTCGACTCATTCAAATTCGTTTTGTTGGCTGATCGACCGATGAATCACTAATTAAGTAAAATAAAAATGCCATTGAAAGAGTCCCCTTCCAATGGCATTTTTTCATTATCACTAATTAAAACAAAACAGTTGCTGGATCAATCAATTGCGCTTGTGCTAAGCTGTTATCACGACTGATCTCAAAATGCAGATGACTGCCTGTACTATTTCCGGTAGAACCGACAAACCCAATGATTTGTCCTTGTTCAACTTCATCGCCAACCTTCACGATGTATTCTTGTTGGTGAGCATAAAGTGCTGTCGTACCATCTTCATGTTCAATTGCTACATAGTTCCCCCATGAAGGATGGAATTCTGCTTTGATCACAGTACCTGCTTTACTAGCATAGATTGGCTCCCCTTGAGGTGCTGCAAAATCTAATCCACGGTGGAATTCACCACCACGAGGACCGAATGGGCTAGAAATCGTATAATTTCTCAATGGCACAATATATCCTTCTTTATTCACTTCAGGTCCGGCAACTTCTTTGTCATATTGTTCTAAATCATAAGTTTCGATCAGACCATTCAGTTTTTCGTTATATCTTGTATCCGTTGCGTAACGACCTGTTAAAAATTCAGTTGCTTCTTTATAAGTTTCTGCGTTAGATTTCCATGCACCTGAATAAAACTCACTATTTCCAGTCAAGCCTTCAGTCATTAATTTAGCATAGTCTTCAAGACTTTCTTCATAGTTGGCATATTTTCTGAATGTGGCTTGGATCGTATATAATGTACCATCACCAGCATCTTCTTGTGTGGCAAATGTCACGCCATTGCCCTCGTGTGTACCTTTGATCCCAAAAAGATTGTAGTTAGGTGATTGTGCCAACTGGCTTTGTCCACTAGCTGATTCTAAAATCGCTTGGGCAATCATCACTGATGCGTATAAGTCATTTTCTTGCCCGATTTTTCGAGAAGATTCACCGATTTTGCGAATGAAACTTTCAACTGATTCATCTTTTTCAAAATGGATCGATCCTTCATCCGTTTCTTGACTTGATGGTACAAGATCTTGGATCGGTGTTGTTGCAGAAGGTTGACGTACCTCTTGAGCAACTGGTGCCGCAGGTGCAGGCGTTGGTGCCACAGGTGCAGCAGGTGTTGTCACTGGAGGTGTTGGCTGACTTGGCTGTGGTGTAGTTGGTTGTGTTTCTCCAGTAGAACCGCCAGTTGATGGTGGCGTTGGTTTTTGTGGCTGACTCGGCTGTGTAGGCTCTGTCGGCTTCGTCGGTTCTGTTGGTTTTGTCGGCTCCGTTGGTTTTGTTTCCTCCGGTGTACTAGGTTCTGTCGGTTCTGAAGTATCAGGTGTGGTTGGTTCACTTGAATCACCAGTAGACGGTGGCGTTGATTCTTCTGTACCATCTGTTGTTGTATCTGTTGTGTTATCTTCACCTGTTGTATCAGACGAATCCGTCGTTGTTTCTGTTCGCGCTTCCGCTGTTACTGGTTGATCCGCAGAAAAAACTTGTTCATCTGCTAATACTTGTAAAGGCGTAGTTAGTAACATTTGTGAAAGAAATACAAATGAAACTAATTTATACGTAGACTTTTTTTTCAATTTTCTTACATCCTTTTCTTTAGTTATTTTTAAGATACATGTTAGTTATGAATTTTTTGTTAAAAAAATAATAATTTTTATAAAGTAATAACAATTATTTATCTCATATTTATGCTTCGATCCACTACTAATAACAAACGTTAAGTGAAAATATCTAGTGAACACTGAGATAATACGACAAACTTTTACTTTATTATAGTCCATTTTAACAGGAATAAGAAGGATTAAGCAGTCCATATTTTTTCATATTTTAGTGCAAATTTTGAACTTGACATTACTATTTCACCCTTTTTTTAACAGAGTAGCATCGAACAATCTATAAAAAATAGTCCTCCAAATATTGCTAATCAACTACTCGGAGGACGTTCTCTACTAAATTTGTCATCGATAAAAAAGATAGAGTAATAAATAATCTAAGTTACGTTTACCACAAATTAAATACAGTTTAGTTATTCAGTTTTTTTACATTCTGGCGAATCACTGTTTTCTTTTCTTTACTGCCACGACCAATACGATTACTACTAGAATACCACCTAAAGCGATCAGCGTATAAGAAACTGCTTCGCCTGTTTTAGGAAGAAATGACTTTCTTGCTTCCTTTTCCTTTGGAGCAGGTTTTCTAGGCTCTGGTCGGTTAGGCACTTCTTTTCCTGGTACAACTGGTACGTCTGGCTTATCCGGTTGATCTGGATCTTCCGGAATGACTGGTACTTCCGGTTTATCTGGTGGTGTCACATGGTCATCCACTGTGGCAATGTTCAAGATTTCTTTTCCTGAGACGGCGTCTTTGTTCACTTTCACTTTAAAGACGATCGAACGGACTTTTGTATCATTGATCTTGCCATATTCGGCAGTGATCGTACCATCTTTGTAGTCTAAACTTGTTGGTTGTGGATCATCACCCTTGCTAGTCAAACTACCTTCGACATAGGTCAAGCCTTTTGGTAACTTGTCGGTGACAGTCACTTGATTCAACACACCGTTTTCTACCGTATTGTAGAAACTGATACGGTACTCGATTTCTTCACCGATTTTTACAGTTTTCTGATTGACTGTTTTCTCACTTACTAATTTACCATCTGGAACTTTTGGTTGATCTGGATCTTCCGGAATGACTGGTACTTCCGGTTTATCTGGCGGTGTCACATGATCATCCACTGTGGCAATGTTCAAGATTTCTTTTCCTGAGACGGCGTCTTTGTTCACTTTCACTTTAAAGACGATCGAGCGGACTTTTGTATCATTGATCTTGCCATATTCGGCAGTGATCGTACCGTCTTTGTAGGTTAGACTTGTTGGTTGAGGGTTGTCACCTTCGCTTGTCAGACTGCCTTCAACATAGGTCAAGCCTCTAGGCAAGTTATCCGTGACTGTCACTTGGTTCAACACACCATTCGTCACTTGATTGCGGAAAGTAATTCGGTATTCGAGTTCCTCACCGACTTTTGTTTTTTGCTTATTGACCGTTTTGGTACTTTCTAATTTCCCTGGTTTTTCTTCTGGAATCACGGGTACTTCTGGTTCATCTGGCGGATTTGTGCCATCATCGATTGTGGCTTTATTGATGATTTGTTCGCCGACTTTCGCTTCTTCGTTGACTTTCACTTTAAAGATAATTGAACGAACTTTTGTATCGCTGATCTTGCCATATTCGGCAGTGATCGTGCCAGCTTTGTAGTCTAAACTTGTTGGTTGAGGGTCGTCACCTTCACTCGTCAAACTACCTTCGACATAGGTTAAGCCTCTAGGCAAGTTATCCGTGACTGTCACTTGGTTCAAGACACCATTCGTCACTTGATTGCGGAAGGTGATGCGGTATTCGATTTCTTCCCCAATGTTTGGTGATTGGTTATTGACTGTTTTCGTTGTTTCTAGCTCTCCCGGTGTTTCTTCTGGAGTTACTGGAATTTCTGGTTCTTCTGGCGGATTGATATGGTCATCGATGTTCACTTTATTGACAATCGTTTCGCCGACTTTTGCTTCTTCGTTGACTTTGACTTTAAAGATAATTGAACGAACTTTTGTATCATTAATTTTGCCATATTCGGCAGTGATCGTACCGTCTTTGTAGGTTAGACTTGTTGGTTCCGGCTGCTCACCTTCACTTGTCAAACTACCTTCAACGAACGTCAAGCCTTTAGGCAAGTTATCCGTGACTGTCACTTGGTTCAACACACCATTCGTCACTTGATTGCGGAACGTGATGCGGTATTCGATTTCTTCCCCAAGTTTCGGTGATTGATGATTGACTGTTTTCGTTGTTTCTAGCTCTCCCGGTGTTTCTTCTGGACTTACTGGAATCTCTGGTTCGTCTGGCGGATTTGTACCATCATCGATGGTTGCTTTATTGACGATCGTTTCGCCGACTTTCGCTTCTTCGTTGACTTTCACTTTAAAGATAATTGAACGAACTTTTGTATCGCTGATCTTGCCATATTCGGCAGTGATCGTGCCAGCTTTGTAGTCTAGACTTGTTGGTTGTGGCTCATCCCCTTCACTTGTCAAACTACCTTCAACGAACGTCAAGCCTTTAGGCAAGTTATCCGTGACTGTCACTTGGTTCAACACACCATTCGTCACTTTATTGCGGAACGTGATGCGGTATTCGATTTCTTCCCCAAGTTTCGGCGATTGGTTATTGACTGTTTTCGTTGTTTCCAGTTCTCCCGGTGTTTCTTCTGGGGTTACTGGAATCTCTGGTTCGTCTGGCGGATTCGTGCCATCATCGATGATTGCTTTATTGACGATCGTTTCGCCGACTTTCGCTTCTTCGTTGACTTTGACTTTAAAGACAATCGAGCGGACTTTCGTATCGGCAATCCCTGTGTATTCGGCAACCATTTTGCCATTTTCCATAGTCAAGGTTGTTGGTTGTGGATCATCCCCTTCACTCATCAAGCTACCTTCGACATAGGTCAAGCCTCTAGGCAAATTATCCGTTACTGTCACTTGTTTCAAGACACCATTCGTCACTTTGTTGCGGAAACTGATACGGTATTCGATTTCATCGCCCAGCTTCGGCGATTGATCATTCACTACTTTTGTACTTTCTAATACACCTGGAGTTTCCACTGGGGTCACTGGTGTTTCTGGTTCATCTGGCGGATTCGTGCCATCATCGATGGTTGCTTTATTGATGATCGTTTCACCTGTTTTTGCTTCTTCATTGACTTTCACTCTAAAGACGATTGAGCGAATTTTTGTATCATTGATCTTGCCATATTCTGCGAGGATCGTGCCATCTTTTGCTGTCAGATTTATTGGCTGTGGATCGTCCCCTTCACTTGTCAAACTACCCTCCACATAAGTTAAACCTTTAGGCAACTTGTCAGTTACTGTCACTTGATTTAATACGCCATTAGTGACTTTATTGCGGAAGTTGATACGATACTCGATTTCCTCACCGATTTTTGGTGATTGATGATTGACTGATTTTGTACTTTCTAGCTCTCCCGGTGTTTCCACTGGTGTAACTGGTGTTTCTGGTTCGTCCGGCGGATTGATATGATCATCGATCGTTGCTTTATTGATGATCTGCTCACCCACCTTCGCTTCTTCATTGACTTTCACTTTAAAGACAAGTGAACGCACAGTAGTATCAGTGATCTTACGATATTCCGCGGTTATTTTCCCGTTTTCTATCTCTAAGCTAGTTGGTTGCGGATCAGCACCTTCATTCGTCAAACTGCCTTCGACATACGTCAACCCTTTAGGCAACGTATCGGTAATCGTTACTTGGTCGATGACTCCATTAGTGACTTTATTACGGAAGCTGATACGGTATTCGATTTCGTCACCGATTTTTGGTGATTGATGGTTAACTGTTTTCGTTACTTCTAATTGACCAGGTGTCACTACTGGTGTGACTGGTGTTTCTGGTTCGTCTGGTGGGTTCGTGCCATCGTCGATTGTGGCTTTATTGACGATTGTTTCACCCGCTTTTGCTTCTTGGTTGACGATTACTTTAAAGACGATCGAACGAGTACTGGTATCAGTGATTGAGCCATACTCGGCAGTCAACTTTCCATTTTCCATTGTTAATTTTGTCGGTTGTGGATCGTTTCCTTCACTTGTTAAGCTACCTTCGACATACGTCAACCCTTTAGGCAAGTTGTCAGTCACCATCACTTGTTTCAAGACACCATTTTGGATCTTGTTACGGAACATGATGCGGTACTCGATCTCATCCCCAATTTTTGGTGATTGATTGTTGACCGTTTTCGTACTTTCTAACTCTCCTGGTGTCTCTTCAGGTGTGACAGGTATTTCCGGTTCATCTGGTGGGTTCGTGCCATCGTCGATCGTAGCTTTATTGATGATTTGTTCACCAACCTTTGCTTCTTCATTCACTTTTACTTTGAACATGATCGTACGGGATTTCGTATCAGAAATCGTCCCATACTCGGCTGTCAATTTCCCATTTTCCATCACTAACTTCGTCGGTTGTGGATCGTCCCCTTCGCTGGTCAAACTATCTTCCACATACGTCAAGCCCTTAGGCAAGTTATCGGTCACCGTTACTTGTTTCAAGACACCATTTTGGATCTTGTTACGGAACGTGATCCGGTATTCGATTTCATCACCGATTCTTGGTGATTGATGATTTACTGTTTTTGTACTTTCTAATACTCCTGGTGTTTCTTCTGGTGTCACTGGGGTTTCCGGTTCATCTGGCGGATTCGTCCCATCATCGATGGTTGCTTTATTGACGATCGTTTCGCCGACCTTCGCTTCTTCATTGACTTTCACTTTAAAGATGATCGTACGAGTTTTCGTATCACTGATCTTGCCATATTCGGCCGTGATCGTACCGTCTTTGTAACTTAGATTGGTTGGTTGGGGATCGTCCCCTTCGCTGCTCAAACTACCTTCCACATAGGTTAAGCCTTTTGGTAAGGTATCTTTGATCGTTACTTTTTTCAAGACACCATTTGTGATCTTATTGCGGAAAGTGATACGATATTCGATTTCGTCTCCTAGTTTCGGTGATTGATCATTCACCGATTTATTGCTTTCCAATACTCCTGGTGTTTCTTCTGGTGTCACTGGGGTTTCCGGTTCATCTGGCGGATTCGTTCCATCATCGATAGTTGCTTTATTAATGATCGGTTCGCCGACCTTCGCTTCTTCATTGACTTTCACTTTAAAGATGATCGTGCGTGTTTTCGTATCACTGATCTTGCCATATTCAGCGGTGATCGTACCGTCTTTGTAACTTAGATTGGTCGGTTGGGGATCATCCCCTTCGCTGGTCAAACTACCTTCCACATAGGTCAAGCCTTTTGGTAAATTATCTGTTACTGTCACTTTGCTTAAAATACCATTAGTTATTTTGTTGCGAAAAGTGATATGATATTCAATTTCCTCCCCAAGTTTTGGTGATTGATTATTGACCGTTTTCGTACTTTCCAATTCTCCTGGTGTTTCAACAGGTGTCACAGGAACTTCAGGTTCAATCGGTGGGTTCACGTCATCGTCGACGATGGCTTGATTGATGATTGCTTGTCCTGCGACCGCTTCTTCATTCACTCGGACTTTAAAAGTGATTGATCGCGTAGCTGTATCAGTGATTTTTGGATATACAGCAGTTACTTTTCCATTCACTACAGTCATTGATGTTGGTTTAGGATCATTGCCACTACTTGCGATACTGTTTTCGACATACGTCAAGCCTTTAGGTAAGCTATCCGTGATCGTCACTTGATTCAGTACACCATTTTCTACCGTATTCTTAAAGTTGATCGTATAGTCGATTTCCTCACCGATTTTCGGCGATTGGTTATTGACCGTTTTCGTGCTTTCAATCTTTCCTGGTAACTCTTCTTTTTCTACTTTTACTTCAACCACATTCGATTGATTTTCAAGTGCTGTATTGGTTGCTGCATCTGTCCCTTGCACAGTTGCACGATTGGGGATCAATTGCTCGACTATGGCTGTACCATTGATTTTCGCTTGAAATTCATACACTGTTTCAGCCGTCGTTCCTTTATAACTGCCTCCTGTTGTAGCATTTGCGCCTTCACCGACACGAACAGTCATTGTTCGGTTAGCTGCTGTGTATTCTGCTTGATCATCGCCAGAAGCATCAGTTTTTTTCCCAGCGTTGGGACCAGTCACGACTGATAAAGAACCAGGAACATAATCCAAACGGCTATCTAAGACATCCTTAGACAACGTATTGACGGCTTCTGAATTTTCTTTTGTATTTTTTACGTGCACACGATAGGTGACTGTCTCTCCGATCTTGTAGGTCTCTTTAGGATTCACGATTTCTTTATTGATCTCTAGCTCGGGAATCTCAGCATTGACAGAGAAACCGACAGCATTCGTAGAGAAGTCATCGCCAATACTAGTCGTTCTGAAACTGATTTGATTTTGGCCATTACTGATCAGCCCCTCTGGTAGAGAAAGCCGATCGATATCGATATCCAAAAAGTTGGGATGTCCTGGATTGAACTGTCCAGGATACTTGTCAACCATATGTTGATCGTTATCAGAAACGGTGGCATTCATCACATTTCCTACTGGGTTGATCGTGTTGATGATATTGACAAAAGTTCCTGCACTATTTTTGATTTGCGCATTGTCACCAGTAAACAATTTATCCCCTTGTACAGTGAACCAGGTGACAATAGGTTCTAGTTTTCCTTGTTTGGCTGTAATAAAATCTTTCATGACAAACTCATTATTTGTTCCAGCTTTATTTCCTCTGGCGCCGTAGTAAACATTGAATGCTCGAGAATGTTTTGCTTGATCTTTTGTTACGACAAATAGACTCCAGCCACTGAAATTATAGTATTGAGCTTTCTGGTTTAGCGCTTTTGTCATAGGGATATCAGCTAAGGTATAGCCACCAGTTCCACTGCCATCTCCTTGAATGATCGATGTCACATCTGCATAATTTGAAAAGCCTGTATTGTTATAGCCAAAGTATTGTCCAGGATCAGTTTTATCTTGGTCAATCCGATGATAATACTGAGGGGCAACTCTTTGTGATGTGCCATTTGGCGTAGTAAATTTGACTGGTGCACTGATTTCTTCATCCGAAAGATTTGTGCCAAATGCAGGGCCTTTATAACGAGAAGAACTCCAAAATAACCCCGCCCATGCAATCTCTTTCGCACCATCTAAATCGATATATGCGCGACTAGAATTATATGTTGTCGGGTCGCCATCTACATCAGCAAATTCTAAAACAAAGTTATTGATCGAATAGCCACTACTAGGCGCTTTAGTATTCAAGAAAATATTTGCTCGATACTCTTTTTCATCAAGGATCTTTAGATTAGTATTTCCTGTAGAAAAAAGTTCGCCTTTGTGCACACTATTATAGATTGGCTTTTCGAAGCCTCGTCCTGGTGTCGGCGCAAGTCTAGGGCCTTGAGCCATAGGTGCTTGAGGTAATCCAGGATCGGGGTCCTCTGCTTCTTCACTTGTTGACTGTGATTCTTCTGTTTGTGTTTCTTCTGTTTGCACAGTTGATTCTGACTCTGATGTTGTTTCTTTGGTTGGCTCTTTGATTGGTTGACTGGGTATCGATGATTCTGGTTGTGTGGTAGATTCTTGTATAGGTGATGAGGTAGTGCTAGTTGGTGCAAGTTCTTTTTTTGGAAAGTTGAGCTTAAGCTCACCTAATTTGTTTTCTGATTCTTTGATCTCAACTGCTAATTGATCCACGGATCGATTCGTTTTTTCCCCGGTGATGGAAAGTTTTCTTGTTTCATTTGGTTGAAGGGTAGCAATCCGTAATTGCGTTCCCTCTGCTTTTTCCATCTTTTCAAACGACACGATTGGATCGGTTGATTCGACTAACTTCTGATTATTCTTTAGTGTTTGCTTATCAAACTTAACAGGTGTATCGTTTTCATTTTTTTGATGGATGATCAACTGATTGATGGGTGTCTCACTTTTGTTCGTCACTTCATACGTAACATCCACTAATTGCTGGTTCTCCGCATTCGCTTCAGCATCTGCTTTGATCGATAAACTTTGAGAGTTGAATATACTCTCATTCGGTGGTGCTACCCCTTCAGCAAACACACTCGTCACAGGCAGCAGATTCGCTACCAACAACATAACAACAGCTAAATAATTGAATGGAACTCTATACACTTTTTTCATTTTTAAAATAACCTCCTTCACCCCACTATATAATCGTTGTTTAAATAACACAAAGAAAACGGTTTTGTAGATGAGTGTTTTCTCATATATAAAATCACACACCATATATATACGCCTATAACACGAATATTTTAGTGAAAAAAAGAAGGAGATTAACGACTAATATGCTATTTTATTGTCTTAAAAAAGAACTTTCTTCCTATATATATGTATAAAAAAACTAGTAATCAAACTGCCTATTAAGCGAATCATTTCTCGCTGATACCAATTTTTTTTAGTAAAAGAAAGTGTGCAATGATTTACGTAAAGAAAGAAAATGTCAGAAATTTCTAACTATAAAATGATTATAAATACCTATTTTAAAGGTAAAAAGTTGTATTCTCTCCTATTCTACCAACCGAATCTACAATCCATACACCTCATAACGTTATGAATAAAACGATAGATTGTTATGTCAATCAAAACTAAGAATTAGATACGCGTTGGTTTTAGATAAATCGAATCATCTGTCTAGCTGAAATTATTAGATATGTTATTGTTAATATCATGCTCCACAAACCGATCCACTCTGTATTACTATTCAAAAAATGGTTTATATCATTGAATACAAAAGATAAAAAAACAAATATATACATATTTATTCCTGTTTTATAATAACAAAATAAATAATCAAGAGGGTGTAAATGTCTAGTCATTAGATAACAATTTATAATAAACAAGAAAAATTTTCTCTTCTCTAATCGTCCATTAATTTTATATCCGTTAGGTTTCCATACCAATAACGTTATGTTTGAGTATTTTAAGTTACTTAATTGTTTCTACAAAAAAACCAAGCGACTCTTCAGTTCAGAGGTCTAGCTTGGCTTTTCGTATTGTTTATAAATGATCCAATAGTTTCTGAAATTCCTTCTGCAAGCGAAGCAATTTCGCTCGTGCAGAAGGTTGAGATTTATCCTTCACTGAATAATAAATCTTAAACTTCGGTTCTGTACCTGATGGTCGTAGACAGAACCATGAACCATCTGTGAATATATACTTCAAGACATTGGAAGCAGGAAGGTCAATCGTGGATGATTGTTGATTTGGCGTCGTTCTTAGTGAAGTAGCGTAATCTTCTGTACATGAAAGCTCAAACTCTCCTAAGCGAGAAAATGATTGCTCTCTCAGACGATCCAATCGTTGGTTCATTTGGATGATTCCATCTTTCCCAGAAAAAATCTGTGTTTCCAAATGTTCTTCATAGTAGCCGTATTCTTCATAAAGTTCATGTAAACGATCGATCAAATCCTGCCCTGATAAATGACGGTCTAACGTAGCTTCCGCTAATAATACCGCCGCTTGGATCGCATCTTTGTCTCTAACAAAAGGGGCGATCAGATAGCCATAACTTTCTTCGTACCCAAACAAAAAATCTTTCCCTTTTTGTTCTTCTGCTTGTTGGATTTGTTCACCGATAAATTTGAACCCAGTCAACGTATTTCTCGTTTCGATCCCATGCGCTTGAGCAATTCTGGCACCTAGTTCCGAAGTGACGATCGTTTTGGCTATAAAGAAGTTCGTCAAGGATTGTTGGTTCTGTTGTTTGCTTCGAATCAAGTAGTCCAGCAATAGGGCGCCGATTTGATTCCCTGTAAGAAATACTGGTTCTCCGTTTTTCAAAACCACGACACCTAAACGATCTGCATCTGGGTCCGTTGCTAATATCAGTTGTGCATCCCGTTTCTTTGCTTCTGTTAATGCCAGCGCAAAAGCCTCTTTATCTTCTGGATTAGGTGAAACTACTGTTGAAAAATCTGGATCAGGTAACGCTTGCTCTTTTATGACGTGGAGATTAGCAAATCCTAGTTGCTCAAATGCTTTTTGCATAAGTATATTTCCAGCTCCATGTAATGGCGTGTAGATCATGTTAAGCTGCGAGCCAAATCGTCGGATGTTTTCTTTATTTTGAATGACTGCCGTCAACTGTTCTAAATAAAGAGTGTCGACTTCTTCACCAAAAAGATGAATCAGCTGAGCCTCTCTATAAATAGCCAATGCGTCTGCTTCAATCGCCAACTCATTAGGTCCATCCGCTAAAAGTTCTGTCAGTCTCTCTGCTGTTTCTAAAGTAATCTGCCCACCGTCTGGTCCATAAACTTTAAATCCGTTGTATTCTTTTGGATTGTGACTAGCCGTGATCATCACTCCTGCACACGCTTGATAATGGCGAACAAGAAACGACAATTGCGGTGTCGGACGTAAACAATCAGATAAATAAACCTTGACCCCTTGACTGGCTAATACTCGCGCCGTCCATTCAGCGAATTCCTTTGAGCCATGACGGTTATCAAATGCGATCACTACGCCTTGTTGGCTTGCATTTTCTTCACGAATATAAGTAGCTAAACCAAAAGCAACTCGTTTGATCGTATAACTGTTCAGCCGATTCGTACCGACTCCGAGTTCCCCGCGCATCCCACCTGTGCCAAAGGACAAGTACTGATAAAAGCGATCTTCGATTTCTTGCGAGTCAGAAAGAGCCGATAATTGCTCTTTCATCGCTTCTTCTAAAGATCCTTCATTTAGCCATTCTTGATATTTTTGTTGCCAGCTCATGGGCGTTCTTCTTTCATTTGATCTAAAATCTCATTGATCGAAAGGGTACAGCCAGCCATTGATGTATCTGCGACACCGTAATACATCGTCAACTGATCCCCATCAAGTAATCCCCCACAGCCAAAGACAACATCCCCAAAGAAACCATTCTTTTCATAGTCCGCTTCTGGCTCCATGATTGTCTGATGACTGCGCGCGATCACTTTGGTTGGATCTTCTAAATCTAAAAGTGCGGCACCCATACAATAGCGATGCTGTGCTGTCGCGCCATGATAGATGATCAACCACCCTTGATCCGTTTTGATAGGCACTAGACCGCCGCCGATCCGACCGCTATCCCATGTATTTTCTCGAACACCTAACAGATGATGGTGGTTCCCCCAACTCACTAAATCTGGTGAAGACGCAATCCAGATATCATAATTTCCAATACTTTTTAGCGACGGACGGTGCAACGCATAGTACTTCCCATTGATTTGTTCTGGAAAAATCAACACATCTTTATTTTCTGGCGCAAATATATTGCCAAGATCTTGATAAGACTTGAAATCTTTCGTTGAAACTAAAGAATCACAGACCCCCATCGGTGAGACAGAACTAAAATTGACGTAGTATGTATCGCCAATTTGCGTACAACGCGCATCTTCTATGCCGTACGTTTGGTATTCATTAAACGGGTACAAGAAAGCATCTTCGTCAATCGTAAAATGATGTCCATCTTTACTCCGAGCAATTCGAATATAAGACAAAGAAGTTAAATACTCAAAACGATCTAATTGATCTTTTTTACGGATCATTCGTGGATCTTCAAAATCATAACTTTCATCCTCACGATCAAAAGATAAGATTTCCATCGTTTGCGTTGCTGGATCATAAACAGGCGCTTTGATCACCTTTGGATCTTCCGAGATTGGTCGCTCTGCGATTCTCAATAAGAGTAAGACTTCCCCTTGATAGTAAGCAACTCCCCCATTGAATGCACCAATCACTTCATATCCGTCGTGTAACGGTTTGATATCTTTTGGTGTAATCAATGGATTTTCATTAAAACGGTCTATTTTCATCTGTATTTACCTCTACTTAAATGGATTTTCGATTTTTAATTTTTGTGCGCCTGCATCACTGATCCCGGCATATAAAACACCATGCTCAGAAGACAGGTCCAAGCCTCCGCTAAAGACCACATCCACAAGATCCGGTCGTTTCGTCGGTCCTTTAGCAAAATCTTTTCTTTCTGCAAGGATGCGCACATCTTTCATTGCATGGTTTCTGCGATCAAAAGAAAAACGCATCGCATAATAATGGCGATCACCTTGCTCATCAAAATTCGCAATATGGCCTAAAACCCAAATCACTCCATCAATCTCAAAAATTTCATTTGCGCCGCCCCATTCTTCCTCAGAAAATTGATTCGCTAACAATGGCGCTCCTTCGATTTTTTGGATCGATAGATCAGCCAGCTGATCGATCAGACAAGCACCAATCTTGCCACGACCGCCTTTTTCTCCTTGTGGACGTGTCATGACTAAAATTTCACCAGTTGACAATTGCTTCAAACGTAAGTCTTTCATTCCCCATGGTCCTTCAAATAAGTGGTGGGCAGTTGCTGTATCTTCTAAGTGATAAAAAATGGTCCGCCATTGCGCCTGACCTTCTGGCAAGAAAACAACTTCTACCCCACCTAAAATCACTTTCCCGTCGATCACCGTATAAAAAGGATCTTGTAATGGTAATTCGATGCCATCAGAAATCTTTGCCCACGTATTTTTAGCTGTTTCTCTAAACAAGTAGACGGTAGAATCTTCGCTCTCTCTAGCTTCCACACGCCCAGCTAATACGACTTCTCCCGCTAACTCAAAGGGTGCGGTAATATTATAGACATCCTTCGTTCCCACACCTGTAAACGTCAAAAATTCCGCTTTTTTCATTTGTTCAGGCTTATTTTTTCGATAGTCTTCAATTAAGTTTTTTATTTTGATCATTGCTATTCCTTTCCAATCCAACAGCTTTTTGATGGCACGTTGACCCATTTACGATCCTCACTAAGCATTCCTTTGCCATAAATCGTTTGAACGTTTTCTGAGGTATTCTGTTCTACAGACGACTCACTAAAATTCAGCACTACGGATAAATGCTTTACTTGATAGCGTATACATCCTTTTTCCAACTGAATATTCGTGACTTCTTGAAAAGGTCCCTCCGCTTTACGCAAACGAATCAATTCTTGATAGACAGAAGAAATCAGTGCCCCTTCTGGATTTTTCGGGCTCGTCCCGATCCACCCAGGTCGTTGACTTTCTCCCCAAGGAATCATCCCCCGGGAACGGTCGCGATTCACTTCATTGGCGGCTGAAAGTGCCTGTCGTGTTTCTACAAAGAGACATTGTTCATGGTATTTATTCTTCGCTTGGATGTCGCGAATCTCTGAAATATGGGTCGGATGAAAATCACTTACCCCTTGTTCTTCTCCTTGAAATAAGAAAGGCACCCCCCGATTGATCAACAGAAAGACAGACAACAATTCATACGTCTCACGATCTTCTTGTGCCAACCGGTTCCACGAACGACTCATATCGTGACTATTAAAGAATAAAGTTGGAAGATGTTCACGTGCATTCATCTCTTGAAATTCGTGGGTCAACATCGTTAGATCCAACGTTTCAATACTTCCTAAATTAAAATTGAACGCCGTATCGAATCCTGCTTCTTCCACATAACTTGAAATCACCGATAACTGATCCGAACTGATCTCAGCCACTGTAAAAATATTCGGAGCGACTGTTTTGAGCCATTGATTCATTTCTTTAAGAACTGGCATCACTCCAGGCTGGTTGACATCATAAAGATGCACCTGTTTCCCCTCTTCATCCCTAGGATTATCTGTAAAAGTATCATTCACCGTTAGATTATTGATCACATCAAAACGAAACCCATCCACACCCATGTCCAGCCAGAAAGACAAGACATCGTAGATTGCCTGCTTCACTTCAGGATTCTGCCAGTTCAGATCCGCCTGTTCTTCTGCAAAACTGTGATAATAATACTGATTGGTTCGGTGATCCAGCTTCCAAGCACTCCCACCAAAAAAGCTTTCCCAATTATTCGGTTGTTCTCGCCAAATATACCAATCTCGTTTTGCACTCGCTTGGCTCGCACTGGATTCGATAAACCACGGATGTGCCGTTGATGTGTGATTCAAAACCACATCAATAATGACTTTTATCGATAATGCATGTGCTTCTTCCAAAAGTGATCGAAAGTTTTCCAAACACCCATATTGCGGATCAACCGCACAATAATCTGACACATCATACCCATTATCGACTCTTGGCGAAGGATAAAATGGCGTGAGCCATAAGGCATCGATGCCACATTCTTTTAGATAAGACAACTTTCCTCTAACACCATCGATATCCCCAATCCCGTCGCCATTACTATCTGCAAAAGAAGCGAGATAGATTTCATAAAAAACTGCATTTTTCCACCACATTGTTCTGTCCTCTTACTTCAATGTAAATTGCATACCATCTTGGAATCGTTTTGAGAAAATCAAAAACAAAACGATCAATGGTAACGTCAACAATACTGACGCCGCATACATCGGTCCTGGAAACGTGCCATACGGTCCGAACATTTGTGAAATCAACACATTCAACGTCACTGTACTATCACTTTTCGACACGATCATATCCCACAATAAATTCGTCCAACGATCCGTAAACAAGAACAAGAAAATCACCGTCGTAATCGATTTGGACATCGGTAAAACGACTTTGAACAAGACTTGCATCTCCGTTGCACCATCTAACTTCGCCGCTTCAATCAATGTATTGGGAATCGCTTTGAAAAAGTTCGTATACATAAAAATCGCCCATAAACTGATTGCTGTAGGAATAATCATTCCTGCATATGAATCCAGTAACCCCACTCTCGTCACCATTAAAAACTGCGGGATCAGTAAAATGATTGCTGGGAAAAACATTTGGAAAAGAATAAAATTGTTTACTAATTTTTTCCCTTTAAACTCGATCTTTGCCAACGCATAACCGACCATCAAAGCAAACAACATCATTAAAACAGTTGCTACCGTCGCCACGATCGTCGTATTGACAAAAGCCCCCAACCACGGAACATCCGCAGAAGTCGGTGAACCTCCGAAAAGCCACGTCCAAGAACGTAAACTAAAATCTGTCGGGATAATGCGACGATCCACTTGATCCCAAACTGCAAAAGAATGCATGACTAAGTACACAAAAGGAAACGTCATGATCAGCATCACGAGGGTGGTTACAAGATAAAGAATCGTATTTTTGCCTTTTGTCCGTTTATGACCAACCATTTTTCTCCCCCCATTTTTCTAATAGTTTACGAATCACACCGATCGAAGCAAACGTCACCACAGAAGCCATCAAAGCAACTGCTGAAGCATAACCCGAGCGAAGATTGACAAACGCTTGATTATAGATCTCCATTTGCCACGTATTCGTAGCAAAATTCGGCCCGCCACCAGTCAATTGATACACTTCCGTAAAGATCCCAAAACTAATCCCCACAGCAAGCACCGTCACTGTAAAAAATGCAGGATAAAGCATCGGAAACGTGATCTTCCAAAAACGCGTCCAAGCACTTGCGCCATCGATTGCCGCAGCCTCATAGACCTCTTTATTGATATTTCCCAAACCAGAAATCAAGATCAACCCATAATAACCAGACATCTTCCAAGCAATCATCAGTGAAACAATAAAAATCGACGTCTGAGGATTCCCTAACCAATCAATATCCCAGCCCATTCTCGTACGTAAAAACGTATTGAAAGGACCATTGTAAGAAAGCAAACCTTTCACAATCAACGAAGTCACGACCCCACTTGAAAGATAAGGTAAAAAGAAGGCAACCATGTACAAACCTTTAAACTTAGGCAAACTATTCACTAACAATGCAATCGTCATCGATAAAATCAAAGCCATCGGAACAAAGACAAGTAGAAATTTATAGGTCACCACAAATGCTGCTCGAATCGCCGGGCTATGAAACGCATCAATAAAATTTTCGAAACCAACAAATTCAACCGTTGGTGAAATCATATTCCAACTTGTCAGCGCCAACCAAAACGACCATAAAAGCGGTAATAAAAAGAAGATGACAGTAAAAATCAGGTATGGGCTGGTAAATAACCAGCCCAACTTTGTATTTTTGTTCATTATTGAAGCGCCCCTTCAACCGCTGATTTGGCATCTGCTGTTGCAGTTTTCGCATCCTTTTCTCCACGAATCACTGGTACCCACGCTTGTTCACCAAAAGCTTGTTGAATCTCATTGAATTTTTCATTATCCATTGCCGGTACAGCAAACGGAACATTTTCTGCGTATACTTTCATCGCTGGATTTTCTTCAAAGTATGCAGCAAAAATTTCATTTTCTTTCGCATCGTCTCTCGCAGGGATCAATGACGTCATTTCTAATAACTTCATGTCATGTTCATCATCTGAATAAACAAATTCCAAGAACGCCATCGCTGCTGCTTGTTCTTCTTCTGTTGCTTGCGCGTACATCACGATCCCTTTCGCATCTGCGTAAGTGGAAACTTCTTCCACATCTGCTAAAGCATCAGGCACAACAGGTGTCGTCACTGTGTAGTTTTCACCAAACGTCAACTCAGGATATTTTTCGTCCCAATTCGGGAATGTCCACGGACCAAGATCAGTCATGATACTATCCCCATTTTCAAATGGATCAGTCGCTTCACCTGTTCGCAAAACATTCGCATCTGCTAATTGACTCATCAAATCAAATACATCCGTCATTGCAGCCTCATCCACAGAAAACTTCTCATTTTCTACAAAACTGCCACCTTCACTCGCCGCATTGTACAACGGGAAGAAATCAAACCAACGCATCCAAGCTGTTGGGTCAGACAAGTCTCTTTTCGCCCACAAAGCTTTATCTGTTTCTTGCACTTTCTCTACAACGTCTAACAATTCAGAATACGTTTTTGGAACCTCCGAAAAGCCAAGTTCTTCTAGTAAATCAATGCGCCAACCAAATAAAATCGGGTTTGAATACAATGGTAATACATATTGACTATCGTCAGAAAATTTCCAGCTTTCAATCGTTTGATCCATGTGTCTTGTTTCCACGATCGAATCAAATCCACTTTGTTGATTCAATGGTAAAATCGCTTCACTAGCCGCCAATTGTGCCGCAAAACTACGGTTCACATTTTCAGACAATGTCGGTGCTGTATTCGATGCAATCGCACTTTGGATCGTCGCTTCAGAAGATGGACTTTCTTTCATTTGAGTCACTTCGACTGTGATCTCGTCATTTTGTGCTTCGAATTCTGTCGCCATTTCTTGCCAATAGCTCAATTGCGTCGGATTAGGTGCCGCCCAAAAAGTGATTTTCGTTTTCCCATCATCTGAGCCAGAATCCCCACTCGTTGATTGATTGCCACAGCCCGCAAGTAAAACAGTTCCTACTAATACAGTCGTAAGTCCCAAAAATATTTTCTTCATCTTCATGAATCTTCCTCCTTGATTTGTAAACGGTTTCTTATAACTGCGACAATCATACCATCCGTAATTACGTTTGTCAACATTACGTAATTAACATTACAAAGTTACATTTGTAATCTCTTTAGGTGATTATTTTAGATGTACTATGTTATAATCAATATAAATATTACGAGAAATTAGGTGAACTTATGAAAAAAGCTTCGATGCAAGACATCGCTGATGCACTAGGAATCTCTAAAAATTCCGTTTCGCAAGCACTACGAAACAAACCAGGCGTCAGCCAACAAACCAAACAACTAGTAAAAAATAAAGCCGACGAACTAGGCTATCGTTACCAAACCGTCACAGAAGACACCACCATGAGCTTCCTTTTGATGGCAACCGAATTTGCCTTTTCCCAAACAAGTTTCTTCGGCGAAATCGTGAAAAGCGCAGAATCTGCCGCACAACGTGCACATATCAGATTAGACACGTATACCTTAACCGATGAAACACTACAACAAATGATCCTGCCAGAACACATCAATGAATATGACGGTATTTTAGTGCTTTCTCATAGTAACAATGACTACATAAAACAAGTGATTGCTACAGGAATCCCCGTAACTTTGATTGATCATCACGATCCAGAATTACTCGCGGATGCCATTTTGTCCAAAAATACCGACGGCACGTTCCAAGCCATTTCATTACTCATTGCGAACGGTATGAAACGAATCGGCTTCATCGGCGACACCTCCTTTTCGCCAAGCTACCTCGAACGCTACCGGGGCTACCATCGCGCCTTAGCAGAACACGGCATCTCACAAGAACCAGAAATCGAGATCACCGAAATCGAGGAATCCCAAGGCGCTTTGTTCAGTCGCCTAAAAAGCATCGAGCAAATGCCCGACGCTTGGTTTTGTGTCAATTCCGGATTAGCCTTCATGCTCAACAGCTATCTCCAATCCGCTGGCTATACAATACCAGATGACATCAGTATTATTTGTTTTGACGAAACAGAATTCACACGCATGGCAATCCCACGATTGACCAACGTTGCCACCAACTTGGAATTCATGGGCCAACTCGCCATCCGAACCTTGTTACACCGCATCAATCATCCAGACGAACCGATCATCCATCAGCAGATCGTACCAGAGTTGAATATTTGGGGATCGGTGAGGGTTGTGGATAAATGAAGGAACCGCTGGACAGCTAGAGTGAAATGGGCTGTTCAGCGGTTTTCTATTGTTTTTTAATAGAACAACAATATGAATATCCAATTTTATAAATCTGATAGTATTAAAAACCTAATTGTCTATATTTATTGCCTTGTAATAGCCATGTATGAATTTTTTCTAAAAATTGAAACTCTTCCTCTGTGACTGAGTACTGATGAAACTGCTCATTTCTAATTCTAGATATTTTCTCCATCCATTTGGTTTTATCTGTTTTTTTTCCGGATTTCTTCTTATCTTCTGGCAAAGTGTAATCTTTTTCAAAAATATTTTGCCAGTTGTTTAGAACAATTTCTCTATAATTAATAAAATTGAGACAGTCCCAAGGCGAAACTTCTTCTCCAGATTTCTTGTCGTAATTTTTTTCCACTGCTAGAGAATTTGCATCCTGATATACTTTCTTTGGCAATCCTTTTTTAAACCAGACATCGCCAAATTCATTCTGAAGCTTTTCTTTGCAATCTCCCTTTATATATAATTCTATATCCCGTATCATATTATAGGAAGCATCATTATATCTCATATCATTTTCTTCCCAGTATTTATTCATTCCCTCAGGACAAAAACTCTCACATCTTTTACTTATTTCTTTCTGTAGTGTTCGCCAGTACTTGATCTTTCCCCCTCCACCATAATTTTTTTTATTTTTTTTCTTTCATCTAGAGTAACAGATTTATAATAATCGATTAAATAGTCTAAATAGTCGAACACCAAGTTAAGATTTTCTTTTTTTTGAATCTGATCTAAATTTATGAGACTTCTCGCCATTAAATCATTAGTTATATCATCAATAATACGGATCAAACTATATATTCCAGGATTAGTCACAATAAACATCTTATCTTTCTCAGTAGTTTCCCAATTATCTCCAACTTGAGATTTTACGTACCACAAACACTCCTTTAAATAATTAAAAACTATGTCTGAAGTTTCTTTATTACTCTCTTTATCCAAAGTACCCATACTAATTAATTCATTATTTCTACTGTATTCTCCAAAAAAAGAACAATCATCTAATGCATTTTTTATAGAGTCAATGGTGATTGAACAATAGTCTGTTCTTGAATTTTCACCAACTAAAATTCGATCATACAAAGAAGAGCTTCTATCGTCGCCTAACCTATGAGCAATCACCAATTTTAATGCTGTTTTTCTTTCATTTAAGGAATCAGATTCCCAAAGAAGATCAGAATTTAAAGTATTTCTTAAATTTTTAGATACAGATTTTTGATTTTCATTTATATCCATAAATAGCTTAATTTGTTCTTTTCTATTAAGGTTTTCAAATGCCACAACAGGAATTGAATTAGACTCTGAAAAAGTCAGATTAGAATAGCCATATAATCTATGTTGACCATCAATAATATAAGCAGATCGATATAATTGTGGAAGATGTAATATCCCTATCTTTGATATTGCTTCTTCAACTTGATTCCCACTCATATCAAATCTTAGTTTTTTCCCATTTGTGTCTAAATTAATTATTAATGAATTAGGAAAGAAACCACCCTCAGAAATAAATTCTCTAATTGCCTTGATTCGATCCTTTTTTATCAGTCTCTGATAAGTAGGCATCATGTCTTTGTTGGCATTATTCCTATGTAACACGTATGCAATTTTCAACAACTTCTCTGGCTCAATCGAAAAAGAATAGTACTTATGTCCACCCATTCTTCCTTCTATAGCCGGTATTTTATTATCCATGCTTTGTATTTTTTGCCCAGAGAAAAGAAGACCTAGGAATTGATATCTCGATGCTTTACCTAAGTGAGTGGATAGACCTTTATAGTATAAAAACGTTTCTTCATCGAAATAAGTTATTCCATATTTTTCCATAAAATAAGTATCTTGATCTGGTAGTATATAATTTTGTGTGGCAAAAATAAATGCACATTTTTTCTTTTTTTCTGGAAAATTACCTCTCCCCCACTTAATCAAGGAGGACTTATGCTCATTAATTTGCTTTATCTCATTTAATAAACTTTTCTTATTCTGCTTTTTATCACTAAAATTAGTAAAAATAAATAATAGTGTTTCATCATCAGAAGACACTATATCTACCTCTAGCCCATCAATATTTATTGAGGTTTTACTAATTTCATTGAATCCCATATCGTAAAATAGTAGCCATAACTTATTAATAAACAACTCTTGTTTAAGCTTACTTCTTTTTAAACGAGATGTTTTTTTGAAATTCCTATCAATAATCCATCCCTCCTCCACGAAAGAAGCTACATCTGGTAGCGGGACACTCTTAGTATTAAACTCTCTTTTTCTTTCTCTTTTTTCTACTAATAATTCTTCCTTTGTTAATATCGAGAAATCTTTTCCAGTCATGCTCAACTCTCCTTTATATTAGTAAAGACATACTCCTTGATCTTGCCTCTATTTGCATTTTTACCACCAATCAAGCTTGCTCTTGTCAGAGGATATGTAAGGTCATCTTTATTATTAAATATTTCATACACTTTCTCATGAGCAGCGTTCGTTAGAATATAATAAGCTTCTTTCTTTTTTATCAAATTGATCAATTCGTTTAACCGATATTGATCTTCTAAAGAAAATAACTTTTGGTTGTAACTAATAAATCCATTATGATTATGTGAAACTGTATACGGTGGGTCCAGTATAACTAAATCATTTTTTTGAATCTTATTACTAATGGACATAAAATCATTAGTTTCCAAAATTGCTCCATTCAAAAGTTTACTAACTCTTAAAATATTATCTTCTTCAATTATGTAATTAGCTCTGTAACCATACGGTACATTATATCCGCCATCTCTATTCACTCGGTATATTCCATTAAAAGATGTTTTATTTAAGTAAATAAACTTCGCAGCAGATAAAATTTCATCATTAAAATTTTGTTCTCTCATTTTATAATAAAAATCTTTTGTGTTCTCATATTTTTTCAATTCCTCTATTACAGCGTTTGGTTCGTTTCTTATTACACAATAAGTATTCATTAATTCCTCATTCAAATCAGATAAAAAAATTTGTTTTTTTGGTTGAATGGCCAGAAAAATGGAAGCGCCTCCTAAAAAAGGTTCGAAGTAGTTATTGAAATGCAAATCTCCGACAATTGTATCCAAGTGTTTTTTCAGCCAGCTTTTTCCTCCGGCCCATCTCAAAAATGGTTTAACATTATGTATTTCTGAATTCATAAACTTCTCCTTTATATATCAATAAAAAAACAACCCTTACATCATATTATAATATAATAATACCATACTATTGGATTTTTAAAACTAATAATATATAGATAAATACTTATAATAAGGGTTTATATTGTCAAATAATAATTAAATAACGAATATTAAAATCAAGGTGTGTCAAAGAAAATAAATAACTAGCAACCAAAAATATAAATAAAGTTATTCCAATAATGAGTATACTCAAATAAATACAAAGTTTGATCTATTATAATCGTTATATAAAACAAGAAATCCTGAGATTTATTACAATTAACCTCAGGATTTCTATAATTATTTAGTAATTTACAATAACCCTTCTCCCAACTTCTCCCAAATCTCACTCTGTTCCTGAAAATGCTTCACTAGATCTACATCAAAGATATCTTTAAGTAGTTTCCTTGAAGCTGTTTCCAAAAATGGGCCTTGCTTGATGACTTGGCCTGCTTTCATGAACAGGACTTGGTCGCTTAAAGAGAGGGCTAAACGGATGTCGTGGAAGACGCCAATGATTGTTTTGTCTTGGTTCTTGCCCCAGTCTTTTAAATAGCCGATGAGTTCGAGTTGGTGCTTGATATCGAGATGATTATTGGGTTCGTCTAGTAATAAAATATCTGGGTCTTGGGCTAATACTTTGGCTAGGAAGACGCGTTGCTTTTGGCCACCGGAAAGTTGGTTGACGGGGTGGTCTTTCAATTCTAACAGATTGGTTAGAGCCAAGCACTCCATGACTTTTTCTCGATCTTCTGCTGTGGTGACCGACCATAGTCCTTGTTTGATGTGCGTATAACGCCCCATCATGATAGTTTCATAGACGGTGTAATCAAAAGCAATGGTTGAAAACTGGCTGAGTAAAGCGACTTTGCGCGCGGCTTCTTTGCGTTTCATCGTGCGGACTTCTTTTCCATCGATCGTGATCGATCCTTCGTAGGAAAGGATGCCCGCAATTGATTTCAATACGGTCGTCTTGCCACAGCCGTTAGGTCCTAGGATACATAGGTTCTCACCTTTGTTCAGCTCGAAGGAGACTTCTTTGATGATTTTTACTGAGCCATAGCCAGCTGTGACTTGCGATAGCTTCAAGGTCATCACTTTTCCTCCTTTAGCGGTAATTTCTGCTGACAAAAGGAATTTCTGTTACATCATCTTCTCGGTTGAATTTCAGCGCAATCATGAAGAAGTAACCAGACAATAAATTGAAAAAGTCTAGCAAGCCTGAATCGACTTTTTTGCCTTGATAGAGATGGCGATACAGCAAACGAACGATTATTTTACAATCGACACGCAAGATATGAGCCAACGCCCCTCGTTCACTTCCTTGAGGTAAGAAAAATGGTCCGCTTTGGTTTGTTCTTTCCGCATTCAATTCATCGACACGACTCTTTAACCAGTCGATTTCTTCTTGCGTGATCGTCATTTTTGTACGCACGCACGCATTGGCATGGTAAACCAATTCACCGATTTTCTCTAACTCTTCGTAAAAAGGAGAATCTTTACACTTTGCGCGTAATAGCCCGATTTCTGAAGATAAACGATCGGTGTGTAATTCATAATCGCAGCGTAAATCATCTGCATCGTCTGCTAAAAACGGATAAGCCTCATAAGGACTTCGATAAATATCTTTCATAATTGTAAAACACTCACTTTCGTTTGAAATAAACATAGGCAAAAAATGGCGCACCAATCAATGCTGTGACAGCGCCTATTGGTATTTCTTGGGGAGATAATAGCGTTCGAGAAATCGTATCGCCGACGACCATCATACTGCCACCTAATAGTGCTGCTCCTGGAATGACCCAACGATGGCTAGCACCGAAGTAACGTCGGATGACATGGGGGGCAATCAAGTCAACGAATCCGATCACACCGACAAATGAAACCGCACTTCCTGCAAGCAAAGCCGCAAGGACCATGACCCATAGCTTGATCGTTCGAACATCTACACCAGAGATTAACGCCTCTTCTTCACCTAAAGATAACACATCTAAACTTCTAGCAGAGAACCAAAGAGCGATTGTTCCAAATAGTAAGATAGGTAAAAAGATTTGAATTTTTGCCCACGTGCTCCCTGAAAAGCTACCCATTTGCCAGAAGACTAATTGCTGCAAATGATCTTTGAACAATGCCGTGACGATCGTCAACATTGCACCTACAAATAAGGTCATGACCATTCCCACCAAAATAACTGTTTGATTCGATAATTGCTGATCCAATCTTTGACTCATCGCCAAGACAATAAACACAGTTGCTAAACCAAAAATAAAGCCTGTCAGAGGTAATGTGAAATTCGGGAACAACGGTAAAGTGATTCCTGAAACAATGATCAACGCAGCGCCAAGTGATGCCCCTGATGACACACCTAGCGTATAGGCAGAAGCTAATGGATTGCCTAATAAGGATTGCATGACCGTTCCACTCACAGCCAAAGCAGCTCCTACAAGAAACGCCAAAACCACTCTCGGCAGGCGAACCTGCCAAAGAATGGTGACGATCGTTGCATCTAGCTGTTTGTCTCCTCTTGAAAATAATGCTTGGATCAAGGTATCAAAAGGAATGGATACACTTCCGATTTTGATCCCAAAGAATACTACGATGATACTTAAGACAACTGCTAACAGCAACCGACTTTGTTTATTCATTTTCCAACGATTTGTATTCATCAGGGTAGATTGCTAATGCCATTTCTTTTAAGGCTTTTGTCATATGGTGGTTTGGTAAAGAGCTCGCAGCATTATCGATATAGAATACTGCTTCATTTTTCACCGCAGGAACGTCTTTCCAGCTTCCACGATCTAAGATTTCTTGCACTGCATCATCCAAGTAATTTACGTTCGTCAAAATTACATCTGGCTTACTAGCAATTGCAGCTTCTTCTGTTACTGGAATCCAGCTTTCTTGATCTGCTAAGACATTTTCTGCACCTACAAGTTCGATCATTTCATTCAAGTAAACGCCTTTACCAAAGCTATAGATTTCAGGTAATGCGCTAATTTCAAACAATACTTTTTTCTTATCTGTAATCGTTGCTCCAATTTCTTTGATTTCATCGATCTCTTTGTTCATTGTATCGACTAATTCTTGTCCTTTTTCATGCTCTTGTAAAGTATCCGCGATAAATTGGACATCTAAAGCAATATCTTCAATGGTATTACTAGTTGGAATATTTACGACAGTAATTCCTGCATCTTTTACTTGAGACCAGACATTTTCAGAGCCATGCAAACTGATATCTGAAACATAAATCACTTGTGGGTTCAATGAAATCAATGTTTCTGCATCCACAGCCATCATATCGATTTGTGGCAACTCATCAAGTTCTTCCGTCATTGCCGGACTTTGTGTGTCAACCGCTACTAATTGATCTTTACGTCCTAGATCATCGATCACTTGTGTAACTGAAGGAACTAAAGAAACCATTTTATTCACTTCTTCAGGAATCTCGATTTCTTCACCCCCACGATCTTTTGTCGGCAAAGCAACTTCTGAAGCTGTCGTTGTTTCTGCTGTTTGGCTTGTTTCGTTGTTATTATTTGAGCAAGCACTCAACCCAAAGACTACGCTCAATCCCAATACAGCAACTAATTTCGATAATTTTTTCATCAACTATTCCCACTTTCTTTGACTCATTTTTACTTTTCCCAGTGATCACTTTGTTTACGATAGCCCTTTCATTTCCATACTCTTACCAAACAACCTTTTTTCAAAGTAGATAAAAACTGCCTTTCCTTTTACAGGAGAAGACAGTTTGATTGATCACACAAAAAAACGCTTGATCTTTCTCCTACAAAAGAACATGATTGCCGTTAGACCGGTCTCCTGACTTGGCTTCCTTTTACTCCCAACCCTTCCAGAATGATCTGTGGTCCTATTGGTTTCATCCACCTTACAGTAGGTAGGTCTGTAGAGGACTTTCACCTCTTTCCCTGACATCTAATCGGCTATTTATTTTTCAGTTTACTTTTACTCTATTATTTATCTTTTTGGAAATTTTAGCTCTATCAACAAAAGTATCTCCGCCAATACTTTAACATATGGATTTCATAAAAGATATACGAAAATCAAGCAGAAACAATAACAAAACACTATTGTATCAACAATAATTTATTATTCTCTGTTTTTTTAAAAGGCAATCATATATAGGATAAAAAACTGACGACACTATAACATCCGTTGATTTATCTAACGTTTTTTATTTTAATAAAACAAAGCTCTTGATAGGCATTCCTATCATGTAAGTGTAAGGTAAAAGGACAAAAATTTGTTAAAAATCATGCAAAAATTTCATATGTTATTCATTAAAATAAGAAAAGATTTATCAGATTAAGACGATTCATTTTAGTATTCAATCCAAAATTTACATTTTGATAGACGTTGAGACCCAAGATTTTTGGCTAGTTCTTCTCTTTTATTTCTTTGGCTGTTCCTTTGATATGCTTGTTGAAATATTTTTCTCCATACCATTCTAACTGCGCCTTCCCTTCCAAGTCGCGGTATTGTTCTGCGTATTTTCGCTTATAATACCCCTGTAATAGATAAGGGAAGTATAGATAGGATTCTGCAAAAATGATCACAATATCCATCGCTAGCCACATACCTAACATACTGATGAATCCAAAAAAATCTGTTCTTACTTCACCGCTGTTTGGGAAGAAGAACTTCCATACTATACCGACGGTCACAATTCCCCAGCCATATTTCATTGCTAATTTCATTACTTGATCTATCAACATATCTATCTTGCCTTTTTTTCTTTCAACTTCATATAACACATACTCAATCGTACGTTTTTTACTCCTAAACACGAGGCAGGATAGTACTCCGATCAATCCTAGTAGGAACAGCATACCTAAAATGGTTAGTGGTTTAAGAAATACTGTTATGAATAAAAGATTCATCTCTATCACTAACCAAATGATATATAAGTTTAAGTTGAATTGACCTCGTATCCTTGTAAAATAATACTCTCCTCTATCCCTAAAAATGAAAACTGACGTTACCCACACAAAAAATAATAAATAGAACAACCACATTGGTAAAAAATTGATATCTGGTATAGGAAGTGGACTAGGTCCTAATTCTCCTGTACTAATTTTTGTGGATATAACAGCGATCAGATAATTGATTCCTATTAAAAAGGCAAGAAATAGTACTCCTACCACTCTAGCAACGACCTTTTTACCACCTGTTGGATCTGGCAATCGATTAACGTCTTTATTCATAAACGTAACAAATGTGTCATCACTTAGATTTAAACTTTCTTCGAATGTTGCATTGAATAGTTGCTTCATGATTTATATCCACTAAAGCTATCCTCTAATAGTTTTTACTGGAGATAGCACCTTTCTTATTTTTTTCAGTCTAAAGAAATTTTATATTTTTGTTCTGTCAATGCAGCACGACCAATTAGTAGTAACAAGAAAACAAAGTTGATTATTAAAAAAGGCATATATAACAAATTAAACCTTTTTATATACAGTACTGAGAAAGCGATTGAGGTGCCGTTCAGTAATAAGTTTATTACAATCATTTTCAACAAACGGTCCACTCTTATTAAAGGCACTATTCTGATTTTTACCTTTTCGTATGTTTCTAAAAAAACTTTCTTATGTAAAAGTTGCTTTTCTCTGTATGATAAATAGAATTTGATGAATAATGCGCCAGGTAAAATGATAAGGAAAGTGATAATACTATATTTCGAATCTTCTGGAATAAACATTCGTAATAAAAGGACGAAAAGGAATAAGATCAACGTATATAAAAACGAGAGATTGTTAATATTTTTTTCATTTCCTTTTTGAACAATCAAATCATCGTAGTCTCTCTGTGTTATCTTGACACCCTCATACTTTCCCAGCCAACCGAGTGTGGCAAACAGCAACGTCTTTAATTGGCTGTCTGCATCTATCAAGTAAAACTCATTCTCTTCAGTAATTAAAACTTTATAGCGATCGTTATGAATAATATTTTTTAATTCTGATATCATAGTTAAGCTGATACTCCTTTTCTTAGTTATGGGAAGAGGATGATTCTCCCTACCTTTATCTCCCGATTAGCTAGCCTAATACTCAATTTCCTTTTGAGCCTTCACTCATTATTACTATACGCAAATTCCATTTATTTTAACGAAAATCGTTTGGATAAGGATCATCTACGTCGTATACGAACACTTTCAGTCTTATACACACACTAAAACAGCCCTTAAATACTTCATTCAATAAGCACTTAGGACTGTTTTTAACTAGATTTTTTATAATTTTTTTCTTTTTATTTCAGTTATTATTTTGTACCAATCAATTGATTTCACTTTATAATTTGCCGGTACATCAGTCTCTCCCTATAGCCTCTAAAATAAGTCTACAGGCTGATGGCTAGCGTATCCTTCTATGAGATGATTAACTTTACTAATTACTCATTAACTTAAGGAAAGAAGGCGAAAAATATGACGCAACAAATCGGGTTCTGGGAATCCATAGTAGATATCTTGACTTTAAAACCAGTATTCTTGATAGGTCTGCTGATTTTGGCAAGTTTTTTATTCTGGCTCACTAGAGAAAATAAAAATCCCTCTAAATTGATAAGCATTCTATCAGCATTTTTACTATTTTATTATATGAGTTTTACATTCTTCAATGTGTTCGGTGTTCCTACGCTTCGTGAGTTGAATAGAATCAGTGGATTTGGTGAGAGTATTTTCAATCCGAATATCAATCTTATCCCTTTTATAGATGGAATAAATGCAGGTTATATTCTTAATATTCTTTGCTTTATACCCATCGGGTTCTTGTGTCCGTTAATTAGCAACAAGTATAGAAAATTCAGTTATTCTCTTTTACTTGGATTTGGTACCTCATTGTTGATTGAAATAAGCCAACTATTTACGGTAGCTAGAGCAACAGACATTGATGATTTAATTTCAAATGTACTAGGAATGATTCTAGGTTATTTTCTGATTGAGGTCATCTTAAGAATGATCAATCATTCGTCAAACAAAATCCTTGATAAAACGTATGGTTTTTCATGGATGATTCCTATATTGGTCGTTTTTATTGCTTTTGCTAATACATTTTTTAGTTAATGCTTAAAGCTTAATATCTTAGAAACAATTCCTCTATAAAAAAGATAAGAACCCCAAAAATTGTTCTTCCAATTTTTGGGGTTCTTGCTTTTTATCATCCTATTCCGTTTGTTTCAATCACACTTTTATACCAATCAAACGATTTCTTTTTGTATCTGTTTCCGGTGCCTTTTCCTTCATCATCCAAGTCAACATAGATGAAGCCATACCGTTTCGACATTTCTCCGGTAGAAGCGCTGACTAGGTCGATTGGTCCCCAAGAGAGATAACCAAGACATTCGACATAATCTTCGGTGATTGCCTTTTTCATTTCTGAAATGTGGAGGTTAAGATACTCGATACGGTAATCATCATTAATGATATTACCAGGTTTTAACACATCTTCAGCGCCTAACCCGTTTTCAGTGATCATTAGCGGCAATTGGTATCTTCTGTACAACCAGTTCATTGTATAGCGTAAGCCAACAGAATCTATGGCCCAGCCCCAGTCAGAAAGTTCCAGATACGGATTTTGGATGCCTCCAAAGAACGCTTCATTCTCTTTTTGTTCATTCGGAGTGACACTGGACATATAATAATTCAAACCAATATAGTCGATCGTTCCTTGTTGAAAATCTTTCACATCCGTTTCTTGTTGTTCGATCACGATACCTTGCGCTGAAAATTCTTTTAATTTGTATTGTGGAAATTTGCCACGACACATCACATCCATTTGATACAATTCTTTTTCATTTTCCAGCAAGTTGTTTAACATCGTTTCTGGTTTACACGTTTCTGGATATTGCGGATTGATACCAAAAACACACCCAATTTTAAATTCGGGATTGATTTGATGGCCCAACTTAACGACTTTTGAACTAGCAAGTGCCGTATTGTACGCAATTTGTGCGATCGCTTGTTTCGGATTTTCGAGTTCTTCAAATTTAAGACCAGAAATATAGTACGTAAAAAATTCTGCCGCTTTCGAGTTCGGGTCTAAATGATTGATTTCATTGAATGTCGCCCAATAAGTCACTTTACCATTCAGACGTTCAAACAATGTTTCAGCATACTTTTCAAATAAATCGACTAGTTTGCGACTCGTCCAACCTTGGTATTTTACAATCAAGTTAGCTGGTAATTCAAAATGAAAGAACGTGATGATCGGCTCAATCCCACGTGCGAGCAATGTATCTACTACTTCTTCATAAAAGTTCAATCCTTGTTCATTTGGTTCTGGATCATCACCGTTTGGAAAAATCCGTGTCCAATCGATCGAGATTCTTAATGCTGTAAAACCCATTTCCGCAAATAGTTTGATATCCTCTTTATAGCGATGATAAAAATCAATCCTTGTATGAGAAGGATAAATGAATCCTTCTTTCAGTTCTTTGTGGATTTCTCGTGGAGTGTCCCGGGTTCCTTTCGTGACTAGATCCATATTGGAAATTCCTTTGCCGCCTTGATCCCATCCACCTTCACTTTGATGGGCTGCGATACTACCGCCCCATAAAAAATCTTTTCTCATCCTTTTGCCTCCTAAATAATCACTGCTAAAACTTGATTCGTACTGTCATCAGCCAAGGGTACGACATCTAAAAAGTCTGCGCTATTCGTGACAACAACCATCACTGTTGGATCAAAACCAGCTACTTGGATGGCAGAAAAATCAACTGTTGCCAACACATCGCCAGTCTTTACCTGATCGCCGACTTTTACATAACTAGTAAATCCTTTTCCTTCAAGGTTCACTGTATCGATGCCCACATGGATCAATACTTCTACTCCATCTTCTGTCTTGATTCCATACGCATGTTTTGTGGGGAAAACTACGGTGACTTCTCCTGCGATCGGTGCAAAAATCTCGCCATTTTCTTCATCTGGAATCACTGCAAAACCTTTACCTAAAGCTCCTGAAGCAAATGCACTATCTGAAACTTGACTCAACTGGATGACCTCACCTGAGCTGACATTTTCCAGTGCGATTTGACCAGCTTTAGTCAGTGTTTTTTCCTTTTTAACATCTTTTTCTTCTTGTGGCATCCCAAGCCCATAGGCAACAGCTCCCGCTAGGAGAAATGCGGTAACGCATGAAATGATCATCCAAATAAAATTCGCCGTGCCACCAATCAAAAAAGCAGGTAAGCCTGCTAATCCCCAAGCCATTGTCCATGCTTTGACACCCGCTAATCCTGCAATCAAACCGCCAATCCCACCACCAACGATTACCGCAATAAATGGTCGGCGATATTTTAAGAAGACCCCAAAAATAGCTGGTTCTGTGATTCCCATGACCGCTGAAAAACCAATCGTTCCAAATGTCGCTTTTTCTTTCTCTTTTTTCGTCTTCAAGAAATAACCAATCATCGCTCCAGCAACGGCAATATCTGAAATCGTGGCAGCTCCAGTAATCACCGGATCGTAGCCTAGTTCAGCAAAGAAAGTTAATCCGATCGGGAATAAGAAATTCGCAGCCCCTAAGACGATCAAGAACGGTTGGAAAGCTGCATAGAGCATCACCACGATCCAATAACCAATGTTTTCAGACAACATCGTAAAGACCCAAGAAATGCCCGAACCGATCCACATACCAACCGGACCAAAAACGGTTAATAGCACGGGCAATACGATCATCAAGGAAACTGCTGGAACAAAAAACAGCTGAATCGCTTTAGGTACTACTTTTTCTAACTGAGTAGTCACAAATTTCAACAAGGCGATCGCTAATAAAATCGGAATGAATGTGTGGGAATAATCAATCACAGGTAATTGATAGCCGAACAAACTTAATCCTTCCGCACCTGTAATGTTTGAAGACATCACCGTTGTGGCTAAAACAGTTGCGACATACGGATTGACATTCAATCTTCTAGCTGATGAAAAAGCAAAAAAGATCGGTAAGAAAGTAAAAATCGATGTTTGTAATGTCTGGAAGATTTGATACGTTGGACTTTCCGCTGAAACGATTCCGGTCAAAGAAAGCAAACTCAAAATCCCAGCAATCATTCCTGCCGCAATCAACACTTCGATAATTGAAGTCATTGATTCAGAAACGACCGATAATACGGCTGTCGGGATTTTCTTCCATGATAATTTTTCTTTCTCAGAAGTAGCCTCACTCCCACACCCTAAGCCTGTCAATGACATGAAATCATTGTAGACTTCAGTGACATGTGTACCAATAATGACCTGATACGCCACGTCATTAGAGACGACGTCAATCACTCCGTCTAGTTCTTTGATTTCTTCTGTTTTCGCTAAGTTGCGATTATTTAACGTCAAACGTAAACGTGTGACACAATGGGCCGCAGCTACAATATTTTCTTTTCCGCCAACCAATTCAATAATTGCTTTATTTAACTTTTCATATTTCATCTGTTTTTTCAATCCTTTCTGTTAATCGATTGATGTGCATCATCAAATACGTTTCTTCATTCATGGAAAGATCTGCTTTAAATTGATGCTTGATATAAATTTTTATTTTTTGGACCGCTTTGAAAGCCTCCGGATATAACTGACTGATTTGTTGATACAATAAAGAAATACTTCCTTCTGACTGTGCCAACTCACTTTTGATGATCCTTTGGATAAAGTATTGCAGATGTGTTGAAAACCTCATAAAGTTCGTCGAAGATTCATCGATTTTAAATGTATAGTGTTTTTCAATAATAGAGACAATATCACTCAATGTTTGCATTTCCAGTAACCGATCAGATTTCTTATTGTCCCAAAAGTTGATGAAATGCAAAGCGATAGAAGCCGCTTCATCATTAGGAATACTTAGATTTTTTTCTTTCTCGATCATCTCAAGACTCTCCAGTGCGAGATCAAAATGACGAGGATAAAACCGGCGAATATCCCAAATCAACGGACTTGCAATAAACTGGTTCTTTTCAGCCCGTTCTAAAAGAAACTCTAAATGATCCAGTAATGTTAGGGTTAAATAATCACTCACTTTGATGCCAAGTTTCCCCTCTGCATTTTCAATGATCCGACTAATCAAAAGAATGTCATTTGAATCCGACTTTGAAAGTAAGTAGCTAAAATGCTCCAACATTTCATAAGAATCCAAAATATACATTTTCTCGATCTCGTCTTCTGAAACCTGTTGACCTTTTTTCTTTCGAAAGCCGATTCCCTTGGAAACAATAAAGACCTCATGTCCGCCCTTCTTGATCAATGCCACATTGTTATTGATTATCTGTATTATTTTCACTTGCCCTATTCTCCTTTCCTAAAAAAAAGAACTCAAAAAAGATTTAAGGCCTGTGCCTTAAAATCTTTTTTGAGTTCTGCCTGCATTGCAGTAACATACTCGCATTTAATACTGCCGCGTATCAAAAGGGTTCTTCTTTTTATTGATGATATATAATTAATGATAAATGGGTTTCACGAAAATGTCAACGCTTTCTTTATTGGTGCATAACAAAAAATAATGGTTATCAGCCGATTTTTTCTAATACACCACTAGTTGTTTCATCCATCTATTTTTTGAAATATTTCATTAAAACAACTGTAGCAAGATCTCATATGTAAGAAATTCCATCAGGATTTTGCTCTTTTTTTGTGACAATGTGTCGCTTCATTTCCTCTACATCGTGCTTCTTTGGCTCTCATCCTTCAATCATATTTGTGCTTAAGGCGTACCAAACTCCTTTAAAATCTTTTTGGGAATCAAATTGTACACCCATGATTATTAAGTTTGTTTTATCTACATTTAAAGGCATTTCACAAACATCCTTTATGCAGTAGTTAATTATTATTATACTAGAAGTTAGATAGAATTTTAGTAAATTCATCTGACAAAGCTGACAGATTCTACAAGAACAGTATCTGAGAAAAGTACCTATTTTTTATTCTACGATAGTAAAAATGAGTCGGTACTTTATTAGCAACCCTATTTAGATATGATTTCATCTATTCGAATTAGACACTTTTCAATACTGACAGATAAACAACTGTATTGATAAAATAGAAAGAGAGGCCTACATTTGTTTTCGTTTCGACACTTATTACTGTTCTTTTTGAAAGGTCGGTTGTTTTCTTCTTTTTCTTTTTTCTTCACTATCTTCCAGAGAAGAAACGGATTTTTGTATTTTCTCTGTTTCTTTTAAAGTTCTTTGGATTTGTAAAGATTGGTCTTCTTCAGGTAAATCAACATTATTTAAAATTTCACTATCATGATAAAAATTTGGTAAATTTATAAATTCTGGCATATATCTCTCCCGTCCTCTCCTTTACTAACTGCCTTAGACAATGATTCATGTGCTTCTTTTAGCCATGGATGAACAACTTTGACGCCTTGATCCAATAGATATTTAATATAATACAATGCAGCACTTTCTAAAGAACATTCAAGTGCTGATAATAAACTGTCTAGATACGGAGGAATTCCATCTTGATCCCAACTTATTTTATCTGCAACGAACACAACTAAGTCTAGTTGAGTATACCTCCCCCTTAAAGTTGTATGACACTCAATTGCGGATAAAATCTCGTTGTCAGTGATGTCAAAAATCTTTTCTGCCATTTTTTTTGAGATCTTCTGGTGAATGATCATTGGAAATACCAACTCTTCTTGATTTAGTTCTATCCCCATTTCTTTTGCTATAGTAATTCTACAATTGTTTGGATAAATTGCGGATATATCGTGTAAATAACCCGCTATTTTGGCTTTTTCTCCATTGATATTGTAATTTACAGCAAGTTTCTCCGCACAATCGCCGACTGCTATACAATGTTCATAAGTTTTTATATGGTCATGTTCTTCAAGAAAACGATAAACATCATCTCTTAATGCCAAACTATTCACTATTGTCATTTTTTCCTCCATTTACTTACTATGTGTATTTTCAAATGAATTATTTACTACTTATGGATATTAAAAAAATCGAGCCTTACATAGAAGAAATATACATAGAGAATTAGATATTTTATACTCTACTTTTAAATATATTCATAATTTTTCTTCTGATTTAACAATTATCTCGGTCTTGCCTAAATACTGGATTTCTTTGCCAAAGATTTGTTTTATGTAATTTAATTCCACTTTATCACTTTTCTTGATAAGTGTGTAATAACTTCATATGTAGAAAAAGAAACGATAAATTTGAATCGCTTCTTTTCAGTATTGAATTTGGATCTTAAAATAAAATTGTATATATCCTTTTATTTATTTTGTTGTAAAAAGGCTTCTAAAATACGCTTTACCGGTAAACTGGCATTTTTAATAAACTTTCTGCTTTTTTTATTGTCGCTATATTGGAAATAATCATGGTTTTATATGGTTCTTTATCGAATGAACGCAACGAATCTAAAGCATATTCAGCAACCTCAGCATTATCGTTTACTAGCTCTAACAACAAGTGGAAGCCATTCATACCAGTATCCTCTTCAATAGAATAAGCTAATCTAATTTTATATCTATCATTCTTTGTTTTTACAGATTGCATTAACGCTTTCCAATCGCTCTCAGTAAAATTTCCTAGTAATTCTTCAGCATATATACATCCATCATCATACCAAGAATCCTCTGAACTATCTTCAGATAATATTTTATCTAACTCATCATACATATTTTAACACTCCTTATTTGTTAAATCCTATAGGAGGAGGTCCATTAACTGTTCCAGTAGGATAAGCACTAATTATTTTAGCTCCTTGTTTTATTACATCAATTTTAACGCCACAAACAATACTTCTATGCCCTGTTGCACCATCACTAGTTAACTAGATTGCTATTACCAATAGTCTTTGAACTTTCAATGATTTTCGTATCAATGCAGCTCTCTGGAAATGCTGTACTGGTTTTTATTTTAATTTTTTATGTAACTTTCAGCATCAGAAATAAAAAAGGTTAGCTTCAAATCCGGATATTTTTTATCAAGTTCCCTTAAACAAGAGATAAATCTTTTACTTTGTAATTTTTCAGAAACATCAGCAAAAACTGAGCTAATCAATAATAAGTCTTCCTTAGAACAATTTTTCAAATAATTGATTGTTTTATCTTCACTCATAGATAGTATAGTGGTTAATTCTGTCCAACTTTTTTCAAGTCCAAAGTCGTCTTCTTCATGTAAACTTCTTCGTTCTTCTAAGTTTTTATTTATTTGATTAAATATATCCATAATTTTTTCTCCTTTAAATAGTTATTTATGGTTGTTTCGTGCCTTCTGGAAAAATGGTTCCAATATTCCCATCCGTTTTTATTACACCCACTCGTACACCATTATAATCCCCAAAAATAACGTCCCCATTTTGAGCACCTACAAAATTTGATTGGTTAGCAATATGCTGTGCTGCACGTTCTATCTCTTTATTTGTCCAATTTTCAGGAAACCAAGATTGACCTGTGCCTATACGTTTCGACGGTGTCTTGTGGTGTGGTACATTTCCAGCTCTGACACCATTAGAGTAAGTTTTTTCAATGTTTACTTCAAACCCATTTTCCTTTAGAAAGTCAATGTTAGCTTGGCCATGTCCCCCACCCTTCATTTTGGAAACTTTTCCTGTGGAAGGATTAACAGTAAAATCTCCGACATCAGCATGTTTCAAACTTTGTTCCGGAATTTCAAGTTTAGAGACTGTAGCTCCTCCCTCTTTCTCACTAAACGACTTTTTCTTGACACTCCCAACATCATCGATGCCATCTAATCTCGAAGCACCTTTATTTCCGTAATACGCACCCATCACTGTATCGCCAATATTCGTAAACGTTCCTGACCATGCAGCGTACTTGAATTTATTCGCTTCTTCTTGGCTAATTTTCTTTCCTGTGTAGGGATTGATTCTTATATTCGCACAAGCGAGTGTTTTGCGATTGATCTCTTCTAGACTATCAGTTTCTTTGATTAACTCAATCTCTTGATCTCCTGATTCAATAACCAAAGATACGTCTTTTTTTATTTTCTCAAAATAACTTTTATTTGTACCTTTTGGTAATGAGTATGAACCATCACTTTTGATTGTTGTATTATTTAATATCAATACGCCTTGCATCGCTATCTTCAACTCATTTAGACTATTAGCAAATAAACCACTTGTTTGTGTATTGAAATCCTGTAGTTTTCTTAGTTGATTTTGTAAATGATCGATGTCTTGTTGAAAGCTATCAGTCATTCGTTCCAAATCTCTTTGAACATTCAACAATGTATCTAGTACACTTGCAATTGGATTCAGTGTCGTTTGTAATCGGACGAAAAATAAGGTCTGGTCTACTGAGTTTTTCATTGTACGTGTGACTTGTATTTGTTGATTTAACTTATCTTCATTCAATTCGCCTTCACTTGCCACTATTTTATCGGCATTTTGGTATTTTTTCAATTCTTGTTCAATCTGTTCAATGGCATTTGTTGTGCGTGTAACCGTTGGAATGATCAAGTCCGCAAATAAACCTTTTCCTACTGTATACGCCGCACCAGATAATTGCTGTCCGTCCACGGCTGAAACAACTTTTTGACTACCCGACTTCAATTGACTAACAGTTTCTTTACCACTTTCTAAATTACTTTTAAGCGCAGACATAAAGTCCGAAGATTCACTACTGACATAAATCAATCCCATAAGAGGTTTCTCCTCTGCGCCTGTAATTCTTCTCGTTCTATTTCTAATTTCTGTATCGCTTTGTTATATGTAGCATTTAATTCCTCATTAGCTTGTCTTAACTGACGTTGAAAAATATGTTGTTTTGTTTCATTATTTTTATGTAACCACTGTGTTGAGGTATAACCTCGTTGCAATGCTTCGAGGTTTGATTCAGCTAATTGTTGAAAACCTCTTTGAAATACATCTTGCAACTGAAACAGTTTTTCTTCTAATACACGTTTTTCATTCGATAATTTTTCTTGATGTTGTTCCACTTTGACAATTTCTTGTTGATTCTTTAGAATTTCATCATTCATTTACTTACCTCCATTCCATCTCATACATTTGATTTGAACCTTCCTAGAAGTAATGATTTTTACCGCTTTAGAGAACATTTCGCTACTTCCAAGATATAAATCTATAAATCGTATCACTATCGATCTTTACAAAGAAAGCGAATTCTACGTAAAGCTTACCAAATATACAAATCGAAAAATAAAAAATCTCATAAAATATAGTTTTGATATCATAATCGTGCAAGTCTTTGTAATTGTTCTTTTGAATATATAAAAATGCAAAAGAAAAAGGCTTACGCCCTTTACCAAAAAACTATGCGGAGTATCTCTCTCTACGCCATGCGATTGCAATGTTGTTCAGTCACACATTCTACAATACCGTACCAGACGGAGCGACCGCTGGCATATTGTAGCTTTACGAGATGTGGTCAGGCATGACAGCCTACAAATTCCACAGGGGCATTCGGTATATTTTGATTATGATTAGTATCAACATATACCGCCTTCTGCTACTCTCACGCGTTTCTTGTCTTATAGATTATTTCTAATCACTTCACGGCGAAGGACTTCTTTGGATGTTTCCATCAGTGTGAAATGCCAATCCCTTAGCAAATCTCTTCACGGAGAGGCTCAGTCTTATCAACTTAGCTTTCTATTATCGTCCCGACAAGTTCGCTACCTTACATTTGGTCACACTTTGCACACGTTCTTTGCGTTCCAATGCTTTTACACTGGCTTTCCTCTTGTTACCAAGAATACTCACTTGATACGCAACAGTATCCCATTACGACATCAACAACGACTTATTCCCAAACGTTCCTTGACGAGTTGCTTAAACTCTTATACACAAGGTTCTGCATTAGTTTTTTGATAAAAAGAATAAACCTTTTAACATTTTTTTAATGATCATTATTTCATATATTTAACTGACCTCAACGATATCATTCTTTCTCAACTTTATCATGAGTTAAAAAAATTTTCGTTCCTTAAATTTAAAAAAAAGAAAAAAAGTGGGACAATCATCAGATATTTTCTGATGATTATCCCACACTCTTTATTTGATTGAACGCATCAGCAGTTCTTATTGACAAAGAGAACGCATAATTAACTTACTTACCCCACAGACCCTTCCATCTCATAACTAAATATTTAGGCTTATCATACTATGTGTTTATTTAATAGAAAATACCTTTATATCAACGATTAACTAAATGCAATCTTTAATGTTATATCTCTGATTAACTTGAATTAATTTATTATTGTGGCAAAAATGTGGCAGTTTTACAATTACGCAATATACCGTTTTCTTCTTTTCTGATACAATATAGATACAAAATTTATGAAATGAGGAACGGAGATAAAGTCCATATAATTG